>CP071065.1:8206666-8552500 GCA_017164015.1 Nostoc sp. UHCC 0702
GGTGCAGGTGTCAATTCATTATTTCTCACATCATACTCAAACGACAATTCGCTTAAGTTGGTGATCACATCTTCTTCAGCAGGAGACAGCAGAGGTATGGAAGCCTCAGTTTCAGCTGCTGGTTCATACACCCATTCCTGTAAATTCTCCGTTGCATCTTCATCTGCAACAAAATCCGGTACTGCTGTGGTTTTGGCTGCTTCTGCTTGATATTCCCAAATCAGTTCTCCTATATTCTGGACTGATATTTCTTCAGCAGCAGAAATTTGGCGTACTCCTAATGTAGGTTCCTCTTCTAAATCGTCAGACTCCCATAACAGTTCACCTAAGTTGCGTATCAACTCCTGTCCTGGAGAGTTGAACAAAGTTGCAGACGTTTCGGAATCTTCAGTGTTAATAGTTTCGGTTTCTCGTTCCTCGCTATCTTCGTACCATTCACTTGAGTTCTGTGTTAACAAGCGTATGCCAATGTCATGGGCAAGCTCTCCAACTTTGCCAATATCAAGTTCACCAAGCTGCACCATCCGCATTGCTAATTGATGGTTTGGTGCAGATGATAAAAGCAATTTTTCACCAAAGTTCAGCAGCCAATCTATCCAACGTTCAACGCTAATGCGCTCTTCCATCCGCTGTAGGTAATTGATTGCCCACTGTTGTCCTCGTCCTTGATGTACACCTTCCAACAGCTGGTTAAACAAAAGTTCCAGATCCGCATTACTCAATTCAGGTGGTAGAACCATCTGTTGGTCTGTTACAGTCTTGATATCGCGAGTCTGCTGACTACCAACGGGGCGTTTTGAAAACGTTTTAAGCCACTGCACTAACTGCGTGAGCATTTGCCATACTCTTGGATTTTATTTCTCCTAGATTGTAGCGGCGTTGTCTTAAAAATATTAGTAATCACCTAAAACCTACTGAATTTAGCAGGTTTTGCAGTCCTATGGTTATAAAAAATATACAAAACTTTGTCAGTTGTTATTCTCTGGGGACTGGGGACTGGGGACTGGGGACTGGGAAAGAATTTAGTTGATCAAAGAGCGTTTTTCTTCCTAATCCCCAATACCCAATCCCTAATACCCAGTACCCAATCTTACGGTTGATCTGTAGTCGATTCATTGGATGCATTATATTGATTAATCAATTCTTGGACAATAACTTCAGGATCGTCTGTCTCAATTGCCAGCTGTTGAGCAATCTGCTGGCGTAAGTTTTCATCCTGCTGCAACATCACAAATAATTGATCTATGGTGACAGTTTGATATTCTCCCTCTGCTGGGATGTTTTCTCCTTCAGTAGGCAGGTATTCTTCCCCTGAAAAGTACTCTCCCTCGCCTGGTTGTGCTTGTTCTGATACTGGGTAGCTATCTTCAAGCGACAAACTCGTGCTAACCGCATCTGGCCCATCATATTCCCATATTGGTTCGCCTTGATTGCGCCTTAACACCTGCATCCCAATATCATAAGCAGTGTCTCCAATTTCACCAATGCCCAACTCACCCAATTGCACTAAGCGAGCAGCTAATTCATTATTGGGTGTAGATGATGCTAGCAGCCTTTCACCAAACCGCTGTAACCATTCTAACCAGCGTTCAGTGGACACACGATGTTCAATGTTTTGCAGCCATTTTGATGCCCAAGCTTCTCCCCGCGCCTGATGCACTCCTTCGAGAAGTTCGGTGAAAAGAAATTCTAGATCCGTGTCAGTGAGGGGTGGCGCTGGTTCTTTTGGTACATCTGTGACCACATTCGCAGGAGTATTTTGCCCACCAAACAAGCTTTGGAATAACCTTTTGAGCCACTGAACTAGCCGCCTGAGCATTTGCTGTACCATTGAATATTGTTTACCTAAGATTGTAGCGATCGCACTGTACTATCGCATTAATCCAGTCAATAAAATGTACATATTAGTCAATGGTCAGTTGTCAGTTGTCAGTTGTCAGTTGTCAGTTGTCAGTTGTCAGTTGTTAGGAATTATTTATCCTCATCTCCCCCGCTCCCCTGCTCCCCTGCTCCCCTGCTCCCCCGCTCCCCTGCTCCCCCGCTCCCCTGCACCCCTGCTCCCCTGCTCCCCCGCTCCCCCGCTCCCCTGCTCCCCCGCTCCCCTGCTCCCCTGCACCCCTGCACCCCTGCTCCCCCGCTCCCCTGCCCCATTCCCAATTACCTAATATGGTTCAAATGTACTATAATGGAAAGGAATGTGGAAAATAATTAATCCTCACAAGTAATATTGCTACGTATAGAATAATTGAATGTCAAATTGGGCGCTTGTGTTTATAAATCCATGTCTTACGAACCCCTGCACCACAAGTATCGCCCAAAGAGTTTTGCTGAACTAGTGGGACAAGAGGCGATCGCTACTACCCTCACTAATGCGATCGCAACAGCGAAAATCGCCCCTGCTTATTTATTCACTGGGCCGCGAGGTACGGGAAAGACTTCTAGCGCCCGTATTCTTGCTAAATCTCTCAATTGTCTCAATAGTGACAAGCCTACCCCTGCTCCATGCGGCGTGTGCGATGTTTGTCAGGGAATCACTAAAGGCTACTCCCTTGATGTCATTGAAATCGATGCAGCTAGTAACACTGGTGTCGATAATATCCGCGAACTAATTGAAAAAGCGCAATTCGCCCCTGTACAGTGTCGTTATAAGGTTTATGTGGTCGATGAATGCCACATGCTCAGTACCGCCGCCTTTAACGCACTACTAAAAACACTAGAAGAGCCGCCAAAACACGTAGTTTTTGTCCTAGCGACAACAGATCCCCAGCGAGTATTACCGACAATTATCTCGCGCTGTCAGAGGTTCGATTTTAGACGTATTCAATTAGAAGCGATGGTTAAGCATTTAAGTGCGATCGCCTCAAAAGAACAAATTAACATTACTCCTGACGCTGTAACTTTAGTAGCCCAAATTGCTCAGGGAGGATTACGAGACGCAGAAAGTTTGCTCGATCAATTAGCGCTGTTGTCTGGTGAAGTGACACCAGATAAAGTTTGGGATTTAGTAGGTACAGTCAGCGAACGAGACTTGTTAGTCTTATTAGATGCGATCGCACAAGATAATCCCGAAGCAGTTTTGGACTGTAGCCGTAATATCTTAGATCGTGGTCGAGAACCCTTAACTATTCTGCAAAATCTCGCCGCTTTCTACCGCGACTTGCTGATTGCCAAAACAGCACCTAATCGTCATGATTTAGTAGCTTGTACTCCCCAAACTTGGAAGACGCTAGTCGAATTTGCCCAGCAATTGGACATGAGTAGCATTTTGGTAGGACAGCAACACCTACGAACAGCTGAAGTACAAATTAAAAACACTACCCAGCCGCGTTTGTGGTTGGAGGTGACATTATTAGGATTGTTACCGAGTGCCAATATTCAACCTACAGCCACAGGCGTTTCACCTAGAGCTACCACACCGCATGTGGTATCAACTAGCAGCAATCATCGGCAGTCATCGCCTCAGCAGTTCTTAAAAGTAGATCCTCCTAGTTTACCCCAACAACCCAACTCTTCCAAAACCGCTTCGACAAACGGAAACGGCTTTAGCCGCTCCACACAGAGCATCCCAGAGGACAATCACACTGATTTTAGTAACTCAGTGTCACCACCAGCAGAAAGTGTAGCTGTTCCTCACTTATCGACATCGGTGTCGCCACAACCCGCAGAAAATGGATCTACTCCTCGACTACCCGCACAAGAGGAGCCTGTCATCACACCTGCACAACAAGTATCTCCAGTATCGCCAAAAGAGGAAGTTGTTGAAGCAACACAATATGATTTAACTCAGATTTGGCAGCAGATGCTTGCTAACCTCCAACCAAAATCAAGGCAAGAAATGCTGCGTCAAATGGGCCATCTCATAGAATTTGATGGTACTGCGGCTCGTGTTGCTGTCAAACCCGTATGGTACGACAAAGTTAAGTCTGATTTACCTATGATTGCAGCAGCTTTTCAGCAAACTTTCGGCCATGAAGTCAAGGTAAGCCTAGAGAAAGGAACTTCATCAACCTCTAATGTAGGCAGAAAAGGCCCTCCAGCAAACCCCTCCCCTACCGTTCAGCAGTCACCTCCTGCCAAATACAACAATCAAAATACGCCGCCAGTCCCGCAGCCAGCCACACCAGCACCGACACAAGCATCACCACCAATTAAAACCGAGCCGACAGCAAAAAATGGAACTGCGCCGACTGTGAAGAACGGAAGTGGAGTGCAAACTGTGTCTCCACCACCAACCAAAACACCCCCAAATGACTGGGAAACTGATGAAGTAGCGATCGCAGCTCAGCGTTTAGCGAACTACTTCCAAGGAGAAATTATCCGCCTCACAGACGATGGCATAGAATCATCTGACTCCACCAACACATCTGAATGGACAGATGAATCAGAAGCAGACGATGAATAAGTAGAGACGTTCCCCCGGAACGTCTCTACTGATAAATAAAAAAATATTCCCCTGTTCACAGTCATTAGTCAACAGTCATCAGCCATCAGCCAACCCCTTCCCCTTTAACTCCTAAATCCGCGACTGTTGATCAATGCCTGTCAACTTTCGCTAAATTGGAAAAAGGAAAACTCAAGGAAACTTTCAATGTCAGCACAATTGTTACTGGTGGATGATGAACCGGGGTTACGGGAAGCTGTGAAAGATTATTTGCAAGAAAGCGGGTTCAGCGTTCAAGTAGCCAGTAACGCCCGTGAAGGTTGGGATTTGATGCAGCAAAATACACCTGACCTGGTGATTTCCGACATCATGATGCCCCAGGTGGATGGCTATCAATTCCTCAAACAACTACGAGAAGACCCCCGCTTCCAAGCACTTCCAGTAGTATTTTTAACTGCCAAAGGGATGACCGGCGATCGCATCCAAGGCTATCAAGCTGGTGTTGATGCTTATTTGCCCAAACCCTTCGATCCAGATGAGTTAGTAGCAATAGTAGAAAACTTACTTACGCGCCGCACAGCTAAGCCTCAAGCTATCGGTGAAGAGGGTGAAACGCCTGATATTGCTGAACTGGCCAATCAAATTGCCCAAATTAAGGCTTTATTAACCCAAAGAAATGCGATCGCTCAATCCCCAACTCCTTTTAAAATCGACTTGACCCCCAGAGAACAAAGTGTTTTAAATTTGGTAGCTGAAGGATTGATGAATAAAGAAATTGCCCGTCGCTTAGAAACCAGCGTTCGCAATGTAGAAAAATACGTCAGTCGTTTGTTTAGTAAAACCGGCACTAATAGTCGCACTGAGTTAGTTCGTTTTGCACTAGAACACGGTCTTGCTAAATAAATACCCTACTGAGTCAGTGTGATGGCGGAGTGTACAAAGCTCCAAAATATGATCACAACTTCAAGGAAGGGGTTGAATCGTGCTTCGGGCAAACGAAAATTGCTGTATATTTTGATTACTAACCTCACCGCTATAAATGTAAGTATATAGCGGCGAATTTATTCGTCTGCGGCTTACCCCCATGTCATAAATCACTTGCTCTGCACGCCGCCAAGCATTGGGCCAAAAATCTCTCTTGCACCAGTGGCAAAAGCAAAATATTTTTAACCCTAAAAATACTACCTTAAACGATAGCGATCGCTCATAACTAGCTATTAGCTATTTTGAAGCTATTTTACATGTCAAATACTTAACTTAAACTGGCACCAGTGCAGGATAGGGGAGATAACTGTCCAAATAAAAAGGTTCAAAAGCTTACTTGACAAGCAATATTCTTCCTGCCTTCTTGCGCCAGCTAATACTTGTGCAAATTCAGTAAAACCCTGGTTAGAGCAATTGCCTTGAAAGATAAATTTTCAAAGACTATAACCCGACCAAAAAAGCAAGCTATTACTTCATTTAGATTAATATGCACCCAAGGATGCCCATAGTCTAAATGGTAAAGGTCATCGTAGATACTGTTTTCAGCTTTGCAATAGAGTAATGTTCAGTCTAGTTTGTAACCTAGCAGCTAGCTGATGCCAGCCAATTTATATTTAGAGCCAATGCGGCTCATCTTAACAAACTAACCAGGTTGTTGCTATTAGATGTGCCACCACTCAAATTCTAGCTCCAGCTTTAACTACTGGCTGTTGTCCACAGCATTGCGTAAACGCATCAGCTGGCGTCGCATTTGGGGTGAGGCTTTGAACTCAGAGACTTCTTGAGCTTTTACGGATGCTTGCAGCGTCTCCAGAAAGTCATCAGACCCTTCAGTCAACGCATCCAGTAGTACCTGCAACAGTTGCTCGCGATCGCTCAAAAGACTCTTTTCTTCAATCAACCGAAATTTGAGATGTATTTCGCACTCATAAACACCTACTTCAATATTATTTATTTGGCGTGGTAATGCTTTCGAGTTCATAGTTTTGAGGATTCCTGTAATTGGTGGTCGTGAGGGTGAGGAGCTATATCCGAGCGCAAAAATTCTTCACATTTGTTTGAATCCACAGCCTTTGAATTAAGAATTTTTCCTCAACTTATAGCATTTATATTCCATTTTCCTCTCCCGTGTTTTTTTCCTAGCTAGACTATACACTGTCTAAGTCGCTATTTTCTTGTACCAGATAGGATTTAGTTAAGCCATAACTATTATTCAGTTTTTAAGATTCTATACAATAAAGTTTCTGTAAGAAGTTGTTGGGCCTTTTTAAAGCTTTTTACATCAACTTTATCTTCACGTCAATAAAAGTTTGAGTTTTTACTGAAATTTTGGTATTTACACGTAAGTAAAAACTCTGATTATTTTTGCTTTTATTAAAGCCAGAGGTAGCTGCAACATAATTACGTAAAACTACTTGATGTACGTTTTTTTCATCATAAAATTCCAAAAACGTTGATGAACCAATTTATCATAAGTAAAATCTTTGTTCTAAATAAGTAGAAGACTGTCCCTATAAAAAACCACGTCCACGAGGAGCATGGTTTTTAGGCATTAGGAATTGGTCATAAGGAATGGGGCATTGGGAATTGCTTTAGTTATTCTCCCCCTCATCCCCCTCATCCCCCTCATCCCCCTCATCCCCCTCATCCCCCTCATCCCCCTCATCCCCCTCATCCCCCCATCCCCCTCATGCCCCCAGTCCCCATGCCTTCTTTTGTCAAGAATTAAGCTAGGCTTAAAGCTGGTAGGTAAAGGAGATTCAAGCCCAGCATAAGGTCTACAATGATTTCAGTGTAATCAAGTTGAACCTTACACCCTTCTATGGACAATCCAATGCTGCTCAAGTCCACAACCCGACATGTCCGCATTTTTGCGGCAGAAATTGACCGGGATGGCGAACTGGTTCCCAGTAATCAAGTCTTAACGTTAGATGTTGACCCTGATAACGAATTCAACTGGAATGAAGATGCTCTTCAAAAGGTCTATCGCAAGTTTGATGAACTCGTAGAAGCATCTAGCGGCGCAGATCTTACAGACTACAACTTACGCCGCGTTGGGTCAGACTTGGAGCATTATTTGCGATCGCTCCTGCAAAAAGGCGAAATCAGCTACAATCTCTCTGCTCGCGTCACCAACTACAGCATGGGAATTCCCCAAGTTGCAGTTGACGAAAATAAGTAGATTTGAGATTTATTAAGTTATATCATGTCCGTTTAAACACTTATGATATCTGTGGAGGTCGGTAATTGGGAATTGGGAACTTGTACTCTCGCACTTGTGCCGAGCGAAGTCGAGGTAAGCCGAAGTATTGGGAATTGGTAATTGGTTTTGAGTATTACCTATTACCCATTACCCATTACCTATTACCTATTACCTATTACCTATTACCAAGCAAACCGACTATATCGTAAGTAATTAACCGAACTTGATATTATGAGTGATCATTTTGGTCACACCTAACTTATTGGGGGCACGGCACTACCATGCCCCTAATAACTTTACAGCGATCGCCAATAGTGCTATACCTCCACACAGTGGAACTAAATTGTGCAAGAGGTCAACTTGTTTCAGACAACCCGCAGTTTTTAAATTAACTTCATATTTTCCTCCTCTTCACTAAATACTAAATTGCATCAAGTGTTTTCCTAAATTAAAGGCAATCAGGTTGTAGTAATTTTGTAGTATCTGGGTGCTTAGAGCATCCTGCTTTGCAAAACTTAAAGACTAGCTACTTGTTGTCAACGACAGACAAATAAAAAAATCTCTTTCTCATTGTTCTAGCTGACTGTTCACGATTAACAGTCAGCAGTCAACAATTAAAAGTGATGACTGTGGAGTCTAGGCAATTTTCCAATTTGCCAATTTGGTAAACGCTCGCATCCAATCCAAAATTTATTATCCAGAATCAGTATAGTGTTGAGCCTAGATTGCTTTGCTCAGAGATTATCTGAAAAACCAAAAATTTGCGATTCAAAGGAGGTATAGCATAGTGTTGCATTTTGACCAATTCAAGAGGCAATTGCTAACGAACAACTGTCAACAGGGAGTTTCAGATGGGGATTTCTACCTGAAGAGAAACATACCACTTGATACGAGTGGAAGGATGTTACTCCCAGATAGGGATGAGGGAACAGTTTTTTCTATTCCCTATTCCCTGTTCCCTTCTTTGATGAGTAAAACAGGGATATTCACCCCCCAAGCCTTAGATTCAGAATGTCAAAAGGATACTTCAACAGACATGCTCTGTGGGGATCTTAATTGTTAATTAAAGTTAATTGATGCTCAACGACTTATACACTAAAGAAATACCCGCATTATCTGCGTCTTGTTGATGGGTTAATTTCCTAAAACCGAACAGTGATAGATGTGCTTGGGTTATGCTTTGATGACAGAGTTAGAGTTAGCTCCTCGCACTTGATGAAGAGTCATAGAGCAATAGAAGCTATCATGAGGCTGTAGAGTGGACTAAGGAGTAAGTTCTTTGCATAAGTAAAAAAATTTAGTATTCATCACTGCTGGTATCTGCCAGCTTAAATCATGATCCCAAGTTGGATACATCGAGTTAAACAAATATGAGCGGTTTAGATTGCCGCTGTCAACGCTGTTGAAGAAATTGCCAATCGCTGATCACTGCGAACACTATGGAAAATGATGCGGCAACGCTCTACTGCCCAAATGAACTGTGTCAGGCTGCTAACCCCCTGACTCACAAGTTTTGCCAGCGATGTTCCACACCCCTACCTAAACGTTACCTCTGGGCTGCGGGAGATGGGCTGAGTGTGGGTAGCCCCGGAGAACTATTAGCCGATCGCTATTTAGTCATCAGTAAATCTGTTGTTTTAGACACTAAGCCAGGGTTGCTACCCCTAGCACCAGTATTAGAGAATTTACAGAACATCAGAGCTTATCTGAGACTAATTCCCTATCGCTTACACGTACCGCAAGTGTATGGAGTGCTTCCCATAGCTGAGGGACGCTCCCTAAAAGAAATTTTACTTTTAGAAAAACCGCCACTTTTGGCAGATAGTACAGCCACACAAATACAGCTATGTAGCCAGTTAACTACTGCTTGGCGCGATGCCACATCAATGCGTCAACTTAATTGGCTATGGCAGATAGCTCATTTGTGGCAACCTTTAAAAACTGAAGGCGTTGCTTCTAGCTTACTCGACCCGCATTTACAAAGAGTAGAAGGGTCATTAGTCCGTTTGTTAGACTTGCGTTCCGATTCTGACACAGCCGTTGACTTATCTCAATTAGGTGAATTCTGGCGTCAATTGCTCTTGCAAGCAAAACCAGTCATAGCTGAATTTCTCAACCAAATTACCAACTTCTTGATTCAAAAAGAGATCAACTCGCCTGAAGTATTAATTGCAATTTTAGATCGGGGACTGGCACAATTAGGGCGCGCTCAAACACCCACTATTAAAATTATCACTAAAACCGATACTGGGCCGAGCCGCCAACGTAATGAAGATGCCTGTTACCCGCCAAGTGGCACAATAGTGAGCAAACCACCGCAGGCGACAGCCTTAGCCATTGTCTGTGACGGCATTGGCGGGCACGAAGGAGGCAATGTCGCATCTAATTTAGCAATTGAAACGATTCAGCAGCAGGTGCAGCAACTGACAACGGTTCCTTATGATCATATAGAACCCTCACTTTTATTAAATGATTTAGAATCAGCCGTGGCAGCTGCCAATGACAAAATTAGCCAGCGCAATGACGGCGAACATCGGCAGGGACGCCAACGCATGGGCACAACTTTGGTGATGGCGTTGCCTATAGCCCAACAGATGTACATCACCCACGTCGGTGATAGTCGTGCCTACTGGATTACACAGCACGGCTGTTATCAAGTTACCCTCGACGATGATGTCGCCTCAAGAGAAGTCAGGCTTGGCTATGCCATCTACCGCGAAGCTGTAACTCAAGGTGGTGCAGGTTCTCTTGTACAGGCTTTAGGGATGAGTGCCAGCAACTCATTACATCCCACTTCCCAGCGGTTTATCCTCGACGAAGATGCTATTTTTCTGCTCACATCCGATGGATTAAGTGACTTTGACCGGGTAGAGGAGTACTGGGAGACAGAAATTCTACCAGTTCTGACTGGTGAAGACAATCTGGGAAATGTTGCTAACAAATTAGTAGAAATTGCCAACACGAAAAATGGACACGATAATGTCACTATCGCTTTAGTACATTATCAAGTCAAATACTTTGAACCAGAATTAAGTCTCAAAGCAGCCATACCAGACAGCTTGCCGCTCAAAGTAGCAAATCCTGCATCCACTGCACAAGCAACACTACTGCAGGATAACCCCAAACAAAAAACCAAAGTCATTGCAGAAACTAAGCCTGCCACAAATACTCAACTATCGCTACATTTAGTAGTTGCGTTTTTATTTGTGGCGGCAGCAGTTTCAGTAGCATACTTGTTCATGCGGCTACGATTGCCGTCAAATACAATCCCAGTTTTGTCTCCTTCTACAACTAATCAACCAACTGCCTCTAAGCCACCCGAAGAGCGATCGCTTGCTAACCTCGCTCCTGGATGGGTGATTCAAACTAAGCAAGAAACTCGCTTGGACAATCAGGAAACTTTGCCTCCTAGCAGCTTTTTGGAAGTTATAGAGAAAAAACCTAATCCTAAACCTGATTCTGGAGGCTCTTCAGTACACATGCGGCTTTGCTCCAGTGAAGGCACTTTAACTCCAAAAAATACAAACAAACCACCAACTTCAGCTTTACAAATACCAGAGAAAAAAGTTTGGATGGAATTGTCTCAACTAAAACGTTTCCAAGTTGCTGTTTTGCAAGCTGGTGAGGGAAGTCCATGTCATACTGTCCCGCAATCCCCTGATAGCCAGCCTCCTGCACCAAACCCACAAAGCGATACAAATGCAGACCAGACAAATAATCGATAAACTAGTAAAAACCTGAAATAATACAAGTAATAATCGAAAGTAGAAACTCAAAGTGCTGAGTGCTGAGTAAGAATACTAGCACCCAATCCCCAGTCACCAATCCCTAGTCCCTTTAGTTTCATGAATCCATGCCATCCCTGAACCTGGCGATCGCCCGTCTCATCAACACTGGCACAGACAACTATGCCATTTGGGTCGTCAAGGCTCCCTATCCCAGTGGCTATGTTCTGCGTGACTGTGTATGGCCTGTTGAACTCTCTCAAGTTTGGCAAGAATGGCAGCAGTTGTTCGCTGGTCATAGTGGTTTAAATCTTCCTTCCAGAAACACCGATAATCAGGTAAACCCATCTGTAAACTCGGTTCCCCCTCCTGTTGGTCAGACTTCTGGTTACAGTAGTCGTCTGATGCAACACTTGGGTATTCTTTTGTGGCGTTGGGTATTCGATGGGTCGATTCTCGGTAGTTTTGAACGCAGCCGCGGCATCGCTATGGGTCAGCATACACGTTTGCGGTTTCGACTGGAAATTCGTGACCCAGATCTCATCGCCTTTCCTTGGGAAATTATGCAGCGAGAACCTGGCCAATCGGCGATGTCACTTTCCCAAGATTTGCTATTTAGTCGCACCACCAGTGAAGTTGAACCCCTACCATATTTACGAACCGATCAGGCTTTGAACATCCTGCTGGTTTTAGGACATGATGAGAATCTACAATTGTCACAAGAAGCCGCTATCCTAGAAAAAACTCTGTCAAATAGCGAGCAGGTAGGTAACAACTTTCAGGCTTACGCCCCTTGTAAAGTGAATACACTTTTACAACCAACTCCACAAGAATTGATTCAAGAGTTGGAAACAAAGGCATACAACGTCTTTTTTTACGCTGGTCACGGACTACCAGGGCCAGACGGAGGATTATTCTTGTTACGTTCAGGTATGACCCTGAATGGCATAGAATTAGCACAAGCATTAACCCGTGGTGGTTTGAAGCTGGCAGTATTTAATGCTTGTTGGGGGGCACTACCTGCTGCTATCAATCGCCAAGCTATGCCAGCCAGCAGTTTGGCAGAAGTGCTAATTCGTAATGGCGTACCTGCTGTTTTAGGAATGCGTGACGAGATTACCGACCTTGAAAGCCGCAGTTTTATTCAGTCCCTTGCTGAAGCTTTGCGATCGCGCAAGCCCATTGATGAAGCCGTAGCGGAGGCTAGGCAAGAGTTACTAACACTATATAAGTTTAATCAGCCTGCTTGGACTTTGCCTGTTCTCTACCTGCATCCCGAATTCGATGGCGAACTGATTAAAAGCTTTGATGAAGGAATTACAGAACTCCCAGACACGGGTATCTCCAGTTTCAATTCTACTTTGGTGAAAGCTTCTTTGCGATCGCTTTCCGGCAGTCAAAGATGGTTTTTACGCTCTAGTGTCACCCGCATCGGTCGTACAAAAGACAATGATATCGTCATCCCAGAACCTTCCGTTTCCAAGCGTCACGCCGAAATCTTCTGTCGCAATACCCTCACTGGCAATAATCCGGTGCGAACTTATTACCTACAAGATTTTTCTACCTACGGTACAACCTGGTGTTTAGGCCCTAACGGTTGGCAACAAATCCTCCGTGAGGAAGTTCCCCTGCAATCAGGAATGCAATTAAAGTTTGGGAGTTCTAAATCTGAACCTTGGCAGTTTATGATTGAAGATTCCTAAAATTGCGTATTGGGAATGGGAAGAATAACTAATGACAACTAACAAATGACTAAAAATTCTATTTTCTTCACCATAACTAGTTTTTCAAACCTAGTTTTATTATTGGACAAAATCGAGTTATTTTTACGGAAATCTCAAAATCACAGTTGTAGCTGTCAATAACGCCAAATAATTCATCAGGAGACTTCAAATGATTAACAAAATCAACACTTCAGATACTTTTCACACTTTACTGTCTCAGGTGGAATTGGAGTTATTAGAGGTGTTACTAGAACCAGAAGATGCCACTTATCCTTGGAATCCAACTGATGAACAGTCACAAGCGTATTTTGACGAACTAGAACACCAGTTTATCACCCATAATCTACTGGATGAAGAACTGACTACACACTCGCAAAGTTTTTATAACCAATTAGATACACTTTGGTCTGAAGTTTCAACTTGCTCATACTACAATTGTAATATGACGACTGCGGCTTTAAATAGTCTTCAAAAAACTTTACATACAGCTTTTGCTGCTGCTGTACCCGAAGGCTGGCTGAATGCCATCGCCACCAAAGCTGCTGAAATTTTTGCTCCTCAACAATCATTAGGCGATCAACTAGTGGAGTGCGTTCAGGCTGTGCTACCTGGATGGGAAACTGATGACCTTTTTGTCCTGGCTCGCCCCTTTGCTTATGCTATGCGTAGCGGCGAATCAGAAAATCCCAAATCTATCATCAAAACCTACGAAAATCGTGAATGGACAAATTTATCAGAAATAGAGCAAGCAAAAGTCAGCATAGCGATCGCTTATTACGCCCTCAAACAACTAGATGGCTTGGAGTCAAAAGCTTAACTTCTCTTTTGTGTCCCTGGAATATTGCTTAGCTTTCATAAAGCTAGATTGGCTATAACATGCTTCACAGATGACACCTGTGCTATCACTTTAGCACTCTTGAACTATCTCAGTTTGGATACAAGGGTTGTCCAAAGTAACACAACAATAAGTTAAGTGTATACCTAGGGCATCTATCCTAAGACATAAAAATAATTTTTATTCATCAAATCCACAGCATTGAACATCAACAACAGACGTTGTGGTTAAGTTTCAGGTCGCTGGAAATAGGCAGCAAAGTCAGGGAGCGGGCAGGCTTTTGCCGTGAGCGTCAGCGTTCGGCTAAGCTGATGTTGAAGCCTCACGCAAAAGTCCGAACGCAGACTAGAATTGCAAAATTAGCAATGACCCTTACGGGTTCGGCAGTTGCTTCAAGTCGGGGAACCCGCCCAACGCACTGCCTCACAACTGACAACTGACTATTTTCTCATTTGGGGCCAAGAAAGCGGGTGGCAAAATTTTGCGATCGCGTCGGTGACAATGCCCGTGCTTTGAGAATCGCCGCCATCAAAAAGGCGTAAGACAATACACCAACAATCACCAAGAGTAAAGCATTGATAGAGCCTGTGGCGTTCCATAAAGCATGAAGTGCAGCAGCGCTCAGATAACCAACTGTGAGAATTTGCCAACTGCGACGCGGCTTGAGTACAGCTAAACCAATAAAGTAGCCGAGGTAGCCACTGTAAGCCATATGTCCGGCTACAGAGCCGAGAATACGTGGAATTAGCAATTGTAAACCTACCAGTTGACCAGCAGCACCCACACCCACCTGTTGCGTGACATTTTGAGTTATATCTGGCACATACTGCCCCAGAGTTTCCAGCAATGTAAACCCCACAGCGGAAGCCGTTCCCAGGAGAATGCCATCTAAAGGTTCCCAAACACCAATGCGTTCCCGCCAAGGTGAGGGTAATCCCCTGGCGATGAAATGTGTTCCGATGACAGGCAATGCCTTAAGCAATTCTTCCATCAACCCTGCACCAAAAAACATCCGTACCAGTAGCTCTGTGAGGGTGGGAAAATCTTGAGGTGAAGGCAACTTACCAGGCAAGATTTCGCGGAACACGAGAATAAATAAATCTAACAGGGGACTGAGCAAAATCAGTATTGTACTCAATGCTACACCCATTAGTACCCACCAAGGCTTTTGTTTGCCACAAAGTTGGTAAACAAAATAGTAGGCAGCAAACGCTATGTAAATTGCGACTATTACTTGATTGGCTTGGGGCTGGCCTACAGTAGCAAACATCAGCACCACAAATACTACAGTCAGTATTCCTGGTATGAGGTAAGCTTTACGAGTCAAATCTTTGCCAGTGGAAATAATCGGAAACAGTTGCGTAAAGCTTACCGAATCCGGCTGTTTTAATTGCGTGTGGTTATGGGGAATCATCGCCGCAGATGGTAACGGCGCGATTTGGGTTTGGCTTGTCAACACCGTCGGTGGAGAACTTAATTCATACTCAAACACGAATTGCGGCCCATCAGCACCTAAAGCAATGCGATCGCCTGCGTGCAATTCCTGACACCCATACAAGCGTTGTCCATTTAAGTAAGTACCATTGGCACTATTCAAATCACAAACTAGCCAACTAAACTTGTTATCTGGAGATGAAGACAGAGGACGAACCACAGCATGACGACGAGATACCATCCGATACGTCATGGCATCTAAGACAACTTGGCAGCTGGGGTCGCGTCCAATTACTACTTCTTTACTGGTAAGCAGCGAGTAGCGAGATTCTGACCCAAAAGCTGCTCCATTACCAGACACTGGCCGCAGGAATGCGTTATGTCTTGCGTTTTTGCCTGTCATCGAGTTAGAGTATCTTTCCAAACTAATTCATAAAAGATTTTTGGCATTGGGACTTGACCTTAGCCACACCAACAGCAGCATTGCTAAATACACTATAGCTTTCCTGACTCCTAATAAATTTAAAATTCACTCATTCAAAATTTAAGATTCACTAACCTAATTGAGCAGGGGATTCTGGCGGTGGGGAGTATTTTTGTGCCCTATTTATCAGAAATATGAACTTATAGCAAAGTGCTGAGTGCTGGGTGGTTAGTGCTGAGTTTAAACCTAGTTTTTGCAATGCTTTGAGCAATCAACTCTATCCTACGCTATCTGACTATGGCGTTTAAAGTGTATTGGACATGTACTTGTAATATACTACTGCAAATTAAATGCAGAGCAATTTTCAAATATTAGTAGTGTTTGCCACATTTAGTTGAATTCAAAAAATATAAAATATTTTAGATGAAGAATGAAGTAAAAAAAAGTAACGAAGTAGAGACTAGGGAGTAGGGAGTAGCGGGAAACAAAGAAAATAACTACTGACAACTGACAACTGACTCCTAACTCCGCGCCTCCTAACTCATGACTTCAAACTGGCTATTTCTGGGTGTTCCACTTTCGTTCCCAGTACTTTGAGGAATTTAGCCAACCAACGGGGATGAGCAGGCCAAGCTGGTGCTGTGACTAAGTTGCCATCAACTATTGCCTCATCAACTGGGATTTGCACGTAGATACCGCCAGCAGCACGTACATCTGGACTACAGGCAGGGTAGGCAGTACAGCTCTTGCCTTGTAGGACATCGGCTGCTGCTAACAGCTGTAAACCGTGGCAGATAGCAGCGATGGGTTTATTTGCTTGGGCAAAGTGACGAGTGATTTCTAGCACCTGCTGATTTAAACGAATGTATTCTGACGCTCGTCCTCCGGGGACAACCAAAGCATCGTAGGTTTCGGCTTCTATTTCTGCAAATGTGGCGTTTAAAGTAAAGTTGTGGCCGGGTTTTTCACTATAAGTCTGATCTCCTTCAAAGTCATGAACTGCTGTTCGCACCTGATCACCAGCTTTCTTATCTGGGCAAACTGCATGGACAGTGTGTCCTACCATTTGCAAAGCCTGGAAGGGAACCATCACTTCATAATCTTCCACATAGTCGCCAATAAGCATCAAAATTTTCTTTGTCATATTTTGATAACCTCACTTTTTAGTCAATGGTCAATAGTCAATGGTCAATCGTCAATAGTTAATAGACAATACTTATTACTTTATGGGACTTAGGCAAGTGTCATATTTTTTTGTGTGGACAGTCAAGGGTCAAAAATCAAGGTTTTTTGGACTCTTGACTCTTGACTGCTATCGCAGAAAATATGTGTCGCAGTTGCCTAAATCCTGGTTTAAACTGTTGACTTTTGACTATGGACTATTGACTAGATGAAATTCTGCCATAGCTAGAGGAAAGTTTTTATTTTCATGTCCTGAACGACTGAGTTTAATCAAGGCAAATCGCTGTAAAGGAGTTAAACTTTCCCATTGTTGCAGCGTCAGGTTGACACCTATTTCTTGAGCTTTTTCTTGAAGGCTATCTGGTACAGTATTAGCATTCAACCATGCAGGATCAGGTTCAATGGGCAATTTTGTAGGTGGTGTACCTGTGCGTTCTAAAATTAATTGCTGAAGATACTCTTGGTAAGATTGAATTTCCGTTTCTGTATTACAAGGTAACTCAACTAAAGCTTCGCGTTCAGATGGAGTCATCTGGTTCCAATCAGACAATTTCAGCTTGATACCAGAGGTATCTAATTTGTAGCGTACTTGCATAGGTATGCAACGCAAGGAATCAACAAAATCTGCTTCAAATTCAAAAAAAACTGCCATAATTAGCAATTCACGAGTCCAAAATAAAATATGTAAATATTTACATTTACTGTGGGTATTGACTAGTTAGAATTACCTGAACGTATGATTAAATAACTGATTGACAAAGCGAGAATGGCAACTCCTAAACCTATAATATCAATACCTGAAACTTTTTCTAAGTCAAGAATAATAATTTTACGAGCAACTGCAATTAAAGAGGTAACAATCACTAATTCGACTTGAAAAACATGTCTTCGTAAATAAGCTGTAATATTTTCTAGGATTTCTAGAGCAATTAAAATATTCAAAAATAAACCGAATATTTTATATAAAGTTGTATTGAATTTACCGTATGGTGAGTCAAATAACTCTTTAATAAGGAAGGCTGCTAAATCTGCGATCGCTACCAAAATGACTAGCACCATTAAAATAGAAAGAGCTTTGGAAACTAGCACCTCTATATGTTCGATAAAGTGCATAAAGCTCTCATCACTGGTAGCTGATGTTATTTTTTTAAATAATCTCTTCATTTGCTGCACCCGATTTTCAATTAGATAGAAAAAAGAAAAACCTCATAGATAAATCTAGAGGATTAACAAAAAACCTGTTGACAGTATGTAATTAATTTGTGTAGTATTTTCTTCTATTCCAGATAAAAAGCAAAGAAGAATAAAAGTAATTTCTATTGACGCACTCCCCCGCATTAATGACGGGGGATTCTGGGTTCAAACAGCGATTGCAGGCTTAACCCGTCTGACATCACCTAGCCCAATGGACAACGCCCTGCCCATCAATTTAACTCTACCACAACCGAATAAATTAGTTTATTCGCTTATATCTCCTGGTTAGAAACCGGGGGCTTTACGCTTCACGCCTCGTAAAGATTCCGCTTTTGTGATGTTAGTAATTTACCAGAGGTAGTTAGTAATAGTCGATAGTAAGACCTGCAAAATCAATAGTTAAAATTGATGATAACCATTGATGAATTGACTAAATACTAATTTTTGTTTCCTGATTCCCTATTTAGGAGTATACCTAGCAGCTTACCATTGTGAGGACTGGAGTTGATAATTTTTGACTGGAATTTGCTGAGAAATCGGTAACACTTGCACAGCACAGGCTTTTAACTCTGGTTGTAGTGAATCGGGGCAAGATTCTGGATGGGTAAGGGCGTTAGCTTCAGCATCGTTTGCCCACAGCGCCCCCCAGTGCATAGGAACAAATACTGTACCTGGGGCGATCGCTTTTGTGACTTTTGCCGGAAAAAAAGCTTTACCCCGACGCGATCGCACTTCGACTAACTGATTATCAGTAATTTCTAACACAGCAGCATCACGGGGATGAATTTCGATAAATGGTTGCGGATGCATGGAGCGAATTTTCTCAATTCTACCAGTACGTGTTTGAGTGTGCCAGTGTCCATAGAGTCTTCCATTAGTTAATACCAAGGGATAATCAGGATCTGGTGGTTCTGCAAGTCCGCGTGAGTAATATGCGCCAAATCGGGCGCGTCCATCAGGGGTGTGGAAACGTAAATCTGTATACAAACGCTTTCCAGAGGTTTCTCCCCCTGCTCCCCCTGCTCCCCTGCTCTCTTGTGGGTGAGGCCATTGAGTGGGGCCTTGTGTCTGTAATTGCTCGTGACTGATACCTGACATCTCACAGGGACGATTGCGAGTTAGCTGCACAAACTCGGCATAAACTTCCCCAGAGTTAGCAAAGGCAAATTCTTTGACAAAGCCCAACTTCCGACCAACTGCGGCAAAAATTTCCCAATCTGCTTTTGCTTCTCTTGGTGGTTGACGGAATGCTGAACACAAAGTTACCCTGCGTTCGGAATTTGTCATCACACCAGTTTTCTCACCCCACTGAGCAGCTGGTAACAGAAGGTGAGCGTAAGCAGCGGTTTCTGTGGGGTAATAAGCGTCTTGGTAAATAGTGAAGGGCGATCGCAACAACGCTTTTTTTGTCCGCTCCAAATCTGGCATACTCACAGCTGGGTTAGTAGCAGCAATCCACAATAAGCCCACTGTGTCATTTTCTAAACCCGTAATCATATCCCAAGCTGTTAAACCAGGGTTGGGAGAAATTTGCCCCCGCTTCAGTCCCCAAAAATCCTCAACTTCTGCGCGATGCTGGTCATTTTTCACCAAGCGATAGCCAGGTAATAAATGCGCCAAACCTCCAGCTTCCCGCCCTCCCATCGCATTCGGTTGACCTGTGAGGGAAAAAGGCCCAGCCCCTGGTTTACCAATTTGTCCAGTCATCAAATGCAGGTTAATAATAGTTCTGACTTTAGCCGTACCTTCACTGGATTGATTTACACCCATTGACCACAGTGATAACACTCGCTGCGATTCCCCCCAGTAACGCGCCGCAGTTTCTAAATCTTGAATACTGATTCCACATTGACGAGCTACAACTTCTGGAGGATAGTGGCGAATCACCTCAGCATATGCGGAAAAATTGCTCGTGCAGTCGTCGATGAATCCAGTATCAATGTAGTTCCAACGCATCAACAAATGGGCGATTCCATTTAACAAGTCGATATCTGTACCGGGACGAATCGCTAAATGCAAATCAGCTGCTTCTGCGGTGGGTGTGCAACGGGGATCAACCACAATCATTTTGACTTTGCGGTTCTTTTTGTGATATTTCTCCAATCGATTAAAAACTATCGGGTGACATTCGGCTGTATTAGTGCCAATTAGAAATGCACAATCAGTCAACTCTAAATCTTCATAACAGCAGGGAGGGCCATCTGAGCCAAAACTTTGAATGTAGCCAGCCACAGCACTAGACATACATAAGCGTGAGTTGGCATCAAAATTGTTACTACCGAGACATCCTTTAAAGAGTTTCTGGGCGATGTAGTAGTCCTCGGTTTGAAATTGACCGGAACCATACATACAAAGAGCTTCCGGCCCTTGGGTAAAGCGTACTGTTTGTATGCGCTTAGTGATGATATCAAAAGCTTCATCCCAACTGATGCGCCGAAACTCTTGATCTAGAGAGTCGCGCATCATGGGGTAATGTAGTCTATTTTTATCTAAAGATTCTGCGATCGTTGCGCCTTTGACGCAAACCATACCTTGACTGGATGGGTGGGCTTTGTCACCCCGCACTCGCCAAATCGGATTTCCTTGACTATCTCGATTAGTTGCTTTGTTAGGTTGCGCTGGGGGTGATACTTCTAGACCACAGCCAACACCACAGTATGGGCAGAGGGTTTTGGTAAATTCACTCATGGCATTGATATTTTTTTATCTCACGCAAAGGCAAGGCAGCGCGTTGGGCGGCTTTGCCGACTTGAAGCGACTGCCGCGCAAAGGCGCAAAGAAGAGAAAGAAAAAGAGATTTTTGTATTAGGTGTTTTTCTTGGTGTCTTTGTGCCTTTGTGGTTAAAGAATTGACTTTTGAACCACCAAGATACAAAGATAGAAAGGTTAATTTTATGCTTCAGATTTCAATTGAGGTTTAGTTGAAGTTTCTGGTGATTCTGTTTCAAAGGCACCTGCAAATGAACCTTTGGGTTCTTTGAGGAAGAAGGCACACATAAAGGCGCATATTATAGCAGCTATTCCCATTGTGGTAAATAATGTTGATGGGTCGGTTAAGCTATAAATTGTGAGATAAACTACGCCACCAAAATTGCCGTAAGCTCCGACGTTACCTGCAATTTGTCCTGTAGCTTCTTTTTTAATTAAAGGGACGATGCCGTAGGTTGCACCGCAACCAGCTTGGGCAAAGTAGGCAGCAAACATTGTGACTGCGATCGCTAGCGGAATCGGCCAATTACTGTTAATAAAATGTGCCATCAAATAGCTAACACCGATGCCAGCAGAAATAATTGTCATTGTCCATTTACGTGAGCCAAATTTATCAGAAATTAAGCCGCCGCTGGGACGAGAAATTAAGTTTAAAAAGGGATAAGTGGCGGCAATCATTCCAGCTACTACATGCTCTAATCCAAAGGTTTTTTCAAAAAACGCAGGTAGCATGGAAACAACTGCTAATTCAGAACCAAAGTTAGTGACGTAAGTAAATTCGAGTACAGCTACTTGGCTAAATTGATAACGCTGTGCGAGAGGGTAAGTTTTTTTGCCAATTAGTAATTCTTTATTGACTTGATAAGCTTTGTAAGTTTGGTAAGCGAATAATCCTGTTAAGAGAAACCAAACTAAATACATTTGACTCAAAGTCAAAAAGTGAATGTTTTTTTGTTCTAAACGCCAAGCTAATAAACCCAAAGCAAATATTAAACCAAAATTCGAGATAATCATTGCCCAGAAGCTTTTGATGCTGGTTACTTCTAAAGCACCATTCTTTTTAGGTTTCTTATAGAGTTTGCCAGCAGGGGTATCTTGAACGCTGTTGTAATAAATTACGCCGTAGATGGCAGCAATGATACCTGTAAGGGCGATCGCAAATCGCCAGTTGGAACCACCACCAGTCATAAAGCTAGCAGCAACGGCAATTAATGGTAAGGCAAATTCTGCCCCAAAAGCACCAAAGTTACCCCAGCCACCATAAATACCTTGGGCGCTTCCCATTTCCTTCGGAGGGAACCATTCTGCTACCATGCGGATACCGACAACAAACCCAGATCCGACAATTCCCATTAACAAACGACTAATAACTAATTGGTTAAAGTCTTGGGATAATGCCGTAGCTAAACAGGGAACAGCTGCAAAGATCAATAGTATTGAGTAGGTAATTCGAGGGCCAAAACGATCCAGCAGCATACCAATAATTAGCCGTGCTGGAATTGTCAGAGCAAGGTTACAGATGCCCAAAGTTTTAACTTGTTCTGGCGCTAATTGTAACTCTTTGCCAATAGTTGTAGCGAAGGGAGCAAAGTTAAACCAACAAACAAAGGTAAGGAAGAAGGCAAACCAAGTCTGATGTAAGATGCGGTAACGTCCGTTTAATGAAAATAATCCTTTGAGCATTCTGATGTCCTAAGAGATGGGAGTGGGGAGATGGGGGGATAACTAATAACCAGGACTTACGCAACTGGCACACATATTTTCTGCGATGGCAGTCAATAGTCAATAGTCAAGGGTAAAAAGTCAAGGTTTTTGGACTTTTGACTCTTGACTTTGGACGATTTTTGTCAAAAATATATGACAATGCGCGTAAGTCCTAATAACAACTGACAACTGACAACTGACAACTGACAACTGACTTTGCAAAGCAGTTACTCGTCATCATGAGCAAATCGACGATAGAGAAAGTCTAGGGCGTAGTTGCGTAGGTTGTAGTATTCTGGGTCTTCCATGATGCGGCGACGATTGCGGGGGCGGGCAAAGGGAATATTGAGAATTTCGCCGATGTTAGCGGCTGGGCCGTTTGTCATCATCACAACTCTGTCTGCTAGGAAAAGCGCTTCATCAATATCATGGGTAATCATTAGTACAGTGACTTGATGTTCACTCCAGATTTGCAGCAGTTCTTCTTGTAATTCTTCTTTTGTGATGGCATCCAAGGCCCCGAAAGGTTCATCAAGTATCAAAACTTGGGGACGGATGGAGAGGGCGCGGGCGATCGCTACTCGCTGTTTCATCCCCCCAGAAATCTGACTAGGCTTTTTGTCAGCGGCTTCTGTAAGTCCCACCATTGCTAAATGTTCTCTGACGATCGCCCGTTTTTCTGCCTGGGTTTTTTTCTCAAACACGGAATCAACAGCCAGGTAAACGTTATCAAAAACACTCAACCAAGGCAGCAAACAATAGTTTTGGAATACCACCATCCGGTCAGGGCCAGGTTCGATGATGGGTTTATCTTGCAACATCACTACGCCCTCAGTCGGAGTGTTAAAACCAGAAACCATGTTTAGCAATGTTGATTTGCCACAGCCAGAGTGACCGATAATGCAAACAAATTCACCCTCCTGTACTTTCAGGTCAACTCCATCAAGTACGATGTAAGGGCCTTCGGGAGTTGGATAAATTTTACTAACGCCTGAAATCACTAAAAAATCTTCTGCTTTCTGAGCTTGCAGTTTATTAACTTGGGTAGTTGTGTTGACTATTTGCATGGTTTTAGTTATTTTTTATCAGCTGACTGATGGCTGTTGACTGATGGCTATTGACTATTGACTACTGACCACTGACTAAATAAATACTTCTTCAATACGTAATTGCCGTTTAATTTCCAAGCTTTTGAGATACTCTATTGGCTCGTAAGGGTCAAATATTTTACCGTCAAACAAGTGAATCGGGTCGTCCTCGCCGATGTCGAGTAAGCCGAGGTCGCGTGCAGCAGCGCCAAAGATATCTGTACGACAGACTCTTTCAATTACCTCTACCCAGTTTTTCGGAAAAGGCGTTAAGCCCCAACGCGCCATTTGCGTGACCATCCATAAAATTTCGGTGCGGTTGGGATAGTTGGTTTGATTGAGATAAAACTGGTTATATGCTGTCAAGTCTTGCGGTTCTGTACCATCGCCGCGATCGTAGGGGTCGATAAAGCCCGGACGGACGTATTGAGGATCTATATCTAGATATTCAGAACGGCAGAGTATTTCTAAAATTTCTTCGCGGTTGCGGAGGTCGTCACAGTATTTACAAGCTTCTAATAGTGCTTTAACGAGTGCTAGATATGTTTCTGGATGCTGCTGCGCCCAATCTTCCCGCACTCCCAATACTTTTTTCGGCTGTCCTGACCAAATTTCTAAAGCTGTGGCGGCAACAAAGCCTAAATCTTGATGAACTGCAAGGTAGTTCCAAGGTTCTCCAGCACAGTAACCGTCGATATTTCCGGCTTGGAGTTGAGAAACCATTTCCATCGGTGGGATCACTCTCAGGCTGACATCTCGATCAGGATCAATACCACCAGCCGCCAGCCAATAACGCAGCATGAGGTTGACCATAGACGTTGGATGCACTACACCCAAAGTCAAAATTTGGTCAGGTGCGGCGTTAATTGCCGCTTTTAAGTCAGTCAGGTTTCTGACACCTTGACTATATAATCTTTTGCTTAAGGTAATGGCGTTAGCATTGCGCGAGAGATTGAGGGCATTGACTACAGGAATTGGGGTTTTACCATTGGCACCCAAAGTTAAGGCCACGGGCATTCCTGCAAGCATTTGGGCTGCGTCTAATTTACCACTAACAACTCCTTGAGCTATTTCTTCCCAGTTAGAGGCACGGGTGAGGGTGATATTTTCTAAGCCATATTTGGCTAAAAAGCCTTTTTCTTGAGCAATGATTAAGGGTGCAGCATCAGTCAGAGGCATAAAGCCAATTTCTAGATTGGCTTTTTCTAAGCCTTTGTAGGATGTAGTTACTGCTGCTGGAGTTTGCTGTGCTTGGCGTTTCTTGGCTAGCTTTTGTTGGTTGAGGAAGTAAATGATTTCATTCCTTAGATTGTAGTAATTGGGATGTTTGATTACTTCCAAGCGTTGACGCGGACGAGGGATAGGTACTTCCAGAATTTGCCCGATATGAGCTTCTGGCCCGTTGGTGAGCATGACGACGCGATCGCTCAACAATAGCGCTTCATCCACATCATGTGTGACCATCACACAAGTAACGTTGTGTTCGTTACAAATTTTCATCAATTGTTCTTGCAGACTTCCCCTTGTCAAGGCATCCAATGCCCCAAAGGGTTCGTCTAACAATAATAATTTAGGACGGGTTGCTAGGGCGCGAGCGATCGCTACCCGTTGTTTCATCCCGCCAGATAACTCGCTAGGACGTTTCTTAGCTGCCGATCGCAGCCCTACCATATCAATATGTTCTGCGATAATGTTTTGGCGTTGACTTTTGGGCTTATTTTTATATACTTCATCTACAGCCAGGGCGATATTTTCCCATACTGTTAACCAAGGCAACAAAGAATAGTTTTGAAACACTACCATCCGATCTGGACTAGGGTCTTTAACTTCCCGCCCTTCCAAAGTTACACCACCAACACTTGCTTTATCTAAACCTGCAATGATATTGAGCAATGTAGATTTACCACAACCAGAGTGTCCAATTAAAGAAACAAATTCTCCTTGTCGGATTTTTAATTCAATATTTTTTAAAGCAATATACTTGCCACCATTTGGAAGAGCAAATACTTTATCAACGTGGTCAACTTCTACAAAAGTAGCCATTTTTTAATTCGTAATTCTTAATAGGTCAATATTCCATTTCCAATGCCCAATACTTCGGCTTACCTCGACTGCGCTCGGCACAAGTCGCTCAGTACAAGTTCCCAATGCCCTATTCTGTTACAACTTTGCTAGCTATAAAGCCAACTATTCTATCAAGCATCAAGCCGACCAAACCAACATAAATTAGTGCCAGGATAATTTCGCTCAAATTAGTTTCTGTGGTGGTATTGTAGGCATCCCAAATAAACGAACCAATCCCTACACCCCCGACTAACATTTCTGCCGCCACAATTGCTAACCAAGATAAACCAATGCCTATACGTAAGCCTGTGAATATATAAGGAACAGTGGCGGGAAAGACCACTTTCAAAAAATACTTTACTCCTTTTAAACGCAAAACTCTGGCTACATTTATATAATCTTGAGGAATTTGTTGTACACCAACAGTGGTGTTAATTAAAATCGGCCAAATAGATGTAATAAAAATGACGAAAATTGCTGAAGGATTAGCCTGTTGGAATGCTGCTAACGAAATTGGCAACCATGCTAAAGGTGGTACAGTTCGCAATACTTGAAATATAGGATCTACGGCATTATAAATTAATTTATTACCCCCAATCAAAATTCCCAAGACAACACCGACAATGGCGGCTAACGAAAAGCCTAAACCAACTCTTCCTAAACTACTAAGTATCTGCCAACCTAAGCCTTTATCACTTTCTCCATTATCAAAAAATGGATGAATGATAAAAGGGTTCCAAGTTTCTGAAAATGTTTCTATCGGCCCAGGTAACTTAAAGTTCGGATTTAAACATAATAGTTGCCAAATCACTAAAAAAATAGCTAATGCTACCAGTGGCGGCACAATTTTTTGTAAAACTAGTTTATTGAAACGCTGGCGATGATTTTTTCTAACAGTACGACTTCCAAGGGTAGCTGCCATTTGATTTTTTCTCCCGTTGCGTTTGATTAAACTTTCTTAATTTTTAAACCCTGTAAATATGCTTCTGGTTTTTCCGGGTCAAATTTCACACCATCAAAGAAAGTCTCAATTCCACGAGAACTACTCTGAGGAATTTCGGCATCAGGCACACCAATAGCTTTGGCTGCTTGTTTCCATAAATCCTCTTTATTCACTTGGTTGACTATTTCCTTAACTTTGGTATCTTTTGGCAGATAGCCCCAACGAATTTCTTCTGTTAAAAACCAAATATCATGGCTTTTGTAAGGATAGGAAGCATTATCTGCCCAGAACTTCATGCGATATGGAAAGTTTTGCTGAGTACGACCATCACCGAAGTCAATATTACCTTTAGATCTCTCTAAAATATCTGCGACAGCAACGTTAAAGTATTTACGATCAGAGCAGATTTTGCACATCTCCTCTTTATTTTCTGGCTGCTCACACCACTGTTGAGCTTCCAAAATTGCCATCAACAAAGCTTGTGTAGCATTAGGATTTTTATCAACCCAATCTTTCCGCATCGCAAAGGCTTTTTCTGGATGATCTTTCCACAACTCGCCTGTAACTAAAGCTGAATAACCTAATTTTTGGTTTACTAATTGAGCGTTCCAAGGTTCTCCCACACAGAAAGAATCGATAGTACCGACTTTTGTGTTTGCTACCATTTGCGGTGGTGGTACGGGTTGCAAAACTACATCTTGGTCTGGATTGATCCCACCAGCAGCTAACCAATACCGCATCCATAAATCATGAGTACCACCAGGGAAAGTAATACCAAATTTCAAAGCTTGTTTATTAGCTTTGCCTTGAATAGCAGCTTCTTTCAGTCCCTTACTTTCTAAATTTACCTTGAGGTCTTTAAATTTATTGGCAACAGAAATCGCCTGACCATTGGTATTTAACCTTGCCAAAAGATACATTGGCACTTTATCGTTAATGGTCATCAGGTAAGGCATGGGGCTGAGGATGTGTGCGCCATCAATACCACCACCAGATGAGCCAATTTTCAAGTTGTCACGGGTGACAGGCCAAGATTTTTGCTTAATGACTTCAACATCGGTCATGCCGTATTTGGCAAATAAGCCCTTTTCTTTAGCAATAATTAGGGGAGCAGAATCAGTGAGAGCGATGAATCCTAATTTAGCTTTAGTTGTCTCTACCTTCGGTGCGTTAGCTACTGTAGAAGTATTGGCAGCTGGAGCCGCAGAAGGTGCTTGATTATTTGTTGAGGCTGTATTACTGCCAGAAGAACAACCGTGAGCCACAATAGAAGCGGCAGCAGCAGCACTTGTGGTGAAAATAAATTTTCTTCTTGAAAGGTTTGTCATTTGTCAGTTGTTAGTTGTCAGTTGTTAGTTGTCAGTGGTCAGTTGTCAGTGGTCAGTTGTCAGTTGTTAGTTGTCAGTGGTCAGTTGTCAGTTGTTAGTTGTCAGTGGTCAGTGGTCAGTTGTTAGTTGTCAGTGGTCAGTTGTTAGTTGTCAGTGGTCAGTTGTCAGTTGTTAGTTGTCAGTCATCAGTCATCAGGTGTTAACTACTAATTACTAGGTCTTCTTGCTTGAGTTTTGCCCCGAAGTGTTTGATGAGTAAGTCTTGTAATACTGGTTGCAAGTCTTCGCAGGGTATGCCTTTGGTGACACAAGTTCCTAAATGAGCGTCTTTGCCGACTTTGCCACCCATGTAGATGTCAACTCCTTCCACGGTTTTGCCATCTTTACGAGTTTTAGTCCCCATTAAGCCGATATCGGCAACTTGGGGCTGTCCGCAAGAGTTAGGGCAACCAGTCCAGTGAATTCGCACTGGACGAATGAATGTTAACTCGGCTTCTAAGGCTTTAATCATTGCCAGGGCGCGGTTTTTGGTTTCGATGAGGGCAAAGTTGCAAAATTGTGCGCCTGTGCAGGAAACTAGCGATCGCGTCAATAAACCAGGATCAATGGAAAATCTTTCTAGTAACGGTTCTGTTAAAAATATTGCTAAACGCGAGTCGGGAACATTGGGGATAATGATGTTTTGCTCAACTGTAAACCGAATTTCACCACTGCCGTAAACTTCAGCTAAACTGGCAATTCCAAACATATCTTCGGCATACAATTTACCAACAGGAATATGCAAACCTACGTAGTTTAATCCTGGCTGCTTTTGTTTATATACGCCGATATGGTCGCGTTTTTCCCAGTCGATTTCGTCCTTTGGGGCTGCGGGTGACAAGGATTTACCCAAACGCTTCTCAACTTCTTGGCGAAACTTTTCTAAACCCCATTCATCAATCAGCCACATCAGGCGAGATTTCAACCGATTGGCGCGTGAACCGTGGTCACGAAAAACTTCTAAAACCGCTCTACACACACTTACCACATCTTCAGGAGCCACCCAAGCATTGAGAGGAATCGCCGCTTCACAACGTTTAGCTGAGAAAAAGCCACCGACGATGATGTTAAATCCAAATCTTGGGGATGAGGGGGATGAGGGGGATGAGGGAGATGAGGGGGATGAGGGAGATGAGGGAGATGAGGGGGATGAGGGAGATGAGGAAGAATTTTCTACTTCCCCCCCTGCACCCTTGCTCCCCTGCTCCCCTGCTTCCTTAAAGGCTGGGACGAAAGCTAAATCATTAATCTCTGCGTGAACAGAATTGTCTCGTCCGCCGGTGATTGCAATGTTAAATTTTCGGGGGAGGTTGGTAAATTCTGGGTTGCCTTCGCCTTTATTGGTGAGCATATCCTGAATTTGCTGTACCAACTCTCTGGTGTCATACAACTCATCTCCATCCAACCCAGCTACAGGATCACCTGTGATATTACGGACGTTATCCATCCCTGACTGGACACTGGTTAAACCAACTGCGTGAAATCTATTAAAGATATCTGGTAAGTCTTCAATTCTGATCCCCCGTAATTGGATATTTTGTCTCGTAGTAATGTCAGCACTGCCCTCATCTCCGTAGCGCTGCACTACTGAGGCTAAAACACGCATCTGATTGCTGGTAAGAATACCATTAGGCATCCGCATCCGCATCATAAACTTGCCTGGGGTAACTGGGCGAAAGAACACACCCACCCACTTAAGTCGATGATCACGGTCTGTTTCATCCATTGCTTCCCAGCCTAAAGAGGCAAATTTTTCTATCTCCTCCTTGACGGCTAGTCCATCTTTTTCGGCTTTGAATTTCTCAAACTTATTGAGGCTAGTTTTGGTGGTAGTTGCTGTGTCTGTCATGTTTGAAAAAGGGAATAGGGAATCGGGAATTGGAATTTACTTAGTGACTTCAAACTTATTTTTGTTAGGGCTGATTTTTTCTACTCAAGTGGGTTTCTGGGTGATTTTTGAGTTATTTGATGGGGGGTAAGATGCGAATGGTTGATCTGAACGTGACTTTGTAATTAGTTAGGAGATTGTAATTTTTAACATTTATGAAATTTGTCAAGAGGAATTAATTTATGTTTATGTAACAATTTCGATACTTCTAAGGTTAGGGCGGTATTTTCGTTAAAATCGTATAAATAGCTACGAAATTTTAGTAGAAATGCTGAAATTGTATCGATATGATGCGTTTTTTGCATAACATGGTGCTAATGAGCGATGGTAAATACCTGAAAAATGCGATCGCTGTTCATCCAAACTTGCAGGATTATCCACAATTTACAATTCATTTCATCAGCCATGAAACGTCGTGATTTCATCAATTGGGTAGGTTTGGGTTGGATAGCTAGTAGCCTACCGGTGGCAATTGCCGCCTGTACTTCCCAGACAACTGCACCAACATCAAAAGCATCTGGAGATTGGCAAGCGATCGGTACTTCAGCAGAATTAGATCAAAATGGTGAATTATTTGCTAAAGACTCACCCGTTGGGCCTGTTTTGGTAGTGGGTACATCTAAAAGCGAAAATCTGATTGCGGTTAACCCTACCTGTACTCATAAAGGTTGCACAGTTTTATGGAAAGCTGATGCTAAAAAGTTCGCTTGTCCTTGTCATAAAGCAGAATATGGGGCTGATGGTAAAGTACAAAAAGGCCCAGCCACAGAATCGCTCAAAACTTACACCGCCAAAATTGAAGGGAATTCAGTTGTAGTCAAGCCAAGCTAAACTGTTGCGGCTACAAGTTGCACTGTAGCAGCAGTTCTCAGAGGATGTTTGAAAAGTCGTTTTGAATACTCAAATCCTGGTTTTAGGGGAGTCAGGAGTAGGGTGAAACGAAAAATATCGTCGTTTCAGCTTCGTTCGGTGCTGACTCTACTTAGATATTGGGCTAAATCTAAATTATTGATACTTCTCAAACATCCTCTAAGACGATTTGTTCTAAACTCCAGCGATTAATTCCGCTTAAATATATTTTATTAAGTTTAGATTAATTTTACTTTGCTCAGATGAAAATTATAGTCATGAAATCTATAAGCCTAACTTATGATTTTTCTTTATTTACGAACAGAGAAAATATTTTTGTATAAAAATAATTAAGAATAAATAATTAAACAAAAAATTGGTTACTCAATCATGTAATGCATTTTTACTCAAAAATGCAGTATTTTTATGAAAAAACTCAATTGCGATTGATAAAAATATTAAAAATGATATTTGCTGTTATCTTGAAGATTTAGTAAATAAAGTTACACAGTATTCTGTTTATGATAAATACATGAAAGAAAGAATAGGTAGTAAACAATTTAACCAAGAACCTCCTGCCCGCCTTTCAAGAAGTCAAAAGTCAAAATTATTTATTTGTGAAATTTTGACCTTTAGTTATTGAATTTGGCGCAGCGGTTCCTTGCAACAAAGCTGCCCGTTCTTGACAAACTGGAAAAAATAGCCAAAATCGATTGATTCAAAAATTTGTTTTGAATTTTCTGACTCAAAACCTGATGAAAAATGTCCAAAAATTAGGCTTTAAACCTTGATTTATCAGGCTTATAGATTAATTTGAGGACATATTTATTATAGCAGGGGACTAGGGACTGGGGGCTGGGGACTGGGTGAAAAGTCTCTTTGTGTCTAGGTTTTATCATCTGTTGATGTCCTAACCACGTTGGCTGTTGCTATAAATGCTTACTAAAGATCAACCAAACATTTACCAGAATATTACAACCCAGGCAGAACAAGACTTTTAGTGGTTTGCCTCAAGACGAGAAACTGCAACACAAAAACGTTGAACCTCGGTGTGGGTTGCTGGTGATTGACCTACAAAGTGTGGATATTGTGCATTCGTTGCGAATCGAGGGAGTGGTAATGGAATTATACGACGTGGTGGCACCGCCTGGTGTGCGTCGTCCGATGGCGATCGGCTTATTGAGTGACGAGATTCAGCGCATGATGCGGATGGGATGAATGGCAATTTAACTGTGTACAAATGTAAAATTTCGCCTCTTGTGACCGACTAATAACATAAGCAAAAACACAAGGAGAATTAACAAAAATGGTGAATTCAGTTTTGAATCTGTCTGACCTCAATGGCAGCAATGGCTTTGTGATTAACGGTGTTGATGTGTTTGACTACTCAGGCCGCTCCGTCAGCAGTGCAGGGGATATTAACGGTGACGGTATCCATGACCTGATTATTGGGGCATCTGGTGCCGACTCTAACGGTCAGGAGAGAGCGGGGTCAAGCTATGTGGTGTTTGGCAGCAGCAGTGGCATGAGTGCCAGTCTCAACCTCTCGTCTTTGGATGGCAGCAATGGCTTTGTGATTAACGGCATTGATGCAAATGACTTATCAGGCCGCTCCGTTAGCAGTGCGGGGGACATCAACAGCGACGGCTTCGACGACCTGATTATTGGGGCATCTTTTGCCTCCCCCAACGGTCAGAATAATGCAGGGTCAAGCTACGTGGTGTTTGGTAGTAGCAGCGGCTTTGATGCTAGTCTCAACCTCTCGTCTTTGGATGGCAGCAATGGCTTTGTGATTAATGGCGTTAATGCGAATGACGCTTCAGGCTTCTCCGTCAGCAATGCAGGGGACATCAACAGTGATGGCATTGATGACCTGATTATCGGGGCAATTGGCGCTGACCCTAACGGTCAGTTTATTACAGGGTCAAGCTACGTGGTGTTTGGCAGCAGCAGTGGCTTTGGAGCTAGTCTCAACCTCTCGTCTTTGGATGGCAGCAATGGCTTTGTGGTTAACGGCATTGATGCGTATGACGGCTTAGGCTTTTCCGTTAGTAGTGCGGGGGACATTAACGGTGACGGCATTAATGACGTGGTTATCGGGGCATTTAATGCCTCCCCCAACGGTCAGTCCTCTGCCGGGTCAAGCTACGTGGTATTTGGTAGTAGCAGTGGCTTTGGAGCTAATCTCAACCTCTCGTCTTTGGATGGCAGCAACGGCTTTGTGATTAACGGCATTGATGTGTTTGGCAACTCAGGTACCTCCGTAAGCAGTGCAGGAGACATGAACGGCGACGGCTTCGATGACCTGATTATCGGGGCACCTGGTGTCTCCCGCAACGGTCAGGAGAGGCTAGGGTCAAGCTACGTGGTGTTTGGCAGCAGCAGTGGCATGAGTGCCAGTCTCAACCTCTCGTCCCTGGATGGTAGTAACGGCTTTGTGATTAACGGCATTGATGCGTATGACTTCTCAGGCTCCGTCAGCAGTGCGGGGGACATCAACGGTGATGGCATTGATGACCTGATTATTGGGGCATTAGGTGCCGACCCCAACGGTCAGGAGAGAGCAGGGTCGAGCTACGTGGTGTTTGGCAGCAGCAGTGGCTTTGGCGCTAGCTTCAATCTATTGTCCCTGGATGGCAGCAACGGCTTTGTGATTAACGGCATTGATGCGTTTGACTACTCAGGCTTTTCGGTCAGCAGTGCGGGGGATATCAACGGCGATGGCATTGATGACCTGATTATCGGCGCATATCGTGCCGACCCCAACGGTCAGAATAATGCAGGAGAGAGCTACGTTGTGTTTGGCTTTGCGGCTGCGGCTACCACCAACGAAGATACTGCCGTGACAATCCTTGCCAGCAATATTCTACGTAGATATGCTGATGCAGATGGCGATACTTTAACCATTAGTAGCTTCACCAACCCCAGTAACGGCACACTCACTTTCAATGACAACAGCACTCCAGACGACCCCAGCGAAGACTTTTTCATCTACACCCCCAATGCCAACTACAACGGTACTGACAGTTTCACCTATACTGTCAGCGATCGCAATGGTGGCAGCCTCACGGGTACTTTTAACCTCAATGTTAAGTCTGTTAATGATGCACCAACCTTAGTTGAGGCGATCGCCGACCAAACAGCCACAGTTGACAGTGCTTTCAGCTTCACTATTGACGCTAATACCTTCAGTGATGTCGATGCAGGCGATATTCTCACCTACTCTGCAACAAATGAAAACGGTGACGCATTACCAACTTGGCTAGTCTTCGATGCTGCAACTCGTACTTTCAGCGGCACACCCAGCAGTGATAATTCAGGCATCTTCAATATCAAAGTTACAGCCAGCGATATTCAAGGAGCAACAGAGCAAGATATTTTTGCCCTCACAGTCGTCATCAAAGGCACTGATGGAAATGATACCCTCACTGGTACTGCTGGCAATGATATCCTTGATGGGGGTGCAGGCAGCGATCGCTTAATCGGCAATACAGGCAACGATACTTACATTGTCGATAGTATCAGGACTTACGCAACTGTCACAAGCAATGGTGCGGTGTAACCGCGCCGTGCGCCTAAACAACTACGCGATAAACATAGGAACAGCCGGACGTTTTAGTTGCTGAACTAAATAATTAGATAGTAGTCCATGCTTAATTTGATAAATTGTTTGACCAGTTATATAAGCTAAATTTTTGAGCCGAAGCCAGACTAAAATAGCGCAGGCGATATGATTTCTTTGAATACGACCCTTACGGCATTGACATGATTCAATGCCAGTCAATTGCTTTAATTCGCGGTGAAACTCTTCAATTTTCCATCGAACCTTACACACTTTTTGTACAACATCCGTAGAATCTTGAGATAAATCGTTTGTAGCGATAAAATCCGTTCTGTCGGTCGAGACAGTTACTCGGAATAGTTTCACTTTTTTAGCTTGAGGAAACTTTTTTATTTTTATTATTTTACCTGATATCAACTCCTCCTCATTCCAAGATAATGATTCAATCCTTTTATAATTTTCAAGACAATTAGTATCATCTACAAGTCGATTACGTTTCAAAGGACAATAATAATATTTTCCTAAGCCATCAATGTATAACATTAATTTATTTGTGGCATACCAACTGTCCATTAACACAGCTTGGAATGGTAAAACCTTATGATATACAAGGTTTTGCAGCATTTCTGTTACATGGTCTATTTTAGTTTTACCATCTGAGTCTGGGTCATAAATACGATAGTCAACCACCCAAAATTTTCCTTCTTCATGATTGACATATATACAATTTATTAAGCCGATACCCTGGATTACACCATGTTGGTTGCCACTATATTGTCGTTTACTTGTCTCTATTTCTGTGGCGTATCGTTTATCCAGCACCGTGTCATCAAAAACTAGATATGCAGTATCACTCACTTGGACGATATCTTTAACATTATCCCAAAGCAAACGAGGTGTTAACTTTTCATTTTTGAGATAACGGTTAATTTTATCATGACTGATCTGATCTAAATGCTCTGCCAAATTCGTGACTGTATAATTAATCTGACTGCTCAACAAGTATTGGCAATAGTTAAGTTTAGTAAATCTCATAAAATACAAGGTTTATTTTATGAATCCTTAACTCTATTTTCTCATAATTTGAACAAGGCTTCACACAGAGACACGACTTTAACTAATTTTCGCAAGCCCCTTGTTAGTAAGCTCATCTTTGCTAGTACATATGTCTTGTAGAAATGCGATCGCCTGTGCCAGTTGCGTCCATTATTCAATACATCTGTACTCAATTTTAGCGATCGCCTGTGCCAGTTGCGTAAGTCCTGAGTATCCGCGATGTTGTCGTTGAAAATGCAGATGCTGGTGAAGATACTGTCCAGTCTGCTGTTAATTACACACTCACTGCCAATGTGGAATATTTAACCCTCACCGGAACAGCTAACATCACTGGAACAGGCAATAATTTAGACAATACTATTACTGGCAATATCGGTAACAATCTCCTCAAAGGACTTGCTGGTAATGATACACTTTTGGGCAATGCTGGTGATGACACCTTAATTGGTGGTGCTGGTAATGATATTCTGACTGGAGGTTCGGGAAGCGATCGCTTTTTGTTTGGCAGTGGTGCCGTTTTTACTAACAGTAGCTTCGGTGTAGATAGTCTTACAGATTTTGTCAAAGGAACAGACAAAATAGCTTTGAGTAAAACTTCTTTCAACGCTCTAAGTACTACTTTCAATGCTGGGGAATTTACCACCATCAATACAGAGATTGCCAATGAAGCAAACATAGCTGGTGCTAGCAGTGGCAAGATTGTTTACAACTTGGCTACAGGCAATTTGCTATACAACCCCAATGGTACAACTGCTGGTTTAGACAATGGGGGATTATTTGCCACCCTGGCTGGAATACCAAATCTTGATACTAATGATTTCTTATTTGTAGCGTAAAGGGGACTGGGAACTGGTGATTAGGGGCTGGGTATTGGGTTTACTGAACCGTATTGGGATATAGTAGACTTTGCCCCCCCTAATCTATTGTTTGGCTACTGACTATTAATCATTGCCACAATAGTAGATAAAGGTACTTCGGCAAAGTAGTTTTGCTGAAATTGCTCTTCGCTGACGGCGGCTAAAAACTGTCCAACAGTTGCTTCGCCATTGGTTTCAAAGACGGTGCTATGATTCCAAGTGAATTGCAAATAACGGTCTTGTCTAGTGACAGTAAAGCCCCAATATTTTAAAGCTTTGATTCCCAAAAGTAAGGCTTGATCGGTTATGCCAAGTTTTTCTAAAAGTTGTACGCGAGTGACTAGTTGATTTGTACGACTGAGATATTTGGCAATTCCTACAAGAGTTACCCAAATTTGGTCAGGTGGTTGGTGGTTGGGTTTAGACCAGGCGATCGCTAATTGTTGCTGATTGTAAAGCGATCGTCTTAACCAGCCACGTAAATCATCCCAGCTAGTGGGACAGTTTTCAAGAATGAGCGCTGACTGTTGACTGTTGACTGTTGACTGTTGACTGATGACTGATGACTGTTGACTGTTGACTGTTGACTGTTGACTGTTGACTGTTGACTGTTCCTGATTTCGCCAGTCTAAGATGAGTGGTGAGTAGTGAGCCAGCCACTCAGAGGGGGTTTCCCCCATGAGTGACTGGCGAACCCCAAACGGGTGGGTGGTGAGTGCTGAGTTAATGCTGGGACGGACGGCAATTAATCTGATTTCATAGCGTTTTTTAAAGCTGTTGTAGTCTAGTTCTGCTATGCAATCACACTTCCCTATGGGTAATTCATCTTTATAATGTCCCCACCAGACACCAGGAAAAGGACTTTTAGCAGAATCATCCCAAATGTCAAACTCGGTTTTAATATACTGCACCTTTTTCCCTTGCCAATCTTGTTGATTGCGATGCCAAGTATTTTTAAACCAGCAATCTTGAATTAACAGTTTCGGAACCGGATTCCCCATTCCACAAGGTTCTAACAGTTTCAATTCCAAAAATAACTCTTTGCCTAAATCTGCTACTGTCACCGTCAAGTCTGCTTGCACTGTTGGTGTCAGAGTTGTACTGCCCAAAGATTGCCGTAACTGCTGATTAATCGCTTCTGTAAATAAAGGAATATTTTCAATAGGCAAACTCAAACCCGCTGCAAAAGGATGTCCCCCAAACCGATGCAACAAATGAGCTTGTTCTTTCACCAATTGGTATAAATCTACAGAATTTACTGAACGGGCGGAACCTCTTGCTAGGGGAGTTGAGAGTCGGGAGTCGGGAGTCGGGGTAAAATCTTCCCCTGCTCCCCCGCCCCCCTGCTCCCCTGCTCCCCTGCTCCCCTGCTCCTCTAGCCCCTCCGTACTTAACAAAATCGTCGGGCGTCCTGTTTCTTGTGCAACTTGTCCAGCGACTAAACCCAATACACCGACAGGCCATTGGGCATCTACTAAAACAATGACGCTGGTGGTTGATAAGTCTAACTGGCTGAGTTTTTGCGTTACTTGGGCTTGTACATCTTTTTGTAAAGATTTACGGCGAGTGTTTGCTAGTTCTGTGACTTCAGCTAATTGATTGCAACGTTTAGCATCCCGACTAGTCAACAGTTCTACACAAAAGCCCGCATCACCTTGGATGCGGCTGACGGCGTTGATTCGCGGCCCCAAGCCAAAGGAAATATCTGTGGGGCGATCGCCGCTTTTCTGGCACAATTCCAATAAACGCCCTATCCCTGGTCGTCGTCGCGCTGTGGCTGGCTGTTTAAAATCTTCTTGTAATCGTTGAATTCCCAATTGCGCTAAATAACGACAATCTCCACTTAGCTGCACCAAGTCGGCAATTAACCCTACTGCCACTAAATCTAATAAATTTTCCAACGGGTCTTGAGGAACATCAGGTAAAGTTTGATAAAGGGCTTCTACCAATTTGTAAGCCACCGCCACCCCAGAAAGATGAAACAGTTGATGTGAGTTTGGTAGATAGCGAGGATTAATAATTGCTGTGACTGGTGGGCGTTGTTCAGCTAAGGTGTGGTGGTCTGTAACTATGATATCTATACCTAGCTGTTTGGCATAAATAATTTCATTAATATTAGTGCTACCTGTGTCGCAAGTAACTATTAATTGACAACCTTGTTTTGCTAAATTATCAATTCCTTGATTGTTGAGTCCGTGAGATTCTGTGAGACGATTGGGAATGTAATAAACTAACTGAGTCTTTTGGCTAAAAAATTGCCCCAAGCCATCCCACAACACAGCAGTGGATGTAATACCATCAGCATCAAAATCTCCCCAAATAGCTATTTTTTCAGCAAAATTACGCGCCTTTTGCAACCGTTCCACCGCTAGTTGCATTTCTTGCCCAAACTCAAAGGGACTTGTGGGCTGATAAGCTTTATAGTTAATAAAAGCTGTTAATTGTTTACTGTCTTTTATTCCCCGTTGCCACAATAATTGTGCTGCATACAGTCCACTTGATAAAGGTGTATGCTGTTTCACTATTTGGATAAACCAATCAGGCGGTTGTTCAGTTGTTGCTTGAGTCCACTGTTGTTCTGGCATATGCAGTTGGGAGTTAGGAATTAATTCCTAACTATTTTCTTCACTTGTGTCAAATTCATTTATCAAGGGATTTAAAATTAGCTCATTAGCTACGTTATCAGGCTTGCGGGCGCGAATTGGAGGACGCGATCGCCTATAACCTGCTCTTTCAGCTTTTTGGTGTTCATAATCAATTAATCTGCCATAATATTCGTGCTTGCTTAAATTCATTGACAAGAATACATGTTGGCGGACATTACCAAAACCTTTGCGATTAAAAAACTTGATTGCTGGGGTATTTGCAGGGTCAGTATCTACCAACATGAACCGCGCCCCATCTTCAATCATGCGAGCAACGACTTTATCAACTAGCTTATCTGCTACACCCTGACGCTGAAACTTGGGACTCACTGCTAACCACAAAATATATCCATAAGTCCAAGATGCTTTGGTGATAATAGTACCTAAAATGAATCCTGCTAGACCTGTATCTGTTTCGGCAACCAGGCAATATTCTGGATCTGTATTATAAAGTCCAATTACCTCCCATTCGTCCCATGTACGATATAAATAAGGATATGAATCGCTAGTAAATAACTCTTCTCCTAAATGGTAAACAGGAGCAATGTCATCTATTCCTAACTCGCGGACATAAATAGTCTCAGTTTCATCGAAGTTTTTCATAACTGTGGAAGTTGTGATTTTTTAATATAAATGCTTCTTTAATTTTAGCGATATCGATATAACAATCACTTGCAAAATAACCTCACCCAGTTTTGGCTAACTCCAAAATTACCCCCTTGTTAACCTATCAATTACCCACATGTTTCTTAAGAATTAAACAAGTTACTTAACATAAAATTAAAAGGGACTGGGAGGGAAATGAGGATTGGTCATTGAATTGAGTAGTCAATTCAATGACCCATTAAAAAGTTTACTACAGCCAAGTTAAGAAGAATTACTGTAAATAGATAGGGAATTAGAAATTGGGAAGTCATAAGCTGTTCCACATTGAAGCTGCATATGTAATTGTTTTGACTGTCATCAGTCAAAAGCCTTCTCTTCTCCAAGACGCTACCCAAACACCAGTGATTATGCAATTTAGATGTGCTTGAGCTTATTCAAAATAAATTCTTAAAAAGACTAGGCACAGCCAAAGTTGTATGCTATTGTAAGAAAGGATTGAAAAATCTGGCTCAGTAGCTCAGTTGGTTAGAGCACGGGACTCATAAGCCTGGGGTCGTTGGTTCAACTCCGACCTGAGCCACTTTAAAATGCTAATAACTGAATTTTGCGGTATACCCGCCCTTACAACTTGTGATGCGTAAAGCCCCCGCATTTTTAATCGGGGGATATAAGCGAATGTGCCAAATTTATTTGGCTTTAAAAACGGGCAGAATCTTTTTAAGATATATAATGGGTATATGCTAAACCTAACTTATACCTATCGCCTAAAACTAAATCAGCAACAGTTCCAGACCTACGATGCATGGTTAGAAACATCTCGCAGGGTTTGGAATTTTGCGTTAGCGCAGAGGAAAGATTGGTATAACTCTAGGTCATGCAGAATCGATGCTTGCAGTATAAAAAGCGAGTACATCATTAAGGCTGAAGCACCTCGACCAACATTTGCATCTCAATGTAAAGCTTTAACACAAGCTAGAAAAACTAATCTTGATCTGAATGCAGGGCATTCTCAGATGTTGCAGCAGGTATTAAGGCGATTAGAGAAAGCATTTATTGGGATGTGGGAATCTGGAAGAGGTTTCCCCAGGTTTAAGAAACAGGGCAGAATGCGTTCAATGCTATTTCCTCAATTGGGTGTTAATCCAATTCAAGGTAACAGAGTTAAGCTTCCTGGTATTGGTTGGGTGAAAATGCAATTATCCCGACCTATCCCAGATGGTTTTGTAGCAAAGCAAGCCCAAGTGGTGAACAAAGCTTCTGGGTGGTATGTGATGCTCACACTGCAATCTGATGTCGATGTTCCAAGTTTTGCGCCTCATGGCTATCCAGTTGGTGTTGACTTGGGGTTAAAAAATTTCTTGGCCACATCTAGTGGTGAACAAATCCCTAGACCCAAATTTTTTGTGGATCTCCAACGCCAGATGAAATTGCTGCAACAAAGAGCTAGCCACAAGAGATTAGGGTCAAATAACTGGCGAAAAGCTCAACAGAGAGTATCTAGATTACATGAACACATTCACAATACCCGCAAGGATTTTCATTTCAAATTGGCACATCACTTATGTGACCAAGGTGGAATGATATTTGCAGAAGATTTGAGTTTCAAAGCTTGGGCGAAAGGGATGTTTTCAAAACATACCTTAGACGCTGGCTTTGGTGAATTTCTTTCTATCTTGCAATGGGTTTGTTGGAAACGAGGGGTATATTTTGCTTTAGTTAATCCTGATGGTACTAGTCAAACCTGCCCCAACTGCAACCACCATACAGGTAAGAAAGAATTATCTGAGCGGGTGCATCGCTGTAATGAATGTGGATTTGAAACTGATAGAGATGTTGCTGCTGCCATAGTGGTGATGCAACGTGGACTAAGAGCCGTAGGGCATACGGTGAGTCAGCCCTGAAGGAGGGTTTCCCTCCGTAGGGGACTGTGAACCCGAAGGGTCAAGATGCTTGGCGAGGGGTTAAGCAATAGCTCCCTTTTGACCCAAGAATCCCCCGTTTTATAAACGGGGGAGTGTCAAAACTCCCCACTCCCTACTCCCCACTGATGGATGTGGCGCATGACTTCAGCTACAGACCAAGCTTGGGCAACGGCGCCTCTAGGCACATGGGGTGGGTCGCCGTCAAAAATTTCTGAAATAGAGCCAAGACAGCCATCGGATAGAAGGTGATCTAAAAGTGGTTGCCAATCAAAAGGCAGTGGCTGGTTTGGGTAAAAACGCTGCCAAGCGCGGATAAAAGGGCCAATCAGCCAACACCAAACAGTACCCTGATGATAAGCGCGATCGCGCTCCTGTAAATTGCCGATGTATTTCCCCAAATATTCGGGGTCATTTCTCTCAAGACTGCGAAGACCATAGGGAGTCAGCAAACGCTCAACTGCCAAATCGAGTATCAAACGCCCCTGCTGTTGGGGAAATCCGCAATGGTGCAATGACAGTGCTAAAACAGCATTAGGGCGAATTTGAGAATTACGGCGATCGTCTGGTTCAATAGTGTCATAAAAATAGCTCAACTGTGGATTCCAAAACTTTTGCAGTGAGACTGTAACCTGTTGTGCTTGCTGAGCGTAACGCCGTCCCTGCTTTGCTAGACGTACCGTGTCGCCTAATTTTAGTTCACTCAATTTTTCTGCCCACTGGCTCATCCAACATAAAGCAGAATACCACAGTGCATTGATTTCCACAGGCTTACCGCGTCGGGGTGTAATGGGCTGTCCTCCAACCACTGCATCCATCCAAGTGAGCGCTACACCCAGAGCATCCCAACCGACTAACCCATCAGTCGCATCAACTTGGATATTGAAACGTGTACCACCAACAAATGCTTTGTAGATTTGCTGCACAACTGGAAATTGCTCTGCCAAAAATTGCCAATCCTTAGTAGCTTCCAAATAAAGCCCTAAAGTTTCAATCCACCACAGTGCCACATCAATACTATTGTAAAATGGTTCGTCATCACCCTCAGGAAAGGCATTAGGAATCAAACCTTGAGAACAGTAACGCCCAAAAGTTTGCAACAATCCTTTTGCCAAGTCAAAGCGCTGCGGTACTAACGTTAAACCGGGTAAGGAAATTAACGTATCACGTCCCCAGTCATTGAACCAGTGATAACCAGCAATGACCGTAGGGCCAGTAATTGAGGCTCGATAAACGATAAATTGATCGCCAGCTTTTAATAGTTGCTGCCATATTAAAGATTGGGCATTGGGGAGCCACCCCCGTGGGCGGGTTTCCCGACTTGAGGGGAGTGGCGTCATTGGACATCGGGTATGGGGCATTGGGTATAGACTTGCTCCCCTGCTCCCTTGCTCCCTTGCTCCCTTGCTCCCCCCTTCACACCATCCAAAAATCTGGAAAAGCCTTTCTTGCTCTGCCTCTACAGCTTCTGCAAAAGTTTCACTGGTAAGGGCACTTTGCCGTGGGTCAGGAAAACCCATCTGGGCTGCTAAAGTGACTGCATCTCCTGGCCGGAGAGTGACTGTTAAATAACCAGGGCTGTAGAGGTCTTCATAATCGCCTAATCCCCGCTGCGTCTCTTCTGGTAACTGATAATTCCAGTACCAAACTGCGTCTGGTTGATATTCTCCTTGTGTCCAACGCAAGTGCCAAGGTGTGCCAAAGCGTCTAGAGATGATTGCTTGCAGGCAGAGTTGCTTTTCACCGAGCAATTGCGAAAACTGTAAACCAGGACTTGCAGCTTGCTGCTGATGAAAATCGCGATCGCCTATCAACAGTCGCAGTCTTAAAATACCTATATCTGTCCCATCATAGCGATACTGAATCAAAAGGCGATGGCAAAATTGGGAGTGGGTATTGAGTACTGGGGATTGGGGATTGGGTACTGGGGATTGGGTATTAGGTACTGGGGATTGGGTAAAAGTATTTTCCCAGTCCCTAGTCCCTAGTATCGAGTCCCCAGTCCCCAAACCATAAGGCATAACCAACTGTCTACTCAATTGCCAGTGATCTTCACTCCAAACCCATTTAGGCACGGGGTTTAAATCAAAAGAACGCAGCAGTTTGTAGCCTGTCGGCTCAATCTTACCGCTATGCCAGAAATTAGTCCCCAGGGCTACAACTTCACCTGATACTTCCAAGCTTGCTTCTAAATGCGAAATCAGCAGAGTGCGCCCATAAGGCGGATTTGTAGCAGCAAACAGCCAACCGTGATAAGTGCGGGTGCGAACATCAGAAACGGTACCACTGGCAAAACTTCCTAAGCCATTGGTGAGTAACCATTCTCTTGTATCTAAATCAGTCATTTGTTACTCAGAATCGTTATGACTATGATATAGTCGTAACAGATCGTAATCAAACTGTGACATAGCCCTGTTCGGCGTACTCCTTCGGAGAACCCGTAGGGTAGCCGTTCCCGTAGGGTAGGAAGGGTTAGCCCGCCTGACCTAGAGAACTGCGTTCCCGTTCGCGATCGCATCTCCCCAAGAGAAGGGTTTCTCGCATTCCGAAGGAGAACCCGCAGCGAAGAGTACCCGAAAAGGTGACAGCGTGGAAGGGTGAGTTTTATCTGACCCAAACCCAACGCTATTAGTAAGGATATAAGTCAAAGGAGAATTAGGTTAATGTCCCTCACTTACGGAACAGAAGGAAGCATCCGCGTTGGTCAACAAGCTCCCGATTTTACAGCAACTGCTGTAGTCGATCAGGAATTTAAGACGATTAAACTTTCCGACTATCGCGGTAAGTATGTCGTCCTATTTTTCTACCCCCTAGACTTTACCTTTGTTTGCCCCACTGAAATCACAGCGTTTAGCGATCGCTACGAAGAATTCAAGAAAATTAATACGGAAATCCTTGGGGCTTCCGTAGACAGCGAATTCTCTCACCTCGCTTGGATTCAAACTGATCGCAAGTCTGGTGGCGTCGGCGACCTCAATTATCCTCTAGTTTCCGACATCAAAAAAGAGATTAGCGCCGCTTACAATGTCCTAGACCCAGCAGCAGGCATTGCCTTACGTGGTCTATTCATCATCGACAAAGATGGTATTATACAGCACGCCACTATCAATAACCTAGCTTTTGGTCGCAGCGTCGATGAAACTCTGCGGACATTACAAGCAATTCAGTATGTTCAGTCCCACCCTGATGAAGTTTGCCCAGCTGGTTGGCAACCTGGTGATCAAACAATGGTTCCCGACCCAGTGAAGTCAAAAGTCTACTTCTCTGCTGTCTAGAAAGTGCGGAGTTAGGAGTTAGGAGGCGCAGAGTTAGGAGTTATTCTTCTTATGTTCCCCTGCCCTTTTACTCACCTGCTCCATTATTGAGAGCAAAATTAATCAGAACCACAGATAAACACAAATAAACACAGATACATATAGATCAGTGTTAATTCAAGTGTGAATCTGTGGTTTTGGTTTGATCGTCTCATCTTCATAGAAGTTAGGAACAGACAAATAAAAATTATTTCATCACTGTTTACACTCAACAATGATCAATATATAAATTAAGGATAAAATATGCTGACTTCAACTGATTTTAGTGGCTTATTAAATGAGCGTTTTTTCCGTAATTTTCTCCCAGTACCAGCTACCAATATACTCAGGTTGGGAGTAGGAACGCCAGATTTTCAACTACCAGATATTACTAACGGCACCTTAGTAAAGTTATCCAACTATAGAGGCGAACAACCAGTATTACTGGCTTTTACAAGGATATTTACTGAAAAGCAATATTGCCCTTTTTGTTTTCCTCACATCAAAGCTTTGAATGAGAACTACGAACAATTCAAAAATCGCGGTATCGAAGTTTTGATGGTTACAAGTACTGACGAAAAGCAGAGTCAAATAGTTGTGAGGGATTTAGGTTTACAAATGCCCTTGCTGAGTGATCCGAGTTGTCGTCTCTTTCGTACTTATCAAGTAGGGCAAGCACTGGGGGCACCTCTACCAGCACAGTTCATCTTAGATAAAGAAGGAAGACTTCGCTACTGGCATTTATTTTCTTTCTTGGATCACAACGCCAGTGTAGAGATATTGTTAGAACAATTCAATTTTCTTAATCACTAAAATTAACTCCAATGTATTGAAAGGTCAACACGTTAAAGCTATAATTAAAGAATATCTGTAAAGCAGTACTAGCTTTGACGCATCAATGCACTGGCAAAAACTCAAGATGCGTTAATTAGATTAAAAACAAAAACTATTTGTGAGTGAGATGCCGAAATACGTTGACCTTTCCCCTTACTGGACAGAAGACAAGAACATATCCATTCAAAAAGCTAAGGATATGACAGGGTTAGATAAAAGAACCTTGTCATCTGCCAGAAAAGGACTACTTGAACGTGGACAGTTTGAGACTCTTTTTAAACTTAGAGATTTAGCTTCTGAGTTAGCTGGCAAACCGCTAACACTGGAGGAAATTTTTAAAGATGACCAAGAATAACAAAGGCTGTGCCCTGCTATCTTAAAGCATTCTCGATTAACCCAGAGGTGGGCACTGCCTGCAACATAAAAATAAAGGTTTGGGTGAAATATAAGCAGTGCCCACCCTACAACAATTGCAATTAGGCAACTGGTGCAAAATGTGAGCGATCGCACTACTCCACTTTTCTGCTAGCTTAGTTATGTTCTAAAAACTCGACTTTAGGTAATAAAGGGTCACTAACAATACCCACACCGCTAAAACCCCAACGTTTGAGTAAGCTTCCTAACTGTGTACCAGGAATAGATTCCACAGCAAAACGGTTTGCCACATCTGCGGCATGAGTGTTGAGATAGCTCAAAGCATCAAAATTTTCACGAAACAGCAATAAATAACCTGATGCTTCAGCACTAGGACGGGCTGTCAGATAACGACCGTCTGCTTTTGAACGAACTAGGTAATAAACTTCGGACAGCATGGGGATGGGGAGATGGGGAGATGGGGGATGAGGGGATGAGGAGATGGGGGGATGAGGAGATGGGGAGATGGGGGGATATAGACATAATTCTTCATTCCTAACTCCGCGCCTCCGCGCCTCTTTACTTTATAGGACTTGCAAATAACAAAATATCCCATTGTAGTTGTTCTAATTTGCTGTCCACAGCCATCAGCCATCAATCATCAGTAAACAACTTTAACAGAGATAATTTATTTATCGTCTTTTATTTGTCGAGACTAATGCGCGGGTCGGCAACTGTCAACATTAAATCTGCTACCAAGTTACCAATAATCAGTAGTACCGCGCCCATGACGAGGCTAGCCATAGCTAGAGGTACATCTTGATTAATGAGAGCCTGGTAAGTTAATCTTCCTAATCCTGGCCAGTTGAAGAACTGTTCAGTAATAAAAGCACCCCCCAATAAACCAGCTAACTCAAAACCTAATAAAGTAATTAAAGGATTGACAGCATTACGCAGAGCATGAACATAAATAACTCGGTTTTCTGGCAGTCCTTTAGCGCGAGCTGTTTGAATATAATCTTGACGTAAAACATCCAACAATTCGCCGCGAGTGATTCGCTGTAAGCCAGCAAAACTAGTAATGCTCAATGCAATAGTGGGTAATATTAAGTGCCAGCCAACATCCAAGATTTTTCCAATAGGGGAAAGGTCTGCATAATATATGCTGGTCATACCTCCCACGGGAAACAGAGGAGTTGTAATTTGAGCAAAAAATAATAATATTAAGGCAGTGATAAAACTAGGGAATCCTTGTCCCAGGTAACTAATTAGTAGCAACACCTTGCCAACTGAATCATTTTGTTTAATCGCTGCCAGAATACCTAAAGGTATGGCAATTGTCCAAGTTGCAATTAACGAAGCCAGTGCCATCAGTAAAGTTGCTGGAACTCTCTCCCACAATAAGGTTGCTACAGGACGATTATAAGCAAAACTAGTGCCAAAATCTCCTTTTGTGACAACATTCCATAACCATAAAAAATACTGCACTATCCAAGGTTTATCCAATCCAAATTGGATGGTCAGTGCCTTGCGATATTCTTCGGTAATTTTGGGATTTTCTTTTAGTTTACTCAGAAAATTTCCAGGGGCGAGATCCATGATGAAAGACGATAATAGTGATGCCAATAACAAGGTAAAAAGTGCTTGTAATATCCGTTTCATCACATAAATAAAAGTTTCACTGGTGACTAGCCTGATTAGCCAATCTCGACTTGTCTCCAAAGAAATTCTTGTAGATGTCATAGCAGTTAGTTAATAGTCAATAGTCAATAATCAATAGTCAATAGTCAATAGTCAATAGTCAACACTTGGACTATGGACTTTGGACTATTGACTAATATTCTATTAGGGAGACAATTGGCACATCCGGCAGATGTTTACGCCCTTGTAAATCCCGTAGCTCGATAATAAACCCAAAACCCAATAATTCGCAGCCAATCTGCTGCACCAATTTTGCTGTTGCACTTGCCGTCCCACCTGTAGCAATCAAATCGTCTACAATCAAGACTCGGCTACCTGGCTGCAAAGCATCCTGATGAAGTTCCAAACAGTCAGTACCATACTCTAATTGATATTCAATTGAGTGAACTGCTGCTGGTAACTTGCCTTTTTTACGGACGGGAATAAAACCAGATTCTAATTTGTAAGCTAGAAGTGAGCCAAAAATAAACCCCCGCGACTCCATGCCTATAACGTAATCCGCTTTTAGCCCAGCTTCGATGCATTTTTGTGTAAAAATGTCAATAGTATAGCGTAATCCCTCTGGATCGCGCAGTAGAGTAGTGATATCACGAAATAAAATTCCAGGTTTGGGAAAATCAGGAATGTCACGAATTAGAGACTTTAAATCCATAAAGTTGGGAATGGGTACTGGGGAATGGGTACTGGGTACTGGGTACTGGGTACTGGGCTTTAGTTGGGAGTTAGGAGGGACAGAGTTAGGAAGTAAGAATGCTGAGTTAGGAGGGAGGTGAAGTAGTTGTAAATCTTAAGCCTTGCGTCGATTACAAACCGCACCAAACGGAAGCGCACGGAGTTTTTTGTCTCCCTCATCCCTCTCATCTCTCCTGCTCTCTTTGTTCCCTAATCCCCAGTCCCTAGTACCCAGTCCCCAGTCCCCAATACCGGATACCTGAAAAATCGTACACTATAATGTCATACGCGTGATCTCATACACTTGGCATGGAAGCTCCTGTTTCACAATCCATTGACGATACTGAGAATCTACACCAAGCTAAAGATGGACTGGTAATTACAAAACAGAGGTAAACTAATGGATTAAAAACCTAAATTTTAAATATACGGAAACCTTTAAGTAGAACAAGTAAGTAATGTATATATCAAGTAGGTCTGCTACTGCCACAAGTCTAATGTTCTTGTTTGGCTACTTAATCTTAAATTAGTTGTACTAGTTTTATGTAGTCTATCAGAAGCGTACAAGGTATTTTAGAGAATGAATGTCTCCGCGAGCATAAAGCCCTTCAATAGTCCAACTCCTCCATCACTGCCAATGATGCTGGATACTCTACCAGATCCTGCGATCGCGGGAGATGGATGTCCCCCTAGAACCAGGTTGCAAATTGATCTCATTTTACTGGCAATTGAAGCTTTAGAACTTGGTGGTTCAGAAGCTATCCTGACTTTTGCCCAAGAACTGGAATTAAAAGAAATTATTAAGGATCGGGTGAATTTGTGGCGAATGCGTAGCTCTAATCCTATGCGAAGAGCGCATATCCGCCGCCCTTTAAGCATCATTGAAGCTAAAGCTTTGGTAGTAATTGCTTGCTACATAGCCCGGCGTTTAACAGTTGTCATCCGCCAGATGATCATGATATATCAGCAAATGAATGAAAAGCAACTGCCACTAGAGCAAAATTTGCGACTATCTAATTATCTAGAGCGGTTTAGAGCGCATTTTAAAAGCAGGATGAATGCCCGACGTTCTGGTGTTCTGGCTTTAGGTACTGATGAGAAATTAAATGAGTTAGCTATAAATTTGTTGGGACAATTATTATTTTGTACTGGCACAGCTGGAATGCAACGTTTCTGGATTAGTTTGTTTGACGGTGAAGTAGAATGAATATCCAACGTAAGTATAGTCTGCCTAACTGTACACTGCTTTTAGAGGGTTTAAGTGATGCTTCAAGGGCTGCACATTTTCAGGAACTGCGCCCAGAATTGTCAATTTTGGTGAATGCAGAATGCCATTTATCTGGACATAACCAACCTCTGGTAGGAGGACGGGAATTTTTTGAAAGTTTAGTCAGGGCAGTGAGTGCATATGCCCAAGAATTTTTGAGTCAAGTGTCGAACCCACAAGCGCACAACCAGGACTCAGAGTTAGTGGAATTTCAGAAAATTGACACTAATCGACATAGATTGATTGTGCATTCTGAAAACACACAAGATAATTTAGAGTCCAACTCTAACTATAATAAATCACCTATTCAAATTGATTTGAATACAGTGCAATTGTTTGATTTAGTGGAAGCTGTGGATCAGTTTTTCGCTGACACGCAAACATTACCAGAGTTATCACTGGAATTACAACCAGTTGCAAAACGTTACGGCAGTGGTAATCGAGCCTTGCTCAAGCAGGCAGTACCTGCGACTATTGGAGTTTCCAGTTTAGCAGTTGCAGCTGTAGCCTTCAGTTTGATTCCGGTTCCAGAGGTGCGTCCACCCCAACCGAAACCACAAGAACAGAGTAGTTCTGCAACACCTAGCAGCAATCCTTCTGCACCACCGACAACAACGTCTAGTACAGATACTGCAACTCCGATCGCTGCTGCAACTCCAATCATCACTCCCACAGTTGCCACGACTCCCACAACAGCCACAAAACCCGCAGTTACAGATTTAGAAGCACTTTTAAAAAATACAGTTACTGAAATTACCGATCCATCTCAACTGCGTGCCTTAAATCGCCAGGTTTATAATCAAATTAATCCAGCTTGGACTAATCGCTCAACATTGAAACAAGATTTAATCTTTCGTGTGGGTGTAGCAGCGGATGGTGCGATCGTTGGTTACAAGGCGGTAAACAAAGAGGCAAATGAAGGAATAAATTTAACTCCTTTGCCCAACCTACTTTATAATCCTGGCGTTCGTCCGACCATTGCCAATGAACCAATTGCTCAATTTAAAATAGTCTTTGATGACCAAGGTGTATTGCAAGTTAGCCCTTGGCGGGGATATGCAAGAACGCCTGAAGTGATTGGTTCTAAAATCACTGAACCTAAAACAGTTCAAAATTTAAACCAAAAGCTTTATGGTGCGGTTCGCCAAAGCTGGAGTGGTACTCCTACCTTCACCCAAGATTTGCTGTATCGCGTAGCAGTCAATAAAGATGGCACCATAGCTGACTACGAACCACTAAACCAAGTTGCCTTTGATTATTTTCGAGAAACACCCCTACCCAAAATGTTCCAAGCAGTTTACGGTTCAACTGTAGCTGCTGCTAACAACAAAGAACCTCTAGCTCACTTCCAGGTAGTATTTAAGCCTAGCGGGAAATTGGAAGTGACTCCTTGGAAGGGATACCGGTAATTGGGGACTGGGGACTGGGGACTGGGGACTGGGGACTGGGGACTGGGGACTGGGGACTGGGGACTGGGGACTGGGGACTGGGGACTGGGGACTGGGGACTGGGGACTGGGGACTGGGGACTGGGGACTGGGGACTGGGGACTGGGGACTGGGGACTGGGGACTGGGGACTGGGGACTGGGGACTGGGGACTGGGGACTGGGGACTGGGGACTGGGGACTGGGAAAGAGATATAGTCAGGACTTACGCAACTGGCACAGGCGATCGCTAAAATTGAGTACAGATGTATTGAATAATGGACGCAACTGGCACAGGCGATCGCATTTCTACAAGACATATGTACTAGCAAAGATGAGCTTACTAACAAGGGGCTTGCGAAAATTAGTTAAAGTCGTGTCTCTGTGTGAAGCCTTGTTCAAATTATGAGAAAATAGAGTTAAGGATTCATAAAATAAACCTTGTATTTTATGAGATTTACTAAACTTAACTATTGCCAATACTTGTTGAGCAGTCAGATTAATTATACAGTCACGAATTTGGCAGAGCATTTAGATCAGATCAGTCATGATAAAATTAACCGTTATCTCAAAAATGAAAAGTTAACACCTCGTTTGCTTTGGGATAATGTTAAAGATATCGTCCAAGTGAGTGATACTGCATATCTAGTACACTTCGGCGTAAATAAGCCAAGCATTAGATAGCCAACACTTTACCCTTATATGTCCACTTAAAAGGTTTAGCCATTGTTTGATTAAAGTAATCGATAAATTCGAGAATTCGGGTTTTGAGGTCATCCTGACTTTTGAAGCTAGCACGCTTGAGTAACTTGCGAACCAAAATACTGAACCAAATTTCAATTTGGTTGAGCCAAGAAGAATGTTTGGGTGTGTAATGGAAAACAATTCGGTGTGTTTGGTCACTCAAAAAAGCTGCACGGGATTTCATCGATTTCAGAATGCCACTTTTGCCCTTAATTCCAAGGTCAATGTTTAAATCTTCTTTTTGTGCAACAAAGCGAACTAATGATTCCGACTGGTGAGTATTAAGACAGTCCATAATCAAATGCCATTTGATTGCCTGAGGGTCGCTTTCAATAATTCGACGAATATGTTGGACAAAATCTTCTTCGGTTCTTGTGTTTCCACAATTTGGTTCAACAATTTGACCAGTGGCAATATCGAAACTAGCAATTAAGCTTTGTGTACCGTGACGAATATACTCAAACTCCCGTCTTTCAACCTTACCCGGTCGCATTGGTAAATCTTTTTCTAAACGCTCTGTAGCCTGAATCCCAGTCATTTCATCAATCGATATTGTACGCTCTCCGTTTTGATAACGTTCAATCGCACTGATGTATAAACCAGTAATATCTTCAACTTTTGCGTCAAATTCTTCATCAAGAGGGGGGGGTTAACCAGTAGCGGCTCTGGTGGGGTTTAAGTTCTGCTTCTTCTAATAATCTTCCAACATGGCGGACAGATATGCTTTCAATGATACCTTGTTTCATGATTTCGTCCGCTAGTTCTCTTGATGTCCAATGACTTATTGATCGTCCATAGTCTTCGGGTGGTGAACATGCAAGGGCGAATAGTTCGATTACTTGCTCCATACTAAATTTTACTGGTGCGCCAATACGCTCTGAGTCTTGTAATCTCTGCAAAATAGACAACTCTTTATCGCTATTTTCCAACCATCGGTTTCGCCATAAACGAGCCATATCAAGACTTATATCTAATAATCGAGCAATTTCGCCATGATTTTTCCCCTCTGACGCTAGGAGAATTATTTTTGCACGTAGTACTATTTGTTGCGCCGTATTGTGTCGGTTGATCAACTGTTGGAGTTGTGAGCGATCGCTCTCGTTCAAATTTAATACTTTTGCAGCTAATCGTGCCACACCAGGTTCCCTTGTTTTCAGCCTAAACTGCTTTGACTCTACTTTCTTAGTTTCTCACAATAATGCTTGGTTTATTTCCGCCGTGCATATCTAGTTTTTGATGACACGGTGCTGGATAAACGATACGCCACAGAAATAGAGACAAGTAAACGACAATATAGTGGCAACCAACATGGTGTAATCCAGGGTATCGGCTTAATAAATTGTATATATGTCAATCATGAAGAAGGAAAATTTTGGGTGGTTGACTATCGTATTTATGACCCAGACTCAGATGGTAAAACTAAAATAGACCATGTAACAGAAATGCTGCAAAACCTTGTATATCATAAGGTTTTACCATTCCAAGCTGTGTTAATGGACAGTTGGTATGCCACAAATAAATTAATGTTATACATTGATGGCTTAGGAAAATATTATTATTGTCCTTTGAAACGTAATCGACTTGTAGATGATACTAATTGTCTTGAAAATTATAAAAGGATTGAATCATTATCTTGGAATGAGGAGGAGTTGATATCAGGTAAAATAATAAAAATAAAAAAGTTTCCTCAAGCTAAAAAAGTGAAACTATTCCGAGTAACTGTCTCGACCGACAGAACGGATTTTATCGCTACAAACGATTTATCTCAAGATTCTACGGATGTTGTACAAAAAGTGTGTAAGGTTCGATGGAAAATTGAAGAGTTTCACCGCGAATTAAAGCAATTGACTGGCATTGAATCATGTCAATGCCGTAAGGGTCGTATTCAAAGAAATCATATCGCCTGCGCTATTTTAGTCTGGCTTCGGCTCAAAAATTTAGCTTATATAACTGGTCAAACAATTTATCAAATTAAGCATGGACTACTATCTAATTATTTAGTTCAGCAACTAAAACGTCCGGCTGTTCCTATGTTTATCGCGTAGTTGTTTAGGCGCACGGCGCGGTTACACCGCACCATTGCTTGTGACAGTTGCGTAAGTCCTGATAGTTATAAATTCTTTCAATTCCTAATCGCCAATCCTCAATAGCTAGTAACAAAGACCCAATTTATCGTGTGATTCGTCCCATATAATTCCCCCACAATTGAGCTGCTTGGGCACTGCTGCCAGATGTTGGGGAATTATTGTCATTTCCTAGCCAAATTCCAGTTACGAGTCGCCGACTGGGAATAAAGCCAATGAACCATAAGTCAACGTTTTTATCAGTCGTGCCAGTTTTACCTGCTTCTCCCAGTCCAATACCAGCACTGCGACCTGTACCTCTCGTCACCACTCCCCGCATCAAACTAGTCATTTCGTCTGCTACACCAGTTGACAAAACTCGCTTGTTAGCCTTTGGATCTTGGTCAAAGGAATAGATGACACGGCAGGTTTTTAAATCATTGCGATCGCTACAATCACTACTATCTAGAATCCGGCTAATAGCATGGGGAGGGTTCCACACTCCACGATTGCCAATGGCACCAAAACCACCTGTCATTTCTAAAACATTAACAACGCTTTGACCCAACACCAAACCAGGAACCGGATCAAGGGAGGATTTGATTCCCAAACGTTGTGCCATTGCCACGACTTTATTTAATCCTACTTCCCTAGCAACCCGCAAGGCGATGGGGTTTTCTGAAAGGGCTAGCCCTGTGGCAATATCTAAACTTACACCAGCACCAGCACGACAGGGTTTGTAGGTAAAGCCTTGCCAACGTAAAGCGTCACAAGAATAACTTTTTGATGCTGGAATTCCCTGCTCAATAGCAGCAGTGTAAGCAAAAATTTTGAAAGTAGAACCTGGTTGTCTTTGGGCTTGGACAGCGCGATTGAACTGACTTTTTTTGTAATCAGTTCCACCTACCATTGCCAAAATAGCACCTGTTCTGGAGTCAAGGGTAACGATCGCTCCTTGAGAAAAACGAAAAGTTGAACCAGCGTTGTTCACAGAATTACGCAATGCTGATTCTGCTTGAGATTGAATTGCTGGATCTAGCTGAGTTTCGATAATATAATTACCTTCTTTTGCTGCTCCTTCCCCTAAAATTGATTCCATTTCTTGGAACACGTAACTATATAAATAAGGAGCGATTGTCTTAGCTTGTTGTTCGCAAACTTTTGGGCTGATTTGGATGGTTGAACGTCTGGCTCGATTTGCTTCCTCTGGTTTAATTTTACCCATCTCTAGCATCCGCTTAATAACACGATTGCGGTATTCAGCAGCTTCTAGCTTATTGGGGCCATCTCCACAAAAATCAAAAGCATTAGGAGCGGGTAAAATTCCCACTAACGTTGCAGCTTCCGAGAGAGTTAATTCTTTGGCTGACTTGCCAAAATAATACTGAGCAGCATCCTCAAACCCGGAAGTATCCGCCCCTAAAAAGACCCGATTTAAGTAGGTCAGCAAAATGTAATCTTTGCTGTAGAAAGTTTCTAGCTTGAGAGAAACTATTGCTTCTCGCAATTTCCGCCCTAGGGAGTCTTGAGAACCAACATACTCTCGGAATAAACTCCGGGCTACTTGCTGGGTGACAGTGCTGGCTCCTTGCTGTACATCTCCACTGCGACTGTTGATCAGCACAGCTCGCAAAATCCCCAATGGATCAACGCCAAAGTGCCAGTAGTAGCGACTATCCTCTGAGGCTACCACAGCGCTGGGCAAATAAGGGCCAAAGTCCTGCAAGCGCTTCATATCTACGTGAGCAGTAGTCCGAGGTTCGCGCAGCGGGGTGGTGCCATCGCGGGCATAAACAACTACTGGGGCGCGAGTGGCTGTAGGTAGGGGTGTGACAGAAAATTTCAGCCATTCGACGCCAATTACCAAGGCTAAAAGGGCGCTAACACCTCCAACGCCGTATCCTGCAAAAGTTCCAGCTTTGACATACCAGGCAGGTGGATCTACGTATTGCAGTCTGACTGAAGCGGCAAGTTCTGGTGGCCCCAAGGTAAGAATATCACCATGACGCAGTTCTAAAGAAGTGATCCGTCGTTTGCCACGATAGATGCCATTAGTGGAGTTTTCATCTTTGATGATGAAAACGGGGGTACGCTGGGTAGAATCTCGTGACAGTGACAGGTGAATTTGGCTCACAACTGGGTTGCGAATCACTATATCGCTGGATTTAGAACTGCGACCTAGTACATAGCGATCGCCCAACAGTGGATATATTTCCGCTTTGTCCGCCCCCGCATCCTGCACCCAGATTTCTGGTACTTTGGCATTAGGCTTGAGCGCCAGCTTGGAAAAATCAACCCTAGCTTGAATTGTATGTACTGCTTGAGTCAGTTGACCAAGTAAAGTTTGTGGCTTGTGAGGGGGTTGGGGGGAACTCATCGGCTATTCACATCACAATTAATTTAGTCAAGAAGCGGGTAAATGGCTATCTTAATACAGTTCTTTGATCATTTTACTCATAAGCCAAAGCAGAAAGTTATTGTACTGAATTATTGTCGATTCAATCTTAACAACAAAATTATCTATAATCAGTAAAATTCGTTATTTCTAATCGTTATTTTTTTACATAAATTAAAATTCTAATCCTTACAGTGAAATGGTTATTCTATCTACTACTACTTTGTTGAGTAACAACAACCAGCAATTTTAGTGTTGTATTTCTCCAAACTATAACCTACCCCTTTAACATATCTACGTCTTTAGAAGCAATACTAAACATCTTCATTTAGGAAGATTTTCTCAGAACTATTGTCTGTTTTAATAGGTCGAGAGTTCCGTTTCCGTTGAGGTTAATTCAGAATGAAGGGAAAATCTCTGACTTTGATTGGTACAGCTCTAACTTTGGCACTCACCACTGGCGTTGCTGCCGCTCAATCCAGTAAATCCGAGATAGCGCAATCTAATGACTCATCCACAAGTTCAACAACGGGGAATTCAGTAAACAAATACAATCTGTCAGCAGATGCATTTAAAATTCTGTGTGAGCGTTCTCCCCTAAATTCCAGCTGTCCGGGTGGCACAGCAGTCACCCCCAGCACACCAGGCAGTACTACAGTACCAGCCACCTCTCCTTCTGAAAGTGGTACTACTCCTGACACTAGCACCACGCCAGAAAACATCATAACACCTGGGCCTGGCAGTCCTACTAACACAACCCCAGCACCAGGTAGCCTATCACCTGAGCCTACAACTCCTAACAACATAACCCCAGCGCCAGGAAACCCATCACCTGAGCCTACAACTCCTAACAATATAACCCCAGCGCCAGGTAGCTCAACTGACCCTAGCGCCCCTGGTAGCAATAACGAACCAGGTACAAACTCTCCCAGCTCAGTTGATCCGGGTTCGCCAAAAACTCCTACTACAGGCAATTAATTCAGGCATCATTATGATGCTTATTTGCCATAAATAATAATCGGTGCATCTGAATATTTTCCAGATAAATCGTTAAAACCCTTTCTCAGTCTTATATTCGGAGACTAAGAAAGGGTTTTAACGTCAGTTTGAGAAGTGCTGTTTATGATGGCTACTCCCTACTTTCCTCAAGTGAGTATTCAAGTATAGGACTTACGCAGGACTACGATTTTACGTCATTACGAGCTTAGCGTTGTAATCGCAAAAGCTGAGTTTTTCGTTACGAGTGCGTAAGTCCTAAAGTATTCAAAACGACTTTTCAAACATCGTTTGACAGCTAGGTTAGCGTGACCTCTGATTTGAAGTTGGTGTTCTTTGTAAAGAAGCAATTAGTAAACAAACAATACCAATACTGATGAATGAATCTGCAATATTAAACACAGGAAACTTGATCAATCGAAAATCAAGGAAATCAATAACATAACCTAAAACAAACCGATCAATACCATTACCTACAGCTCCACCTAAAATTAAGCCATAGCCTAACTGATCCCAACGATTTAAGGCTGGGCCAAACGATGCAAGCCCTATCAATACCAAACTTACTCCCAAAGATAGCCAACGCAACCACTCTACTTTTCCACTTAACAGACTAAAAGCTGCGCCAGTGTTAGTCACATAGGTAATATGGAATATCTCTGGTAAAATTGGCAGTGTCTGTCCCATGTTAAAGGTTTGTACCACCCAATATTTTGTCAGTTGGTCTAAGAAAAAAGCTATGAAAGCAGCAATCCAGAAGAGACTATTTTTTAAGCGCATAGTGAATTAGTCAATGGTCAATGGTCAATGGTCAATAGCAACTGACAACTTACAGGCCCAAGGGTTTGCGCCCTTACTGACAACTGACAACTGACAACTGACAACTTACTAGTAAAACATTAAATGACGTAATACATATGCTATTACAGTAACGGCACAGACTACACTTAGTTGGCCTGGTACTAAAAACCAGGAGTATGTAACGATCGCTTGCATTAATGGCAAATTTTCTGTACCTTTCCACTCAAACAAATAACTAATCATCAGATAAACAATACCGCACAGGTGGATAGTTATTAAACCACAAACACAACTAAAGGCAAGACTTTCTAGTTTGGGTCTAGCTTTAAAGGCAATTAAGCCACAAATCCACGCTCCAGGGATAAAGCCTAGCAGATAGCCAAATTGAGATAACTTGATATAACCAATACCCCCACCATTCTCAAAGACAGGTAATAAGGTCAACCCCATGACTAAATAGGCAATTTGTGACAATGCGCCTGCATTTTTGCCTCCTAAACAACCTACCAACAAGACTGCACCAACTTGACAGCTGACACCTAAAGAAAAGGTCTGAATTCCATGCTGGCTCCAACTCCAAGGGAAAGTTATACCACGGGCTTCTAGGAATGTGCCACCCATTGTCAGGAGTAAGCCAATCATCGACCATAATAATTGATTGGAAGCGGCAAACATTTATGAGGCAAACACGAAAAGGCAAAAGTAAAAAGCAGCACCAACCTGTATATAGCAATCCGATTTGATTTCTGAATCACTCGTAGAGGTAAGGGACTGGGGACTGGGGACTGGGGACTGGGAAGAAGGAATAAAGGTGTACTGAGTTTTGTTCAAAAATCAAATATGAGTCCTATATCCATTAATTAAGTAGCTCAAGCGAATTAAACGTTAAATGTCATTACGAGCGCAACGCAGTGAAGCAAAGTAATCGCAAAGACTCTATTTTACGTTTTTTAAAGTTGACCTACTTATCTAGTTAAGATTTGTCCTAAGCCCTTAAGTAGTAGCATTTTTTTTGCCTTTTTGGTTGGTGAGTTTTCTGTTTCTGTCATTATGGCTTAAATACTTAGGGACTTCCATTCTAAAAAATATCCCACTGTTCACAGTCAACAGTTATCAGCTAGCTGGGTCAGTTCTATTTATAATTCTTTTTCTCTTCATCTAGGAATGGTCTGTGGTTATGGCAAATAAATTAATATTGAAGTAACATAGTAAAATTTATAACAACTTCAGTCTATGGACTGTGTTGGTGGCAAAGTATTCTATATGTAATTTGGAAGTGTTTTTTGGGCGATCGCTCGTATTAATTTGAGCCAATCTAGTTTGATGGTTCTCTAAACATCTTGACTGTGGTAATAGTTTTATTAACTAATCGGTCTAGATTACCAGACTTTGTTACTAATGTACATATTTTTCATGACTGTCAAGTTGTGTGAATATAAATTACAAGTAATACACGTTACTTAATTTGTAGCTAATAGGTATAAATTTTATCCAAAAAAAGAAAACACAATTTTTGAGATTTATCTAAAAAAAATATGATTTTTTCGGTTTGTTAACCTTACGTTTACCTTGATCTGTATTTTTTAGAGGTATCTTAAAAGCGCTACCCTGGAAATTTAGTAAAAATTGACGGCTATGCTTTCACATATACATGTAACCAAAAACTACCGTTTCCCAGCTTTTTTAACCGTATTCGCACTGACACTTAGTTTAGCTGCTTGTGGTGGACAGCAAGCTTCTAATGATACTGGTACTAAAGACGCACCTGCTGGTACAGCTAAAGATGCTACAGCCTCAAGTCCAGCTAAGTTGGATCTTGGTGGTAACGTAGCCCTAACTGGTGCAGGTGCTTCTTTCCCCGCGCCACTCTACGCAAGTTGGTTTGCTGATTTGAACAAAAAATATCCTAACCTGCAAGTTAACTATCAGTCAGTTGGCAGCGGTGCTGGAGTTGAACAATTTATCAAAGGTACTGTAGACTTTGGTGCCAGCGATGTTGCTATGAAGGATGATGAAATCCAGAAGGTGCCACAAGATAAGGGCGTACTTCTGCTGCCAGTGACAGCTGGTAGTATTGTCCTGGGTTACAACCTGCCAGATGTCCCGGAATTGAAGCTAACACGAGCAGTTTACACTGATATCTTACTAGGTAAAATCAAGACCTGGAACGATGCGAAAATTACTGCTGCTAACCCAGGCGCTAAGTTACCCAATCAGCCGATTACAGTTGTGTATCGTTCTGATGGTAGTGGTACTACAGGTGTATTTACAAAACATCTCAGCGCTATCAGTCCAGAGTGGAAGAGTAAAGTTGGAGAGGGCAAGACTGTAAACTGGCCTGTGGGAGTTGGTGGTAAAGGTAATGAAGGTGTTACCGCGCAAATCCAACAAACACAAGGTTCTATTGGATACATCGAGGCTGGTTACGCCAAACAAAATAATATCAAATCTGCTGCTTTAGAAAATAAATCAGGCAAATTTGTTGTAGACAACGACCAATCAGCCGCTAAAACATTACAAGCAGTAGTTCTTCCAGACAATCTCCGCGCTTTTATTGCCGATCCTGAAGGTGCAGATTCCTATCCCATTGTCAGCTACTCATGGATTTTGGCATATAAAAAATATCCTGATGCAGCAAAAGCTAAAGCTGTGGAGGCAATGATTGAGTACGCGTTGACTGAAGGTCAAAAGATTGCTCCAGAACTAGGGTATGTTCCTCTACCCCAAAATGTAGCTTCAAAAGTGGCTGCGGCTGCCGATCAAATCAGTCCAGACTATAAAATTGCTGTGAGTGGCACCAGCGCCAGCAAATAGTATAAAGGAACAGTCAATAACTTTGAGTCAAATCATGAGACATCTATACTCGACAGTCGATTGATCTAAGCATTATGTAAATATCAATCCTGATGTACTGATGTCTCAGATTTCAAAAATGATGCAGCGGCAATCTGAGAAATCTAGTTCCTTTTCACATATTTTTCTTGATTTAATAATTGAAGTCAGTAGTCATGGCTACAAATGCTCAGAATTTGCAATCAGCGATTAAAAATCGCTCAGAAGTAGAAAAGTCGCTAGATCGAAGCTTTATTTGGCTGACTCGGATTTTTGCACTGGCAGTGGCTGCCACTTTATTATGGATAGCTTTACAGGTGACTCGTGATGCCTGGCCTGCCATCCAAGAATTTGGTTTGGGCTTTTTAGCTAGTAGTACTTGGAATCCGGTTAATAACAACTACGGAGTTCTGCCTCAAGTTTATGGAACTTTAGTCAGTTCTTTTATTGGTTTGCTGATAGCTGTACCCATCGGTGTCGGCACTGCTGTTTTATTGAGCGAGAATTTTCTCCCTGCCAAGGTGAAGCTTGTATTAGTATTTTTAGTAGAACTTCTCGCGGCTATTCCCAGCGTTGTCTACGGCGTATGGGGGATTTTTGTTTTAGTGCCAATATTATCCAATTTGGGGAAATGGCTCAATACTTATTTTGGCTGGCTACCAATTTTTAGCACACCTCCCCAAGGACCAGGAATGTTGCCGGCGGGAGTCATTTTGGCAATTATGACTTTGCCAATTATCACAGCCATATCTCGTGATGCCTTGATTTCCGTACCCTCAAGTTTACGCCAAGCATCTGTGGGATTAGGAGCAACTCGTTGGGAAACAATTTTTCAGGTTCTGATTCCTGCCGCTTTCTCTGGTATTGTGAGTGCTGTAATGCTTGGTCTTGGTCGGGCAATGGGAGAAACAATGGCTGTAACAATGTTGATTGGCAACTCCAACAATATTAGTTTATCAATTTTAGCACCAGCCAATACGATTTCTTCTCTATTAGCAAATCAATTCTCAGAAGCTAGCGGCTTACAAGTTGCGGCTTTAATGTATGCTGCTTTAGTTTTATTTGTGTTAACGCTTGTAGTCAATATCATGGCAGAGTTGATCGTTCTCCGAGTCAAGCGACTGTAGCCTACTAATAAAAATTATGACTTCTCATTTTCCCGAAAGTAGTCTGAATCGCGCTCCCATGTCTCCAAGAACGCTGTTTAATACAGTTATGACTGTGGTAGCGTTCATCTGTGGATTATTGGCACTTTTGCCTTTGGTGGCAGTACTTTCTTACGTTGTGATTCAAGGCTTTAGCAGTTTAAGCTTAGATGTGTTTACCCAATTGCCACCCGCACCCCTGAGAAAAGGAGGGGGTTTTGGTAATGCTATCTTAGGAACATTGCTAATGGTGGGAATTGCTGGACTGATTAGTATTCCATTTGGTGTAATAGCAGCAATTTATTTAACAGAATTTAGCTCTGCTAAGATAGCAAGAGTAGTACGTTTTGCTACAAATGTCCTGAGCGGAGTCCCCTCTATTATTGCTGGGGTATTTGCCTATGGAATTGTAGTTTTAACTTTAGTTAAACTAAATTTAGGCTCTTACTCAGCGCTGGGTGGAGGGTTTGCGTTAGCAATTTTAATGTTGCCCATTATAGTCAAAACTACTGATGAAGCATTACAATTGGTATCGCAAGATTTGCGACAAGCATCTGTAGGGTTAGGAGCAACAAACTTTCAAACGGTGACACAGGTGGTATTGCCAGCGGCTTTACCAGCTATTGTAACTGGGTCAACATTAGCGATCGCACGAGCAGCCGGAGAAACTGCTCCTTTACTATTTACGGCTCTTTTCTCCTCATACTGGCCTTGTCCGGATGGCTTATTGTCCTGTAGACCCGATGTGTTATTTAAACCCACAGCATCCCTTGCTGTCTTGGTTTATAACTTTGCGATTTCTCCATTTGCTAACTGGAAGTCACTGGCTTGGGCAGCATCTTTGATTTTGGTGTTGATGGTTCTCATCACTAGTATCATTGCTCGCTGGGCAACTCGCCAGAAAATTTCTTGAAATATTTCACCAGGGCGCATTACTCATCCCCAAAATTTACACTCCATCATTTATGGCTACCAACACTAGCACCGCGAATAGCACAGAAACTGTTTTACGTACAGAAAATCTCAATATCTATTACGGCAACTTCTTGGCTGTGCGGGATGTTTGGCTAGATATCCCTAAACATAAAGCCACAGCCTTTATTGGCCCTTCTGGTTGTGGTAAAAGTACGTTACTGCGATGCTACAATCGTCTGAATGACTTAATTGAGTCATTTCGGGCAGAAGGTAAAGTTTTTTATTACGAGAAAAATTTGTATGCAACTGATATCGACCCCGTAGAAGTGCGTCGCCGCATTGGGATGGTGTTTCAAAGACCTAATCCTTTTCCTAAATCAATCTTTGAAAATATTGCTTTTGGTGCGAGAATCAACGGCTACAAAGGTAACATGGATGAACTCGTAGAGCGGAGTTTGCGCCAAGCAGCTTTGTGGGATGAAGTCAAAGATAAACTGCGGCAAAGTGGGTTGTCTTTGTCTGGTGGACAACAGCAGAGATTGTGTATTGCACGGGCGATCGCAGTACAGCCTGAAATTATCTTGATGGATGAACCTTGCTCTGCTTTAGACCCCATCTCTACCCTGCGAGTTGAAGAACTGATTCACGAACTTAAAGAACAGTATACTATAGTCATCGTCACCCATAACATGCAACAAGCTGCACGGGTTTCTGACATGACTGCCTTTTTCAATGTGCAGACAACAGAAAAGGGAAATCGTAGCGGCTATCTAGTAGAATACGACTCAACAGAAGTAATTTTTAACAATCCGAAACAACAAGACACAAGAGATTACGTTAGCGGTAGATTTGGTTAACAAGTCTCGGCGAAATATAAATATTTTACACCCCCACCTGCCATAGCCAAGGAGGGGGTTTTTAAATTATCAAAATCCAGCTACTGGATCTGGCTGAGATTCCAGATATCTGAGGAAATCTAATAATTCTTCTTCAGTCAGCAAAGACCGTGCCGACTTCGCATAAGTTTTTTTGAGATGTTCCCGTCCTTGCTCTTTTGTCCAGTTTAAGCGCTCCATTTGGACATCAGTTTTGGCAACAAAATCAGAGTAATCTACTGGTTCAGTTTTCTTCTTTTTCTTCCCTGTGTTGGTGTGAGGACTGACATTTTCTGGAGAACTATAATTACGGGTAAATGGTGTGACATTACTGGCGAAATTCCCGGAAAAAAGTGGAATTTCTGCCTGGTTGTCAGATATAGTTTCTAAGTTTTCAACTGGGGTATCAAATCCTATCTCCCGGTTGCTAGTCAAATTTTGCCTTTGACTGAAATCTTGGTTATAAGTCTCGCTTGTCGCTGGGCTGTGGGTATCAGTTGTGACAATATCTGGTTTAATATTTTCTTGCTGAAATGAGGGTAATGATATTTCTTTAGCACTGCTTCCAGGCCAGTGACTACTACTAAAATCTTCATCTTTTGGAGATGCATAAGTAGATTCACGATATCCAACTGTTGTGTTTGTCGTATTCAAGGCAGGACTCGGCTGCACTTGAGATGGTGTTTTTGGTGAAATTGCTACCGTCGCCTGTGGCGAATTAGTGATTCCCAAAACTATCAGTGCCCTAGTCCTGGCTTGGTCTTCTGCTGCTTCAATGGTTTCTGCTGCTGCCATACCAGTAGCACGGGTTACACCTTCAATTTGTACACTTGCCCTAACAATAAATTTTCCTTGAAAAATTTGTACTAATTCAGAAATAAGATTACCGTTGGGATACAAGCTCTGGAATTGAGCCAACATAATACTGCCACCAATCTAACTCGTTGAATAAAGGGGTTGATGCTATGTGTTTGCTTCGATTAATTATCGCCCCCTGTTGATATTTTCTCCCATCCGAGTTATCCCAAGTTGCATTTAAAGATGGTAGTTTCATGGGCAGGGGGGCAGGGGGCTGGGGACTATACGCTTGGGTTAAGTATAATTGTAGGTTGGGTAGAGCGTAAGCGTTACCCAACAAAGTCCTGAAAATGTTGGGTCTAAGTTCCTCAAACGCCACTTGCGCGCGTCTGTCGCTTAACCGCGCTCTTCGCAGGGCTGCCCCAACGGACGCAATTTACGGGTTTTAACTCTAACTGAACCGTATTCAATTAAAAGCACGACATACTCGTGCCTGTTGCTTGTATCCCAATTGTAGCAGTAGCGGTTTATGAAGTTAATTTTTGGCTACTGCTGATTAACTCTAGGTGATCTGTCCTTCAATGCTATACTATTTACCCAATTCTATATCCGGAACTATTTCCTGGAAGTGCGCTCTAAATCTACAATAATGGAGATAAGGTTCGCCCTCACTGCTTGTTGAACTGCTTAACCAATTGTTACCGATTCTACATGTGGGAAAATTGGGTTTATTGGCAGTTTCTCCCAGCTAAAAATCAGAGTCTCATAGGGTAAAAGTACCTCTAAACTAGACAACCAAACACCTGTAGTTTCCCCTGATAGCGCTTTTGGGCAGCGTGGAGACTTATAATAACACAGCCTCTCAAAAACCCGTCGCGTAATTACATAGTGGGGCAAAATCCAACTCAGGCGTACTTTATCAGTTTGGTTAAGTGAAGAGACTTAAACTCAAGCAACTCTGAAATTGTCGTGCAGTGAGAAGTTCTAGGGACGGGTTACTTCCTTGGAACAGCAACCCCTGCCTCAGGGCAATTCGTTTCCAGCTAGTATCTGTAAGCCATGAGGTATACAGGAAAGAACCAGATTCAACAAAAAATGATGTTTTGACCAAAGGTCGGTTCACTGCATGGAATTTTCAATCGCTACACTCCTTGCCAATTTCACAGACGATAAATTGGTAGCTCGCAAAGTTTTGGAAAAAAAACTCGGTTGCGAGGACGAACTTAGTTTACAAAAACTTCACATTGCCTTAGAAATACTAGAAAAAATTGGCATCTTGGTGAAAGAACGCGGCAAATATCGGCGCGTTACAGAAGAGGGAATGATCGAAGCAAAATTGCGTTGTTCTAGTAAAGGCTTTTGCTTTGCCATTCAAGATGTGGAAGGTGCTGAGGATATTTATATCCGTGAAAGTCATCTGAGTAATGCTTGGAATGGCGATCGCGTTTTGGTAAGAGTTCTCAAAGAAGGTAGTCGTCGCCGTTCTCCAGAAGGAGAAGTCAAGCTAATTTTAGAACGTTCCAATCACACTTTACTGGCACGAATTAAACAGGTAGAAAACGGTTTTCGCGCAGTACCTTTAGATGATCGATTGCTGTTTGAACTCAAACTGCAAACAAACGGCATGAAATTAGAACAAGCACTAGACCACCTGGCCCATGTAGAAGTTCTGCGTTACCCCTTAGCACAGTATCCTCCATTGGGTCGAGTCGTGCAGATTCTTGGTAGCGATGCGGAAGCTGCTGCTGATATCGATTTAGTCACATGCAAACACGATTTAGCCCGTAATTTCCCCGATTCAATACAAGATGCAGCGGCAAAATTGCCCAAAAAACTGCTGAAAGCAGACCTGAAAAATAAACTCGATTTACGCAAATTATTTACCTTCACCATTACTGGGGTAAACGGTGATACCAAGGCAATTGAAAATGCTTTGAGCTTGGAAAAAACTGTGACCGGCAATTGGATTTTAGGCTTTCACGTTGCCGATGTTTCTCACTACGTGCAACCGGATGAACCACTAGATAGAGAAGCACTCAAGCGGGGTAGGTCAGTATATCTAGGAGAATTATTACTGCCGATGTTGCCCGACACCGTAGCAGAACGGTGTGCCTTAGTGGTGGGAAGCGATCGCCTAGCCATCTCTTTTTTAATTACAATCGATCCAGAATCAGGAGATGTATTAGATTGGGAAATCCAACCCAGCGTTATCAATGTCAAAACCTCAGTGAGCAAGGAACAAGCAGAAGCAATTCTGGACGGTCAATCTGAAGATGAATCTGAACAAGTAGTGCAATTGCTGCAAGAGTTAGGAAAATTGTACAAAGCAGTCAAACAAATGCGGTTAGATCGTGGTAGCTTGCAATTGAATCTGCCCTCTAGCCAAAACCCCTACTATGATGAAGGAATTTTAGGGGCTGTAGTAGTCAATGACTTGCCTGTACGCTCTCTATTAACAGAGTTGGTGCTATTAGTTAATGAACTGATGGCAACTCATTTAAATGCTCTGGGTGTTCCTGCTATTTGGCGAGTCCAAGGCACACCCGATCCTGAAGATGTGCAAGAAATGCTGAAATTGGCAATCAATCTAGGGGTAGAACTGTCACTAGAATCAGAAGTAGATATCCAACCACTAGATTATCAGCACTTAACCAGAGCTTTTGCGGAATCGCCATCAGAGCAAGTTTTGACGTATTTATTGCAGGATACACTCAAGCCATCTGCCTACAGCACAACTAAAGGGCCTCACTTTGGTTTAGCACTACAGCAATATACTCACTGTACTGCTCCCTTGCGGCGTTATTCAGATTTGCTGATGCAAAGAGTGTACTATCAGTTACTAGAACACGGACGCGATCGCCGCAACACCCGTGTCAAAGAACGAGTTAACCTACGCCACTCCTCTAGCCACATCGAAATTAACTGGAATGTCTTACCCCCAGAATTGCAACAAGAACTGCAAAGCGATTTAACAAGGGTAATTATCCAAATTAACGACCGAGAAAAAGAAGTCCAAGAAGCCGAAGCCGATTTAGCAGGCTTGCAAAAAGCCCAACTCATGAAACAGCGTATCGGTCAGGTGTTTCAAGGCGTAATTACTGGTGTACAATCCTATGGCTTCTTTGTAGAAATTGAAGTACCAGCAGCCGAGACCAAGCAAGCAAGCAATCCAGGTATACCCCTACGAGTAGAAGGATTGGTACATGTCAGTTCCCTCAAAGATGACTGGTATGAATATCGCGCCAGACAACAGGCACTATTTGGGCGCAAAAATCGCGCTTCTTATAGATTAGGCGATCGCGTCGCTGTACAAGTCAAAAGCGTAGATTACTATCGCCAGCAAATTGATTTAGTTACAGTCGGCAGTGATGGAGTAGCTAAAGGCTTGGGCATTGGCGGTATCAACGATGATGTCTCAGACATCTACTTACCAAACGATATTGAGCCTGACGATTTAGAACCTTATGGTGATGATGAATAGAGGGACTGGGGAATGGGGCGATGGGGAGATGGGGGGATGAGGGGATGAGGGGGATGAGGGGGAGAATAAGTAAACTAATGCCCAATTACCAATTACCAATTACCAATTCCCAATTACCAATTCTCAATACCCAGTACCCAATCCCCAATACTCGCGTGTCACATCACACTAAGCCTCTTATATTAGGCGTATCAGGTGCATCTGGTTTAATTTACGCTGTTCGCGCTTTGAAATATTTGCTCACAGCGAACTATGAAATTGAATTAGTTGCCTCTAAATCAACATACATGGTTTGGCAAGCGGAACAGGATATCCGAATGCCAGCAGAACCAACAGCGCAAGAACAATTCTGGCGAGAACAAGCTGGAGTCACTCTTGCAGGTAAATTACGTTGCCATCCTTGGAGTGATGTCGGAGCCAATATCGCTAGTGGTTCCTTTCGTACCTTGGGGATGATTATCATGCCATGCAGTATGAGTACAGTGGCTAAGCTAGCAGTCGGCTTGAGTTCCGACTTACTGGAAAGGGCTGCGGATGTGCAACTCAAGGAAGGGCGGAAGTTGGTTATCGTACCTCGTGAAACGCCTTTTAGCCTGATTCACCTGCGGAACTTAATGACTTTGGCGGAAACTGGAGTCAGAGTTGTTCCTGCCATTCCGGCTTGGTATCATAATCCTCAAACCATTGAAGATTTAGTTGATTTTGTCGTTGCTCGTGCTTTAGATCAACTAGATATTGACTGCATCCCAATTCAACGGTGGCAAGGTCATCGTTAGAGGATGAAGTGTGTAGACGCCTGAAGAGGAGGCTTGCCGTACTCCACAGGAGAGGCGCGCAGGGTAGGCTAGGATGAGGTATGAAGTAGAAATTATTTATGCTTCATCCTTCAGCCTTCATCCTTCAGCCTTCAGCCTTCATCCTTCATCCTTCATTTTTCATGCTTTCTTATGGCTGTAATTCGCTTAATTCTGTTGGTGGCTGTTCTGGGAGGACTAACATTGTTGTTAGTTCAAAATTGGTCGCCTGTCTTATCGTTAGTATTTTTGGGGATGCGGACTCAACCATTACCACTGGCAATGTGGATTTTATTTAGTACTACCGCTGGAGCTTTAACTTCTGTATTAATTAGTACTTTATTTAAGTTATCAAGTTATTTTGTTAAACCACAACGCCAAACCCGATTCAGGTCAACAGCAGCTTCACCTCGTACAAAAGCTACCCGCCCAGAAGAACCTACACCCCGCCCTGCGAGTCCTCCACCGCCAGCTAGTAAGACAGAGTACGCTAGCGATGAAGAATTTGATGATTGGGAGACAAACCGCAGCAACGATGATTGGAATTTTGACGAAAATTCTACAGATACGCCTACATCCAGTCCTAAAACTCAGCCGTCTCGAGACTCTCAAACTTACGAACGTCAACAAGAACCTAAAAGCAGTTCTCAGTCTGGTTCAGTCTACTCCTACAGCTACCGTGAGCCAAAAAATACTGCGGTGGGGAAAGCCGAATCTGTGTATGATGCTGATTACCGGGTAATCATCCCACCTTATCAACCACCGCCTACCAATCAAGCCGATAATGCCAATGATGATGACTGGGGATTTTTTGATGACGACGATTTTGAAGATGGAGACAAGCGATCGCGTAAATAAACTTAGTAAGGCTGAGTCTAATTCGTAACTTGAGAGGCAGTATGGTATTGGTGGTTTCTCTAGAAAACAACTGCCTCACCAAAATCTAAAATGGTATTATTTAATGCTACACTGCTCACGAGACTCTTGCTTAACTTTACCGTTCATGGCTGCTTCCTGCAAAGTCATGAAAGCATTAAAATCTTCCAAGTCATACCGGGTAGTTAACAGCTGCCGTAGTTGATTTTCTGCTTCTACGGTCAAATAGCCACTTGTTAAAGCTTGTTGCACAACGTCACGAATTCGAGTCATGGTTGATGCCTCTCACATACCACATTGATTTTTTAGTGCTTACTCGGGTGGGATATGCAGTAGTTTTTGCGCCTAAACCTTCAAGTTGACAAAACTTTTTTGTACAAAAATTACAAATTGAGTCATCTTTTACACCTTGAACTGCAACAGTTTGTGATTAGAGCTTGCTGCAACTAAATTTTAGAAGTAAGATGTTGTACTGTAGAAAACACAGTATTGTGTACACCTAAAATTTATCCACCAGAGAAAGAGTCCTACTGATTTGTATAGACAGATTTTGTTTGCTTAAAGTTTCAAACAAGCTTTGTAAATTTTCCATTAAGCCTAAAGATACCTAAGCAACAACTGCCAAGTCACCTAACGACAGTTATTAAATTCGTTAGAAATTCATCTTTTATTTATTCTGGTTTCATAGAATAATCGTTAGGATATTGCCTAAGTTACATAAAATACATGAAAAACGGTAATGGCAGCAAATGATTCCAATCAACTAGAAGAAGAATTTGTAGAGGCTAAAAATAATTGGGAGTTAGAAAAATTATACGTAGATTTGGCTTCAACAAAGGGAAAAGCTTTGACAACTGTGGAAAAGAAATTTCTCAGAGGTTTGCTTTGTGGCTATAGTCCTGCGGAAATTGCGGCTATAGTTTATCAAAGTCGTAATAGCAGTACTGTCAGGGTTTATTTATCCAATGGATTATATAAATACCTAGAAGAAATGCTGAGTAATCAAACAGGACACTCAGTCAAGGTAAAAAATTGGAGTCGCGTAATTCATTTACTAGAAAAAGCAGGGTATAAAAAAGTTAGGTTTCAATTAGAACCAGCAATTAGTCTGAGAAAATCAGACAAAGAACAAGAGGCTGATGTAGAAAAAATTAAATCAAACCAAATTCAAGATTGGGGCGAAGCCATAGATGTTAGTGTGTTCTACGGACGGACGGCAGAACTAGAGAAAACTCAACAATGGATTATACAAGAGGGCTGTCGGTTAGTGGCACTCTTGGGTATAGCGGGAATTGGTAAAACAGCTTTTTCTGTCAAACTGGCACAAGAAATTCAAGATCAGTTTGAATATGTTATCTGGCGATCGCTACGGCTTACCCCTTCCCTAGAGGTGATCTTAGATCAACTTCTTGAGACTTTATCTCCACAACCACAGACAAAAAGTCTGCAAACAGTAGAAAGCAAAATTTCACAATTGATAGATTGCTTGCGTTTTTCCAGGTGTCTGATTATCTTAGATAATTTTGACTCGATTTTAGTCAATAGCGATGGGTATACTCAAACTGATAATTACAGCATCAGAAATCATGCTGCGGTTAACCTTTTGACTCAAATTCAATATCGTCAAGGATATGAGATTTATGGAGAATTGATTAGACGGGTGGGAGAATTGCAACATCAAAGTTGTTTAGTATTAACCAGTCGAGAAAAAACTCAAGAAATTGCAACTTTAGAAGGAGAAAAACTGCCTGTTCGCTCTTTAAAATTAACTGGTTTAAGCCAAGAAGACAGTCTATTAATTCTCCAAACAAAAGGCTTTGCTGATGTATCAGCTAATGCCAGTGAAATACTATTTAATTGGTATGCAGGCAATCCTTTATTTTTAAAATTAGTTTCTAGCACTATTCAAGAATTATTTGGTACTAATATTGACGAGTTTATCCAACAGGGTACTGCAATTTTTGGGGATATTCGAGGGATTTTAGACCAGCAGTTCTATCGTTTATCTCAGCTAGAAAAGTATGTAATGTACTGGCTAGTTATCTATCAAAATTCTGTCTCAGTGCAGCAGTTACAAAAAAATTCCATACCAGGGTTGACAAAACGACTCTCGCAAAGATTAATTTTAGAGGCTATAGAATTATTGCAAAGGCGATCGCTAATTGAAAGACAAGCATCGACCTTTTCTTTGAGTCCAGTATTGATGGAATATATAATTGAACGTTTAATAGAAGAAAATTTTAAATTCAGTGAAGAACCAGAAGGCTATGTATTATTGAATCCGACAATTTTTGCAGCCAGCCTGCAAAACTACATGAAATAAGGCTGTTTCACCGCCAAGATTTAAAGTAAAGTACTGATAACTGATAACTGATGACTGGAGTGAAGTGACTGGTGAGCAGCTTATTGCGAGGAGTTAACCTGTACTTAATTGGAATGATGGGCGTTGGTAAGTCTACGGTAGGAGATTTACTCGCAAAGCGTTTGGGTTATGCGTTTTTAGATACAGATGATCTAATTGTCAAGCTAGCAGGAAAATCTATCAATCAGCTATTTGTCGAGGAAGGTGAAGCGGCGTTTCGCCAGTTGGAAAGCGATGTATTGGCGCAAGTTTGTGCGCGTAAAGACTTGACCATAGCCACTGGTGGGGGTATTGTGATGCGGCGAGAAAATTGGAGTTACCTGCACCACGGTTTGGTAGTGTGGCTAGATGCGCCATTGGATTTACTTTACAACCGCTTAGCAGAGGATACCACAAGACCACTGCTAAAAGATCCTGACCCTAAGGGCAAACTGCGATCGCTCCTCGAACAACGTCAACCACTCTACGCCCAAGCCGATTTACACATCACCCTGCGCGAGGGAGATACACCCGAAGAAATCGCCAATCGAGTCATGGAAGCAATTCCCAGCGTTTTGAAACAACCTGATTCTCACCACGAGGGCGATCGCAATAATTAAAACAAGTCTACAATTATGAAATAATCAACAAAACTGCTAAAAGGGAAACTAGTAGCAAAATCTAGTTACTTACTAATTGATGTGCTAAGATAACGCAATTCGCTCGACATAATCTTGAAAATCAAATATACAGGCTTTTGCACTTGAAATTTCACTGATTGATTTCTCACTCAAAACTCACATTGATTGAGAGTAGACAATGCAGCTTTTAAGCTTCTGGTTTACGAAAGCGATCGCTCTGGTAAATTTTGAGAAAGATCCGGTAATGATTAGCCTTCTAGAATAGGGGTTAGGGGAAAGTTCATAACAGTATTCATCGAACTCACATTAAATAACATCAGCGCAAAATAGTCAGTCTCAAGGGCGGTAAAGTTGCAATCAAAAGGAAATTTAGTGCAATTATGGATAGTACGCTGCTTTGCTGCACTACTACTCTTCGGTCAAGTCTGGCTGCATTTACTTAAAGGAAAAACTTACTACCACAAGATTCTAGAACATATGGTAACTACCGGGCCCGCTTCCCTATCTCCAGTTTTGCTGGTGAATGGTTTTGCAGGGATGATTTTTACCATTCAGACGGGTAGAGAATTAGTGCAATTCAATGCTGTCAATACTGTGGGAGGTGCTTTTGCTCTAGCGTTTTGCAGAGAGTTAGCTCCTATTTTGACTGCTAGTATTATTGCAGGACAAGTAGGTTCTGGTTTTGCGGCAGAAATAGGAGCAATGCAAGTCACAGAGCAAATTGATGCACTTTATATGCTCAGAACTGATCCAATTGATTATTTAGTAATTCCTAGAGTAATTGCTTGCTGTTTGATGATGCCAATTATGATGATTTTTGCTTTACTTATAGGCATTATTGGCGGAGCTTTTGCAGCGGCACACTTTTTTCAGGTTGTTCCAGAGACATTTTTAGAATCAGTTAGAAATTTTTTAGAACCATCAGATTTATCTATTATTTTGTTGAAAGGAGTGATTTTCGGCGCTTTAGTTGCTGTCAACGGTTGTAGTTGGGGACTAACTACTAAGGGGGGAGCAAAAGAAGTTGGCGAATCAGCAACAAAGGCAGTTGTCACTACTTGGGTATCAATTTTCATTATGGATTTTTTCCTTTCTTTAGTATTGTTTGATCAGCCTATTTTATAATAAAAAGCAGTTGATAAAAAGTTTTTGTGTTTGGGCAATCGCACTTTGTTAACAAAGCTTATAATTGCTCAGAAATTGCTTCATGCGTTTATGGAGTTGACGAGAGCGAAGACTTGCGATCGCACAAGCTTGAAATTTCACTTACTCCCTATTAGGGATTGAAACAAATAAATAAATCAACTTTGTACCTATAGGATGAAAAGTTACCAAATTTTGTTCATCTTTAAAACAAATCCTGGCAATTCTGGATTCCCACTAACTGTTTCAGGATTATCCAAAATCTCAATTTGTTGATGAGGACGGTAAATATAAACCTTTCGATTTTTGCGATCAATCAACCATCCTAGTGATGTACCGTTGTCAATGTACTCCGGCATTTTTTCTTGTAATTCTTTGAGGCGATCACTAGAAGAGCGTAGCTCAATTACAAAGTTAGGACAAATTGGTGCAAAAGAAGCTTTTTCTGCCTCTATCAAAGCATTCCAGCGCTCCAATTTAATCCAAGATGCATCGGGGGAACGAGTAGCGCCGTTAGGCAATGTAAAACCCGTACTAGAGTCAAAGCCAATCCCAGTACCATCTTTTTCTGTCCAGTGGCCTAGCTGTGCAGCAATATTAAAGTTACGATTGCCTGTATCAGAAAAAGCTGGTGGCATGATGATGACTTCCCCAGTGGCTGTGCGTTCAATTCGCAGATCTCGATTAGCTTGGCAAAATTCGTAGAACTGCTCATTTGTCATCTGCACAAGCGAGGGAAAATTGACTGTTAAGGGTGTGCTTTCAGTTTGAATTAGCAGTCTCGTCATTTTTTTCGCGCTTCTTCAGCCCTCGCTATTGTGATGATTTCAATTTTAGAGGTTTGATGCAGCGATCGCATTTTGACTTTACCTCTGAGCATGGCTCGTTAAAAAGCAGAATTATACCAATTTGAAAAAAGAATGCAACAGATACCTTGTAGGGGCGTACAGCTGTACGCCCCTACAGCTAATCCATGTGTCGCAAAGATTATTTAAATTGGTATTATTAGGTTTTTTATAGCGGTTCTCGGTTGAGTGAGGTACAAGAACCCCACCCCCAACCCCCTAAGCGCAAGCGAGGAGGGGGCTATTATGTACCTCATGTGATTAGGAAACGCTATATATTAAAGTAAACGACTAATACCATTTCCATATGAAGATGCATAGAAAGAACCCCACCGCCTGCGACACCTCCCCTTACCAAGGGGAGGTTGGGAGGGGTTAAAATAATGTGCAGCTTCACAGAGAATTGGTATAAGAGCGATTAAAACGCTTATTTATCATTATTCAAAGGGACAAAATCATACCCAGTAGAAGATTTGTTACTCGGTTGCACCTTGACTAATATTGCTTTACCATTGCGATCGCCTGATGGCAGAAATTCGATTTTACCTGTGGCACCATAGACTGAAAAGCTGGGACTATGCAGCACCTGTTGCAATTCATCGCGGTTTTTGCTTTGCTGTAAACCTTTAGCGATCGCCATAGTTGCATCATAAGCCGTAGCTGTTCGCCAATTAACGCTTCCACCCCAAAGATTCACGGCATTTTGAGGAAAGTCATTGCCTGGAATTGCATTAGGATGCCAAGTTACAGACAATACCATGCCATTCACATCAGCTTTTCCTACCTGTAGAGTTTGAAATGTGTAAAGCGTGGGACTACCAAAAACTGTCAATTTTCCTTGATTTGCTGCTGCTAGTTCTAAGGCTTTGTTAATTCTATCCACATGGGGCGCTAACACCAAACTATCCGCACCACTGCTGATGAATTGAGAAATGACTGCATTGGGGTTAAAGTTGGAGGCAGAAAAATCGCAATTTGTCAGATTAACTTTGCCACCTGCGGCTAATATGCCTTTAACAAGCTCATCTTTAAACGACACATTATCAATTGCTTTGGAATCAACACAAATGCCAATATTAGTTTTGCGAGCTGTTTTGATCATGTAACTAGAAAGTCGCTCAGCAACAGCGCTAATACTGGGAATAGTGCGGAATATATAGCTGCCAATGCCAGAGAGGTTTTGAGCAAAACTTGTAGGAGAGATCATCACTAAACCTCCCTGTTGATAGACTGGGGCAGCGGTAATCGAAGCATTACTAGCGTTATGTCCGACTACAGCTAGAATGCTGGGATCTTTGACAAACTGCGTTGCTAGCTGTTGAGCTAAGGTGGGATCATTGTCATCGCTGGCGATCGCTACCTGCAACAACTTACCATTAATGCTCTCAGTGCGATTAATCCGGTCTTGAGCTTGAGCTACACCCCGCAATATCTCTTTTGCTACATCTAGATTGCCACCGATAGGCACACTAACTACTATTTTGACATATTTACTATTATCTCCTTGGGAATTATTTAAATAAATTAATGTCTCTGGATCATTGCGGTCTTTGAGCAGAGATGCTTTGAAATAATTGGCAGCGTTCACAAAATCGCCCTTAGCAAAAGCTTTCACTCCTGCTTCTTTATCAGCGTTGGTGTTAGCAGTAACTAAAATTTTTTCGCCTAAACTGATTCGCTCTTGTGTTGAACCTGGAGTTATTGGACTTGTTCCTGATTCTGGTGGTAAAGGTTTAAAGAATTGATTCCACAACCAAAAGCCAAACCCCACTACGAAAGTAGTGGACAACAGAGATAAAATAAGAAGCTTTGTTTCCTTCTGGGAATTCATAGGTGAGTTAACAATAGTAGTGGCTATATGTGGTATTTAAATCAGGAATTACGCAACTGGCACACAGATTTACTGTGATGGCAGTCAATAGGAGCCAGCGCGTTGCGGTGAGGCAGTCCGGTCTTGGGGTCTCCCCAAGTCGAGGAACTGCCGAACCCGAAGGGAGGTTCCCTCGTTGATTGCGACTGGCGTTCCAGAGTCAATAAAAAAACAGCAAGATTTTTTGGACTATTGACTTTTGACCATTGACTGCCAAAATGAAAAAAATATGACAATGCGCGTAAGTCCTATTAATTTATGAATTTATTCGTAAACACAGGAAATATGAATACAGGCAATAGACAATAGGGACAGATTGATTGCCTGTTGCCTTTTAGCTTATTGTTACAGGTTCCAAAGTCTTCTACACTGACTGAAATAAGTTTTAATTTTCAATGGCGGCTCCTCATGACAGTCAACGATACTGAGTACATCAGGCAAGCTGAAGCCACTCGCGTACAAGTGCTAAGCGAAGCTCTACCATATATTCAACAATTCGCTGGTCGCACTGTTGTTGTGAAATATGGTGGCGCAGCAATGAAAGACAGCACCCTTAAAGATCAAGTCATCCGCGACATTGTATTTTTATCCTGTGTCGGCTTGCGTCCCATACTAGTACACGGCGGTGGCCCAGAAATTAACAGTTGGTTAGATAAACTGGGAATCGAACCGCAATTTAAGAATGGTCTGCGAGTCACTGATGCCCCCACAATGGATGTGGTGGAAATGGTTTTAGTCGGTCGAGTTAATAAAGAAATTGTCGCCCTGATAAACCAAGCTGGAGGCCTCGCAGTAGGGCTTTGCGGCAAAGATGGTAATTTGTTCACAGCTCGTCCCCAAGGTCAAGAAGGTATTGGCTTTGTAGGGGAAGTGAGTAATGTGAATATTAAGATTTTAGACACCCTCGCTAGCAATGGGTATATCCCGGTAGTTTCCAGCGTAGCCGCAGATGAGACGGGACAAGCTTACAACATTAACGCTGATACTGTAGCCGGAGAAATAGCAGCAGCACTAGGGGCAGAAAAGTTAATTTTACTGACTGACACCAGAGGAATTTTAACAAATTATAAAGATCCGTCAACTTTGATTCCCAAAGTAGATATTCGTGAAGCCCGCGAGTTGATTGCCGATGGTATAGTCAGCGGTGGCATGATTCCGAAAGTCAATTGTTGTGTGCGATCGCTTGCTCAAGGAGTACGTGCAGCACATATTATCGATGGTCGCATATCTCACGCCCTACTGCTGGAAATTTTTACAGATGTTGGTATCGGTACAATGATTCTTGGTTCTCAGTTCACTTCATAGAAGATGAGGGAAAGGGGAGCAGGGGAGCAGGGGAGCAGGGGAGCAGGGGAGCAGGGGAGCAGGGGAGCAGGGGAGCAGGGGAGCAGGGGAGCAGGGGAGCAGGGGAGCAGGGGAGCAGGGGAGCAGGGGAGCAGGGGAGCAGGGGAGCAGGGGAGCAGGGGAGCAGGGGAAGAAATACTAATTCCCAATGCCCAATACCCAATACCCAATCCCTAGTCCCCAGTCCCTTTTACAATAGAATTGGCAAAATTAAAACAGTGCAGATTTATATTCAAAACGTGAGTGCAGAAAGTTTAGAAATAGCCAAAACTATCTACCAGACTGGAAAACTTGCCTTTGAAAATGGGCAATATCGAGAAGCTGTAGAAAACTTGGAAAAGGCAAGCGCCCTTTTAACTCGCAATTCTCGCCTTGGGGGTGAAGTAGAAATTTGGCTGGCCACAGCCTATGAAGCATCTGGGCGTACTGAAGATGCGATCGCTCTTTGCCAACAACTCAAACGCCATCCTTTTGCAGAAACCAGCAAACAAGCAAAGCAATTACTCTATATCTTACAAGCACCAAAGCTCAAAAGACCGAGTGAATGGATGACCGAAATCCCAGATTTGGGTAAACTGCCGGATAATGATGACAAAATTCGTGTTACTCTCAATCCGCAAAAATCTTCTGGGCAAAAAAAGGCGGCTGAGCCAGAATTTGTTGACCTCAGTCAAGTCAATACTAAAGATAATCGCTTTATCTTGGTGGCACTAATTGCCATCGGTTTAACTGTCTCGTACTTGGTTTGGTTGAATTTTTACTAAACAAAGAAAACGTCAACAAAAGGGCAAAAAAATCCCTTTTCCCTTTCACCCTGAACTACTGCCTCCTTAAGCTTGACTTTTTGGGAGATATATGTAATGAACTATTCTACTCTTGGAAAGATTTTCATGTGGTTAATCAGACCATTTGGTTTTGTGCTGGCAAAAATGCAATTTCTCAAGCCACTAACTCATGGAAATCAGATTAATTACGACTTTCCTAGACAAAATTCCCTAGCGCCTAGGGGATTAAAAAAGCGTAATGCAAGCATTCCACAACCTATTTTGTGGCTAGTCTTGCTCACATCAGTGCTGCTGTCAGGTTGTGTGCAGTACGATGTGGGAGTGAACTTTGGCAACTCTAACAGTGGTGAACTGGTGCAGCATATCAAATTGGAAGAACGCCTAACCAGTTTCAGTGGTGACTATGTATACGAATGGTTAAACAGTATAGAGCGTCGCGCCCGCAAGCTGGAAGGTAAAGCACAGCGGGTTTCTAAAGAAGAGCTAATTGTGACAATTCCCTTCAGTAATGGTCAGGAGTTGCAAACCAAGTTCAACGAATTTTTTAATTCCCGTGCTAATGAACAAGGTGAAGCTGTGCAAAGTGATTCTGAATCAGAATTACCAAAGATTGAATCAAACTTACTTTTGGAGCAGAACAATTTTTTACTGTTAGTACGGAATCGCTTAATTTATGATTTAGACTTGCGATCGCTCTCCTTGATTTCTAGCAAAGGTAACGTTCTGGCTGATGCTGGTTCAATTCTCGATTTGAAATTTAGCCTGAAAACTCCTTGGGGCGCTAAAAATATTCAAATACCAGAAAATGCCGAAACTGCCATTGAACCAGCAAAAAATGGCAATCAACTTGTATGGCAACTAAAAACTGGTGAACTCAACCACATAGAAGCCGTTTTCTGGCTTCCTAGCCCCCTTGGTATTGGTACATTGTTGATTATCTTGTTTATCTGGGGAGGATTGTATCTCAGATACAGTTTCATGCCAGACCCCAGAATTCAGTTTGCGCCTAAAGCAGCAGCGACAGAATAGTAAAAGCTGTGCTTTATCTCCCCTCTCCGTGAGTTCGGAGAGGGGTTGGGGGTGAGGTTACCAGATGTACTTCACGCTTATTGAGAAATACTATAAACATCCTATTTGTTACAAATTTTCTACAGTTAAGTCTGGGAAATTTTAAATTGCTTATGATAATTGAGTAAAAATTTTCACTCACGATAAACGCGAAACATCGAAGTTGTGAAAGCCTGCATTTTATTAGTTTTGCCTTTGTTGGTTCTCACCAACAGGCCAGCTTTCGCCCAAACCCCCATATCTACACCACTTCCAACTCCCACCTCAAAACCCACTGAAATATCAACACCAAGTAAGTCGAAAAAGACCACCCCTATTAGTCAATTTGCAGAGGAACTGGAGGCATTTGATAAAAGTTTAACTACGATCGCCTTCACTTTAGCAAAGGCAGTGGTTGCTGTACTGAGTATTCTTGCACTTTATCGGCTGATCTTATTGATTGCTTACCGTTCATCCCAACTAATCATCGATAACTTCAGCAATTACTCTGGTGCTAATGAAGAACTTGACAAAGTTTTATCAGGTCTGAGTCAACTAGCGCGAGAAATGCTAGTGCAGGAGATGAAAGGTGTGCGTCTGCGGATGAACGAGCATATTAAAAGTTCAGGGCCAGAAACCTATCATTATCGGGATCAGTTACCGCTACCACAAGCAACTCCAGAACAACGACTTGCTGACTTAGTTGCTTCTCTGAGCGAGTTCACACCCGACCAAATAGACCCGGTAGTGCATCTGCTGAAGGTGATATTCCCTCCTTTTGGTACTAAAGTAACCAGTATTCTGCAAAGTCAAGGGAAAGAACATAGTAAATTGGGGATTACATTTGAAATCACAAATATAGAAGGTCGCCTCTCCTCTAGGCTTTATACTATTTGGGAATCAGATACTCGCAATGATTCAACACAGCTACTCAAAGACCGCTATAGAGACCTTCTAAAACCAGCTACCCGCTGGCTAGCATTAGAACTTTGTCGGCGTGAAATGTTAACAGGCATACCTTGGACTTACTTTGGTGACAGACGTAACCGCTATCAAGGACAAGTTCATAACTTTTTTGGGGCGCTCAACCAAGCCAGCGCTCCTGCTCATGGTAACTTTTTTTACAAGTTGGCCATAGAGGATTTCAAACAGGCAATAAGCTTTTACCCAGACTGGGATCAACCTTATGAAAATCTAGCTGAAACATACAGTATCTTGGGGCAAGAGGCTGAGGGTAAGGAAGGTGTTTATTGGCAACGTCAAGCGATTCTGCAATATGCTCAGGCTCTCAACAGATGTGAAGATGAATCTGTCAAGCGTCGAATTGGAGTTCGCAAAGCTATTGCTGGGCTATTAACAGGCGATGAAATCGAAATTCAGGAAGCAAAACAGACAATAGAGCAATTGTTAATCAACTGGGATGCAACATCAGAGCTAAACTACCGCCTATTATATGACTTGGCCTGTTGGTATGCGATCGCCCACCGTCAAGAACTCGGTGTAGCAAATGCACGTTTGCAAGGTCTGCGTTACTTAGTTTATTCCCTCGTCAGAGACCGCGATCGCTTTTTTTGGGAATGGGCCAGTCAAGATCCAGAATTGCAAGGTATTGGTGAAGTTGTTGCGGAATTGTCATTTTTGCTGTTGAAGAAACTGAATGAAAATCCCGGACTTGCCATATCAAAAGGTAAGGAATTTGTCGAGCATATAGAAGAAGTTCTGAAAATAGTTAAGTTTTTGTAATTAAAAAGAAGATGAATCACAATGAATGATAAGCAACAACCAAACGATGACTCCAAAGAGAAAGCAAGACGCAAACAACGACCAAATAAGGGTAAACCTCAGAAAACTGAGGGGCCAGAACGGCCAATACAGCCTTTTTGAAGGGATGAGAAACCCCTTCAAAAAGACATAATTAAGGTGACAACCGCTCAATTTTCCAATTTCCATCAATAGAGCGAGTATACAGCAAGCGATCGTGCAGACGGCTGGGGCGTCCTTGCCAAAACTCAATTTCTGCGGGAATCACCCGCAAGCCTCCCCAATGGGGCGGTCGGGGAATTTCCTGATTCTCATACTTGCTCTGAAATTCCTGCATCCGTTGCTGTAAAACTTCTCCGCTTTCTATGACTTCGCTTTGATTAGACACCCATGCACCCAAGCGACTGTTAGCAGGGCGGCTGTCAAAATACTTATCTGACTCGTTTTCAGAAACTTTTTCTACATGTCCAGAAATGCGGACTTGACGTTCCAATTCAGCCCACCAGAAAACCAAAGATGCTTGGGGATTTTCTGCCAGTTCTTGTCCCTTACGACTGTTGTAGTTAGTGAAGAAGACAAAACCCCGTTCATCAAAATCTTTCAGCAATACCATTCTTGCCGAAGGCTTACCATCTGGCATGGCAGTAGCAATAGTCATGGCATTGGGTTCAGGAAGTTGGGCTGCTAGTGCCTGGTCGAACCATTTTTTAAATTGTATGAAGGGATTGGAATTAATTTCAGTTTCGCTCAAACCTTCTAAGGTGTAATCCTTGCGGAGGTCTGCTATAGTTTTGTCCATTGTCATTTATTTCCTTATTATTCAGATACGCTTGTACACGTCTAGGATAAAAATATCTATGATAATAATCAGCGCTAAAATCAGTTTTATTAATTATTTCAAGGAGTCGAGATTCTCGATTGCATCAAATGCGCCGTTCGGCCTCCCTTCAACGTTTATTAATTTATGGTCTGAGCGGCCCGATTATTGCTCTCAATATCTGGCTGCTGTCGGTACTTTTTAGCTATTTCCAGCATCCCATTACTATTTTGAGCGTTGCAGCGATTTTAGCTTTTTTACTGAACTATCCAGTTAAGTTTTTTGAACGCGTTCGCATGACTCGCACGCAGGCGGTTGTCATCGTTTTACTCGTCACTTTAACTTTATTGGTGATTCTGGGCGTCACGTTAGTACCGATGCTAATTGACCAAACAATCCAGCTTCTCAATAAGATTCCTGATTGGTTGACCACTAGTCAAGCAAACCTAGAGCAATTTGAGGCCTTTGCCAAGCAAAGACGTTTGCCTCTCGATGTGAGAGTTGTGAGTAATCAAATCAATGCCAACATTCAGAATTTAGTCCAACAGCTTGCCTCTGGTGCAGTGGGATTTGCGGGAATACTGCTGTCTGGGTTACTGAATTTGGTATTAGTGGTTGTCTTGGCATTTTACATGCTTTTATACGGCGATCGCGTATGGGATGGTCTAGTCAATCTCTTACCTGCTAATGTTGGAGTTCCCTTAACCAGATCCTTACAACTAAATTTCCAGAACTTTTTCCTCAGTCAGTTGTTGCTGGGGTTATTCATGATAATAAGCCTCACTCCCATTTTCTTATTTTTGAAAGTGCCATTTGCCCTATTGTTTGCCATACTCATTGGTATGTCTGAACTGATTCCTTTTATCGGAGCAACTTTAGGCATTGGTTTGGTAACAATTTTGGTATTGCTACAAAATTGGTGGCTAGCAGTTCCAGTTGCCATAGCAGCCATTATCATGCAGCAAATTAAAGATAATCTTTTAGCTCCCAACTTACTCGGCGATTTTATCGGACTTAATCCCATCTGGATTTTTGTTGCTATTTTGATGGGATTTGAGATTGCTGGATTCTTGGGTACACTGGTTGCTGTACCCATTGCTGGTACTATCAAAGGCACATTCGATGCAATCAAGAGTGGCAAATCTGATCAATTTGTTTCAACTGTCACCATTAATCATGACTCTCCCGTTGATCGAGACGCGAATTGAGCAGGGGGGATGGGGAGATGGGGGGCAGGGGGGATGGGGAGATGGGGATAATAAGTAATGACAACTGACTATTGACCAATTACCAATTACCAATTACCAATTACCAATTCCCAATTCCCAATTACCAATTCCCATAAACAGAGTATATACTTTGCCAATACTCAAAAGGTTTACTGTTAAATTTACTAATTTTTGACACTCATTACTTAACTTAGAACTTATTAATGGATGCTTCCGAGCTATTGGAAACAATTACAATCCTGATTGACCAAGCTGAACGGGGGGAAATTGATCCTTGGGATGTCCAGGTAATTGAAGTGATTGACCGTTACTTGGAACTAATGGCACCACAGGCAACAGTCCGGGGTTATGAAGCCGATTTGTCTCAATCTGGACAAGCTTTTTTATCAGCATCAATGCTGGTATTATTCAAAGCTAACACTTTGATGCAATTAACAACAGCAGAAGGTTTACAGCAAGATTTGGCAGATGATGTCATGTCAGAAAGTGAAGACGGGATGTTACATCAGGGTCATCGTCTGCAATTAGAACGACACTTGCGTCGCCGTCCGGCTGCTATGCCCCCACCAAAACGCCGCGTGACCTTACAAGAGTTGATTGAGCAATTGCAACTCATGGCGAACCAACTCAAATTGGTGCAAAAAGTCAGCAAACCTGTCCGCCCTAAGCGTCAGCCCAGTGCCCAAGCTATGCGGGAAGCGCTGGAGTTAGCTCACCAAGAAAATCTGACGGAAGTAGCTAGGGAACTAGAGCAAGTGCTGCATCTGGCGGCAAGAGAACTACATTTACAAGAAAATTGTTTGAATCTAGAACAACTTGTACAGTTGTGGACACAGACAAAGCAACCACAACAGAATGGGTTTGCCCATGAGTCAGAACACAGCCACTTGGTTAGCGTTTTTTGGGCGCTGCTACTACTCTCGGCTCAATCTAAGGTAGAGCTGTTTCAAGAGGAGTTTTACCAGGAGATCAAAATTCGGTTACTCACGGATACACCTAACGGCTACCAACCTTACGAACAACCGCCCAATTGACCAGGTTTAAACTACTACTAAGGACAGGTTATGGACTTTCGCTTCAGGAAAATCCCAAATCCGAGTAAATTGAAAAGATGACTAATTACTTAATTATCTGCCATCCCTACTGGTTCAGGACTGACGCAAACGATAGCCAAAACCCCTATTCTCATGTAGCAGCAATTCATCAATTGCCGCAGAAAGCGCATAGTGTTGCGTAAAATTAATGGTTGCAACAATCAGCAAATTCCTGTTATCCCTGTTCTTAGGGGTTACTTAGAGCAAAAATAAAAACTGATGATTAAGTCTCACTCAATGAAAGTAAACTGGCTGGTGGTTGAGGAATAAACTTTTATGAAAGCGATGATTCTCGCGGCTGGGAAAGGCACTCGTGTACGGCCGATTACCTATACAACTCCCAAACCGATGATTCCCATCCTGCAAAAGCCGGTGATGGAATTTCTACTAGAACTTCTGCGCCAACACGGTTTTGACCAAATTATGGTCAATGTTAGCCATTTGGCTGAAGAAATTGAAAATTATTTCCGTGATGGTCAGCGCTTTGGCGTACAGATAGCCTATTCTTTTGAAGGTAAAATTGATGACGGGAAACTGGTGGGGGAAGCAATTGGTTCTGCGGGAGGTATGCGGCGCATCCAAGACTTTTCACCATTCTTCGATGATACTTTTGTGGTGTTATGTGGTGATGCTTTAATTGACCTGGATTTGTCCGCAGCGGTGAAGTGGCATAGATCTAAAGGGTCGATCGCTACTATTATTACAAAATCTGTCCCACGGGAAGAAGTATCTAGTTACGGTGTGGTTGTCACCGATGAAGATGGACGTGTCCAAGCTTTCCAAGAAAAACCCTCAACAGAATCAGCTCTCAGTACCAACATCAACACAGGTATTTACATATTTGAGCCAGAGGTGTTTAACTACATACCTTCTGGAGTTGAATATGACATTGGTAGCCAGCTATTCCCCAAATTGGTAGAAATTGGCGCTCCCTTCTACGCCATTGCCATGGATTTTGAATGGGTAGATATTGGTAAAGTACCAGACTACTGGCGAGCAATCCGTGGTGTACTGCTAGGCGAAATCAAGAATGTGCAAATCCCTGGTCATCAAGTCGCTCCTGGTATTTACACTGGTTTAAATGTTGCTGTGAATTGGGACAAAGTTGATATCACAGGCCCAGTTTATATTGGTGGCATGACTAGGATAGAGGATGGAGCTAAAATCGTTGGCCCAGCCATGATTGGCCCCAATTGCTGGGTATGCAGCGGCGCAACGGTAGAAAATAGCGTCATTTTTGAATGGTCACGATTGGGGCCGGGAGTACGGCTAGTTGATAAGCTGGTGTTTGGGCGTTACTGCGTCGATAAAACAGGGGCTGCGATCGATGTACAGGCTGCTGCTTTAGACTGGCTGATTACCGATGCTCGGCAGGCACCACCATCACATACCCCTCTTGAAAGGCAAGCGATTGAGGAACTGCTGGGGACAAATGCTAGTTAGTCAATAGTCAATAGTCAATAGTCAATAGTCAATAGTCAAAAACCCTTGGACTTTGGACTATTGACTCTGGACTTTGGACTATTAACTATTAAGATATGTGTATCTTCTGAGACTTTGTTCGTAGGTTTGCAGCAGCCGCTGTGACTCTGCTAGGGTGATGCGCTTTTCTTCCAAGGCTTTTTCACAACGTTGGCGGATGCTTTCTACCATATCCTCAGAGTCATACTGCACGTAACTTACTACTTCACTCATGGTATCGCCTTTGACTACGTGTTCAATCTGGTAGCCTTTAGGGGTTAACTGGATGTGAACAGCGTTAGTGTCACCAAATAAGTTGTGTAAATTACCCATGATTTCTTGGTAAGCTCCATTCAAGAACATCCCCAGATAATAGGGTTCTCCTTGATTAAAGGAGTGTAGTTCTAAAACTGACTTAACGTCGCGCAGGTCAATAAAGCGGTCGATTTTGCCATCACTGTCACAAGTAAGGTCTGCTAGAATGCCTCGCCGTACTGGTTCTTCGTCTAGGCGGTGGATGGGCATAATCGGAAATAGTTGGTCGATCGCCCAACAATCTGGTGCTGATTGAAACACTGAGAGATTGACGTAGTAGATGGAAGCCATGATTTTTTCCAGGTCTTCCAATTCATCGGGTACGTAATCCTGCTGCCTAGTAATGTTAAGAATTTTTTGGCAACAAGCCCAGTAGAGGCGCTCTGCTTTGGCGCGTTCTCTGAGGCGCAAAATTCCCAAGTTGAAGCGGCTAATAGCTTCTTCTTTGAATTGAGCCGCGTCGTGGTAAAACTCCTGATAATTTTCTTTATTGATGGATTGGTAAGTTTCCCACAGATAATTGATAATTGGGGTTTCACCCTCTTGAGGAGGTTCTGGTGGATCGAGGGGGACATCGCTGGTGCTGAGAACGTCAAAAATCAGCACTGACTGATGAGAAGCGATCGCTCTTCCACTTTCGCTAATCAGTGTTGGTACGGGAATCTGCCGCTCTGTACAGGTATCTTTTAACTCTGCTACGATGTCGTTAGCATAGTTCTGCATGTTGTAGTTTTTCGAGGCGTAGAAATTAGTTTGTGAGCCGTCGTAATCTACACCCAAGCCACCACCAACATCAAGATACTTCATGTCTGCTCCCAGCATCGCCAATTCTACGTAGATGCGGCTGGCTTCTTGGATGGCATCTTTAATCACATTAATGGCAGAGATTTGTGAGCCAATGTGAAAGTGCATCAATTGTAAGGAATCGAGCAAGTCAGCTTCGCGTAACTTATCAACGGCTTCCATGACTTCAGGCATTGTCAAACCAAATTTAGCGCGATCGCCGCTGGAAGTTCCCCAGCGTCCCATACCTTGGGTGCTTAATTTCGCCCGCACTCCTAAAAGTGGCTTAATTCCTAACTGGCGGTTAGCAGTAATTACCAAATCGACTTCTTCAATCTGTTCTAAGACGATAATTGGCGTTTGCCCTAATCTTTGGGCTAACATTGCCGTTTCGATGTATTCTTGGTCTTTATAGCCGTTGCAAATTAACAATGCACCTGGTGTATCCAAAAGAGCCAGGGCAATCATTAATTCTGGCTTAGAACCGGCTTCTAAGCCAAATTGATGCGGTTTGCCAAACTTGACTAAATCTTCAATCAAATGCCGCTGCTGGTTGCACTTGACAGGAAACACCCCACGATAAACGCCAGGGTAGTTATAACGGGCGATCGCTTTAGCAAAACAGGCATTCAAACGCTCAATTCGGTCTTCCAAAATATCGGAAAAACGAATTAATATAGGGAGTCCCAAATTGCGCTGCTTCAAGGCGTTGACTAGCTCAAATAAATCTAGAGAACCACCGCGATCGCCTTTGGGAGAAACAGTGATGTGTCCAGCAGCATTAATCGAAAAATAAGGTTGTCCCCAGCCTTCAATCCGGTACAAGGCCTCACTATCTTCAATTTTCCAGGAGTGAGGTAAATCTCCTGCGGTAGTACTAGGTGGTAACAGCTTTTTTTGCTTATGATTTTTCACTTCTAATTTATGTCCATTGGACGGTAGTTTGACCACCCCATCAGCTGTAACACTTGACTCAACATCCATTTCTTACCCACCTGTGTGTTTCACCCACGAATAAACAATTTAGCGCATTCATCTTGTAACGGATATGCAACCAAAGATAATTTCTGAGATAAACTCTGATTGGTCAGTTGTCAATGGTCAATAGTCAATGGTAAGTCAGTGCGATCTTGGGGGCCCCGAGTCCCCCAAGATCGCACTGACGATCTCAAGAGCGAAGCGCAAGAAGCGCGAACGTCACCCGAAGGGTCAATAGTTAAAAAATCCTAGCCTGTAGACTTTGGACTTTAGACTGTTGACTTTTGACTATTGACTATTGACAAAATAAAAACTTTATTAAGTTTTGGGAGATAGCTTTGGAACGCACATTCTTAGCGATTAAGCCTGATGGCGTACAGCGTGGACTGGTAGGTGAAATTATCAGTCGCTTTGAAACTAAAGGTTTTACCTTGGTTAGTTTAAAATTCCTCAAAGCCAGTCGGGAATTAGCTGAACAACACTATGCTGTCCACAAAGAACGACCATTTTTTGGCAGTTTAGTCGAATTTATTACTTCTGGGCCAGTGGTGGCAATGGTTTGGGAAGGTGATGGCGTCATTGCTTCTGCCAGAAAACTCATTGGTGCAACAAACCCCTTAACAGCAGAACCAGGGACGATTCGGGGCGATTTAGGCATTAATATTGGTCGCAACATTATTCATGGTTCTGACGCTCCAGAAACGGCACAATATGAAATAGGCCTGTGGTTTAAGGAAGAAGAACTGGTAAATTGGCAACCGCACTTAACGCCTTGGTTGCACGAATGATGGAAAGTTAGGAGTTAGGAGTTAGGAGTTAGGAGTTAAGAATTCATAACTTTTAACTCTTCACTCTTAACTGTTAACTTACTTCGGTACTTCGCTTTTTTCCACTTCTAGTTGGGGAGATTCTTTGAGAGTACGCTTGGAAAATCCCCAACTTAATATGATCACGATCGCACTAATCATTACCCATTCTGGTGGCACTAAGTTGTCGTTCACCACTTTCAGCAATAGGCGCAAGCCCACGAACGACACAGTGATATAGCCTGCATCCTCTAGGTTTTCAAATTCATCTAACCAGCGGATAAACAATCCTGCCATGAATCGCAGGGTAATAATACCAATTGTTGCACCCGTCAATACTAACCATCTTTCTTGAGAAACGGCGATCGCAGTTGTCACACTATCCAAGGAAAATGCTAAATCTGTAAATGCAATCACGGGTATGGCTTGCCATAGGGAATTAAAACGTGGCCCGTGATGATGATCGTCTTCAGTTTCCTCTGATGTAAAGTGTTGGAATACCAGCCACAGCAGGTAAGCAGCACCTAAGAGTTCAAATTGCCACAATTGCTGTACCCAAGTGGCAGTTAAAATCAGAGTGATTCGCAGCACGTAGGCAACAACTAAACCAAAGTTGAGAGCGCGACGTTCAAGTTCCTTGTCTTCTAATCCTTGGGCAATCGCAGCTAGGGCGATGGCATTGTCAGCAGATAATACCGCCTCTAAAAACACCAAGATCAGGAGAACTATCAGGGCTTCAACGCTGATATGAAAGTGCAAATAATCAAAAATTTGGTCTAGCATTCCAGGATACTCAAGCAGGGAAAATTAAAAATTAACAGTAACAGCGATTTTCATATAAAGAGCGTAATAATTTGCTACTTTTATCCAGCTTAACGTGGTTGCGGCAAATTCTGAAGTCCATGTTTAAGCAGGAGTCATGCGATCGTGACACTCGTTTGCATGATAACGTCTTCATTTAGGAGAAGACAGGCACTTCACTTTTGAAATCGCGATCGTCAACGCGGGAAACCCCACCAACAGTGCTGCTGACGCTCCTGCGTCCACTGCCCGCCTCAGCATGTATACGATTTCATATATCTTAACTTTCGTGTCTTTTTATACAAAAAAATCCAATTATTTATACCACTGTGCTGACTTCAATAACTGACTAGTAGCAGAAAACAGAACAACAAGTAAAATGCTACTTCCTTCCCCCTGTAATATTACAGATACAAATTTTTCTCCCCTGCTCCCCTGCTCCCCTGCTCCCCTGCTCCCCTGCTCCCCTGCTCCCCTGCTCCCCTGCTCCCCTGCTCCCCTGCTCCCCTGCTCTCCTGCTCCCCTGCTCCCCTGCTCCCCTGCTCCCCTGCTCCCCTGCTCCCCTGCTCCCCTGCTCCCCTGCTCCCCTGCTCCCCTGCTCCCCTACACCCCTAATCTCTCCATTCCCCATCCCTACTCAACACTTTCAAGTTGTGGTATCTCTGTTAAGTACCAGTGCGACTTCTACCAGAATACTGGCAAATTTCTTAACGGATGCATCACTACCAATATGACTGACAGCCATGATCATAACTTCGCTGGCTCTGCGAAGCCTAAAAATTTTTCTTTAAGCTTAGTCTTGGGATTCGTCATATTCTTTTCTATTCTTAATTTACAATACACTGCCCCTACAATTCCTATTTTTGGTTTTCATGGCATCATTGACATTAAAAGTAATGCACCTGATTTATATTCAGGTGAAATGCATTATCCCAAACAAGAGATAGAAAAATTTTTAGAGCAATTAATTATTAATAACTATTGGTTTTTATCTTCTCAAGATTTGTATGATTTTTTCTTAAGTAAATCTAGAAAACTTACTGCTGAACAATATAAACAAAAACCTATCATGATTTCCTTTGATGATGGGTATAAAACAGTACATACCAAATTACTACCAATTTTATCTAAGCTCGAAAAAAAATATGGTAAAAAAGTAAAAATTGTTTTATTTATCAATCCAGGTAGCTTAGCTAGACAAGGAAGTTTGGATACCACTCACTTAGGATGCAAAGAATTGAGAGAAGGCTTGAAAAAAGGATTTTATGATATTCAATCTCATGGCTTGAATCATAAAAATTTAACTAAACTGACTCGTCGAGAATTAGTCAAGGAACTAGTACAAGCTAGGACTGAATTAAGAACATGTACACAAGATTTAGACCCAGATCAACAAGTAGCATCACATTTTGCTTACCCCTATGGAGCTTATAATCAAGAGGTTGAAACTTTTGTTGCCAAATACTATTTATCAAGTTATTTATATAACAACAGAATATTAGATTATGGTTGTTTTAAAAACCATTATGAAATTCCTCGATTAATGGTAAATCGTCAAAATACGACTAAGCAGCTAATAGATATTGCTGAAGCATTTTATCCAATAGATAACAAAAATTACTATAAAGGAAAATGCTAAACTATAAGTAAGTCGCTGCTATAGCCTTTCCTAAGCAACTGAGGTATCACGATTACCTCACCCCAATAAAGCTGTGCTTTATCTCCCCTCTCCTTACCAAGGAGAGGGGTTGGGGGTGATGCTACAACGCGGAGAAATCGCGCAATTTCTAATCTTAAGTGCTTTGATTAAATTTTACTTTACAGATTTCTACAGAAAATATAACTTTTTGAAATTTGTAAATAGTTACTAAAAATGGTATAATGCATCGCAAAATATAAAAATTATCAGTAGTATATAAGGTAAAATTTGTGGCAAAGTACACCAAGTTAAATTTCTGGAATAGAATTCCTTATTGGTTATTAGCATCTCGAATCGCTGTCACCATGTTAGGTGTTGTATCACCTTTGGCTGTGGCTAGTACAGGTTGGGCACAAACTACAAATCAATTGAACGTTGATCAGTTAATCCAAAACTTTAAAAATGATGATTTATTAGAACGTCTCAATACAGTTACAACATTAGGAAACCTCAGAGACGAAGTATTTATTAGAGAAGCATTAGCTAAACTCAAACAAGCTTTGAAAGATCCTGATTGGCGAGTGCGTAGTGGTGCAGCGTTAGCTTTATCTCAAAAAGGTGGCGGAGCAATCAAAGACACATTACCTAGCTTAGTTGAAAATCTCAATGATCCGTATATATTTGTACGTAGTAGTGCAGCTAGAGCGATTGGTAGCATTGCAGGCGAAGATAATAGCGATGGCACTGGAAATATATCAGTTGAAGTTGCTAGGTTTGCTCCTTATTTAATTAATGCTCTTCAAGACCCAGATTTTTCAGTACGCATCAATGCTAGTGTGGCTTTGGTGAAATTAAATTCTAAATCTTACCTGACTGTATCTCGTCTGATTACAAACCTCAACAACACAGATGAACCCACCCGTATCACTACTGCCCAAACCTTAAATACAATTAGTAGGCAAGCTGCTAGTGTTGCTCCCAATATTGCTAAAGCGCTGCAATACCGAGAACCATCAGTGCGTGGGCTTGCTATTCAAACTATTGGTAGTATTGGTACTGATACTAAAGTAGCCATGCCCTATTTAATCCAAGGTCTTCAAGATCCTGATTGGTCAGTACGTAACCTATCTGCTAGAACTGTGGCGATCATAGCAGGGAATCTTCAAGAAAAAGCAAGGGCTAATGTTTTAACCCAATCTGATGTAAATGCAATACCAGAGATGGAAGTTGCTTTGCAAATTTTGCAAAACCCTCAAAAAGGCTTTTATAACAATGAGAGAGAAACTGTAGGTCTTTCTATTAATGCGTTAAAAGCAGCAAGAAGGAGATCATAGTAGGATAGTAGGGGAGCTTTCGGAGCAGGGGTGCAGGGGTGCAAGGATTTATATCATTAATTGAGTGAAATGGTAGAGCTTGTGAACTGATAAATTATCATAACCTTGATGTTCAATAACAATACGTTTTCCACTTTCTGCAACTCTATAGCGCTTCTCACTTCGTTGCAATACAGTCGCAACCTCACCCCGTATTTGAAGCGCGCAAACACTCCCCTCTCCTTGGTAAGGAGAGGGGTTAGGGGTGAGGTTGAAAAATGTACTTCACACAACTGAGAACCGCTATATTAATCAGTTGTGGAAGTTTAATGATTTACTTTGTAGTGTAGCTTGTTCATTTAACTTTGCAGCAATCTTTGAAACCTTTCATCATCTCGAATGCTGTCAAAATCAGAGTCAGTTTTTGCAAATTCTCGGCATTCTTCAGGATTTAATTTGATAGCTTGTTCCAAGTTAGATATAGCTGGTTCAATATTTCCTTGTAATGCATAACAGCTAGCCTTGTTATACCAAGCTTCGTGGTAGTCTTGTTTGAATTCTATAGTTTTATCGTAAGAGGCGATCGCTTCTGATATTCTTCCTAAATCATCCAGCGCAATGCCCTGGTTGTTCCAAGCTTCGTGGTAGTCTGGTTTGAATTCAATGGCTTTTTCGTAAGATGCGATCGCTTCTGATATTCTTCCTAAATTCTTCAGTGCAATGCCCTGGTTGTTCCAAGCTTGGTGGTAGTCTTGTTTGAATTAGATGGCTTTTTCGTAAGAGGCGATCGCTTCTGATATTCTTCCTAAATTCTTCAGTGCAATGCCCTGGTTGTTCCAAGCTTGGTGGTAGTCTTGTTTGAATTAGATGGCTTTTTCGTAAGAGGCGATCGCTTCTGATATTCTTCCTAAATTCTTCAGTGCAATGCCCTGGTTGTTCCAAGCTTGGTGGTAGTCTTGTTTGAATTCGATGGCTTTATCGTAATAGGCGATCGCTTCTGATATTCTTCCTAAATCATCCAGCGCAACGCCCTTTGAAAACCATATTAAATTAGATTTAGGTGATATTTCTAGAGCTTTATTAAAGCTAGTTATTGCTTCTTTATAGCGACCTAACCGAGAAACTGCATTACCAAAATTAACCAATGATTCTTGTATTTTGGTAGGGTAACGTTCTGATAGTTTTACCAGCAACCGCGATAACTTTAATATGTATTCTCCTGCTTATACTTGCTTACCCTTGGCTTCAATTTGACCGTCGCGGGGTTCCCCCCGTTGTAGCAAGTGGCGTGGAAACCCCCTCTTGGCCGCGCTGGCTCACTATTGACAACCCACAAAGAAAAAAATATGACAATGCGCGTAAGTCCTACTCTTGTGGGATGGGCGTCTCGCCATTGGTGTCAACTTAACGCGTATAGCGATGTCCCGCAAGGAACTAAACTTCCTTGCTAATAGCAAAAGTCATCTCAAGATGACTAAATATCTAGGACTTACGCATCGTACATAAGTACTATACACAATTTAGTTATTTCAGCCATTTTTAGCACAAGCGCGATGTCTACGACGGGCTACGCCTACGCAAATATGCAAATAAATCAGGGGTATACGAAGCGCTTGATACGACCAAGTACTGTAATACACATTATGGTTAATTTGTACAGGGCGTAAGTTCTAATATCGCCAAAAATCTTTAGTCTACTGAAGTAGACTTTAGCTATAGCCTTTCCTAAGCAACTGAGGTATCACGATTACCTCACCCCAATAAAGCTGTGCTTTATCTCCCCTCTCCTTACCAAGGAGAGGGGTTGGGGGTGAGGTTATTAGATATACTTGGCACTTACTGGGAAATGCTATATTAGCCTGGGAGCCAACAGTTAAGCTATTTCTGCCTTAACTTGACACCAATGGCGTCTCGCCCGTCCTAATTGGCGGACAAGATACCCGCCCCACAATGAAAAGTTATTGCAACATTTTAGTCCTAAAGCACGAAAAATCATTGATGGTGCGTTGCGCTACGCGACAACACACCCTACCAAGTTCTTTATCTCCTTTTTCAAGCCAAAAGTCTAATTTGCTAACCACAAAGCGACATTCCGCACATAAGTTTTGATATCTTCTAAAGCACGTGGCTCTTTTCTCATTCCGTCTCCTGGTGCTTCATTGACAAAACTGGGACAGCCTTTTTCAACATCCCAGTTATAATCTACTAAATGATGAAAACTAGAGTTAGCCACTGCACGTCCTAAAGTATTGCCTTGTGCATCTTTGTGATGTTCTATGGCAACTAAAAGATTGAAATGACGCTCTGTAATTAAACTTTTCCCCAAAGCAATTACCCGCACATTGGGATTATTTAAAGGCGCTCCAATACCGCCTTCGTGGGGATGAGAAGGGAAAAATTCGATAACTCCCGAAGGTGAATTGGGATTTTTCAACAGTTCGTGAACAGGTTCAACAATAGTAATTTGTTGATAGTCACCATTCGCTCCAGAATGATAGTTAGGCCAAGAGATATAAGTTGTATAAGTGTCATCTCGATTCCAGCGAGATTCATCAGGATCGGGATTTTTCGTATTGAAGTAATGGACATCACCAATATCAACTAAACCGCACATTGAACAGCCCATGTCTTGATGATCGCGTGTTGTCAAAATACCGCCACCACGTTGCCGAAAAGCATTAATCCCAGCAATATCTTTTTGGGTTAAACCTTTATCGACTTCTAAGGCAAACAGCCAAAGTTCATCAAACTCTGACTTGTCAAGGTTGCTTAAAACTGGATCATTCCCTTCTGTATCTGATTCATAATCGCGTGCTGTGACTGCAAATAAAGGATTTCCCGCTTCGTCTTTGATAGATGCGAGATAATCTTGTAACAAAGAGAAACGAAAAATACTCCAATCATCTTCCGTAGTGGAAATCGTAGTCTGCAATAGAATCTTAATTGGTTTTGCCATAACCTCTGCCATACGAACACCACAATTGAGTATAGCGATCGCATCACACCAATATTTCAATTCTTCAAATCCCTAAATATCTTTCTTGGGTATGAAATCAACTCATAACTCCAGGTAGTGGTTCAATAATTTGAGATTAGCTACTGTAGATAAAGTGTTTTGTTGCCCAATTCATCCTCTGTTGCGCGTGCTGAGGATTTTCTAGCTGGAATTACCTTTATAACTGACGCAAAACTACACAGTCTCTTCGGCAATTTATGAATTGCCGCTACATGGAAATTACGATTTCGGCTATTGTTTGCGTAACTCCTGATCTCAAATCAACGTTCCTTAACACAGCGACGATATGAAAGCAGATGAACTCTTGAAAAACTATGCCGCAGGCGTAAGAAACTTTACTGCTGTCAACCTCAGCGAAGCCAACTTGAGGGAAGCCAACCTCAGTGGCGCAATTTTGGATAGAGCTATCTTAGATGGTGCTAACCTTAGTCATGCGAATTTAGCGCAAACTAGCCTGGTTGAGGCGGACTTGAACGGCGCTAATTTAAGCGATGCTAACCTCACTGGTAGTAATTTAGCTGGAGCCATCTTAGATGGAGCTATTTTAGATGGTGCAGTTTTAGATGGAGCTAATTTGAGTCAAGCTGATTTGACTGTCGCCAACTTGATTGAAGCTCATTTGAGCCAGGCAGAGTTACATGAGGCAAAATTAAACGCGGCGAATCTAGATAAAGCTGATTTGAGTGGCGCAGACTTAACTGTAGCCGACCTGACTCAAGCAAATCTCACCGATGCAGATTTAAACAAAGCTAATTTGAACGGCGCAAATTTAGAAGGAGCCAATATAGAAGGAACAATTTTGGATGAAAATGTCTGAACTACAGCCTATCTCAGAACTCTAAAAATCACTGCGGATTAGACCTTTTTTGAAAATAGAAGCTGAAACAACCCAAAATCGTTCCAACGTCATTTGGATTTAGGACTTACGCATCGTACATAAGTACTACACGCAATTTGGGTATTTCAGCCATCTGGGGACATGATATCACGCAGAGTAAGGGCAGTAAAACCTTGATTTTTCGTTGTTCCTCCCTCAGCTAAAAGGCGAGGGAGAGGTTTGTCGAACTCACGTTAAGTTCACCGAGTGATGAACTTAGATCCAGGACTTACGCAAACAATAGCCGAAACCCTTATTATCAGGTAGGGGCAATTCATGAATTGCCCCAGAGAGCGTGTAGTTTTGCGTAAGTCCTAAGCTCAAATTTTCTTGCCGGCAAATGCAAAATTACATACTTTTCTATTGCGTGAAATCAAGTAAAGCCCCAGAACGGCTAGACCTCCAAGAAGTGTAGGTTCGGGAACACGTCTAGGTTTATCTTTTTTAGAACAATTAGCAAGGCTATCCACATAAGAACTACCTATTAAGACTTCGGCATCTAAACAGGTATTGACTTCGGCTAAGTCCCCAATTTTTAACGTTAAGTCGGCTGCGATATTCACTTTAGCACCCTGCTGATCAGCTTGAACGTCCACTGTAGCTTGACCAGTTTGTTGGATAATTTGTGTGGGGTTACTCAGAGATGATAGTTGGGCTTGAGTTGGTTCTGCTAATTTCACTGTCGTCACAGAATCAGTCGAAACTCCTGCTACAGAACCAATGGTGCTGGTAGTTGTTTCTTGTAGTTTAGAGTTAATGCCTTTTGCGGCTTCAAGGCTTGCTGTGGCTTGAGCTGTGTTTTGAATAATTTGTGTGGTGTTATTTACATATGGTAGTTGAGTTGCAGTAGGCTGTGTCACCGTCGCTGTTGTCTGAGAGACAGTTGTAACTCCTGCCACAATGCTACTGGTAGGGTTAGTTATTCCTGCAAGGTTAGAAGTAGTGTTTATTGTCCCTTGAGTAGCATTAGTAGAAGTGGTTGAAATTGCTGTAATTGGACTAGATAAGGTGTTGTTAACAACTCCTGTAGTAGAAGTGTTTGAAATTGCTGTAACTGGACTAGATAAGGTGTTGTTAACAATTCCTGTTTTTTGTATCAACTGAGCTGAAGCAGGTGCAATCAAAAAAGATTCTCCGATCAGGCTTGTAAAAATAGCCAAGGTGGTTAATGCAAGTTGCTTATTCATTCAATGAGTTTCCAGTGAGGATCAAGCCTAATAGTGTGCTGTTGCTAAATAAATTTCACTAGGATGACAAAAATCAATTTATCTCGTGAAAGTTATCATTTTCTTTTTGTCAGGTTTTTAGACGTTTCGACATCCATTGACATAGATATGCGTCTTGTTGTCCACCTATTTAGCAATAAACATGTCATCAACCTTATTTCCATTTTCTTCCCAAAGGCAATTACTGAAAACTCGGTTTGAGCAAGGAAGTTTTTTTTAAATTTAAAATATATAAGATTAATTATGAGAAAATATACCCAAATTAAAAAATAATTTGCTACAATATTAGTGTATCAAGAAAAATATTTGGAGTATTTAATTATATTTACGGTAACTTTTTAGGGAGATTTTTTCAAAAAATTATATTATTTAACTACATTTTAATAAGACGACTCTGAGTCAGTTTAAATAAAATAAAATATATATAGATATAACATAATTTAATCGATAGTGATCATACTATATTTCCTTTTTGTAGAAAAAATGCTTTTCACTAGTCGTAATCAAGTGTCTAGCAAAATAACGGATGAAAAAGGGAATAGGGAATAGCCTTGTTTAATCACTATTGCCAGACAAAAATTAAAACCCCTGATTTTCTAAATTTGCCATCTTCAACTTTCACAAGCGGTTTTTACTGCTTTTTGAAGATAAAAAAAGCTATTGAATATACCTAAAACCAGTAGAATAACGTGAATTCGATGAATCTCTTTCCTACGCCTCTCCAATGAGGATACTGACGGACTCCAGTAGCCCAAAGGGCAGAACAAAGAAGGCACAAGGAATGTATCCGTTCTGCCTTCTGTCTTTGTTATTAAATGTAAAATGTCAACCAGAAAAACCCACTGATGACTAAGTGCCTTAGCTTAACGTCGAATATACTGACTAGCCAACTGGATAGCGTCAGCGATATCGACATCGCCATCTCTGTCTGCATCTAAGAAGGAATTGAGTACAGGATTCCCCCCAGCTTGAGGATTTTGAGCATTGGCGCCAGATTGTAGGAAATTCAAGACTACGGGCACTGCTAAAGGCAGCAATTGTTGGATAATACCAGCATCTAAACCTGTGCGTTGGGCAGCAACTTCAGCCACTTGCTGCTGCATCCCAGGAGAAAAGAGGGAATCAACAGCTTGAGGGTTAGGAGAAGTGCCACTATATTGATTTACCAATGCTTGGGCTTCTTCATTGCCACCTGTAGCTTGTTTCTCTTGTAAAGAAGTACGTACATAGTTACCTACAATACCCAATACAGATTGTATTGTTGAAGGATCAGCCCCAGCGCGATCGCTCAGCTGATCCACGGCGTTGATAATACTTCCAATTTGACCCAAGCTGCCTTGCTGATTGGGATTAGTGACTGCACCAATAATTTGATCGAAAAGTCCCATAAGTTTGATTTGTTTCTGGGTTATTTTCATTCCTAAGACTGACCTGATAGCTGCTCAGACTTCAAGTTTGAGACAATACAAACCAAGTCTGTCTTTGGGTATACATTCTTTATTGCAGGAAATTGTAAATGCAACAACTCCCCAAAGTTCTAAATTGAGCATTGGGCATTGGGAATTATTTCCCCCCATCCCCCCATCTCCCCTGCTCCCCTGCTTCCTATTCATAACTTCTCTGATAAAAAAAGCTGAAACTATTAATATTAGAAGCATGTGCGTGCTGAATATACCCACTCATTTTTGCCACCCATGCCTCTGTCCCGCATAGTCACACTGATTGTTGGTCTGATCGTCATTTTGGGGCTAGCCCTGTGGCTGATTGATTCTCTTTCACGCCTCTACTGGCAATTGTCTTATTCTCCCCTGCTAGGCAATTTGCTGCTGTTGCTGCTGGTTGTGCTAATCGGAGGCTTGGTTGCAGCTTTTGTTTATTACGTGCTGGTGTTGCAGGCTGGGGAAAAACGTTCCCGTCGCAACCGCCCCCGCGTGACTCCGGCGCAAATTCCTGCTGCCAAATCTGATGCTGCTTCTTCCACACTACAAGCCGTGCGACAACAAGTGGCGCAAATTCAAGATGAAGTCGCAAGGCAAGCTTTACTCAGCCGATCGCGGGAGATTGAAGTCAATTTAGCACGCGGTGAAATTCAAGTGGTAGTATTTGGCACTGGAAGTGCTGGCAAAACTTCCCTAGTAAATGCAGTCATGGGACGTATGGTAGGTCAGGTAGATGCACCTATGGGTACAACCCAGGTTGGTGAAACCTATTGCCTGCGGCTAAAGGGATTGGAACGCAAAATTTTAATTACAGATACACCAGGAATTTTAGAAGCAGGAGTAGCAGGTACGGAGAGGGAACAGTTAGCCAGAGAACTAGCCACAACAGCAGATTTACTATTATTTGTAGTAGATAATGACTTGCGGCGTTCTGAATATGAACCACTGCGGGGGTTAGCAGAAATTGGCAAGCGATCGCTGCTAGTCTTGAACAAAACTGATTTATACACAGATGAAGATAAGGAAGTGATTCTGGCACGCTTGCGTCAGCGGGTGCGGGGATTTATTGCCGCCATTGATGTAGTAGCGATCGCAGCTAATCCCCAATCTGCACAACTGGAAACTGGCGAAATTTTCCAGCCAGAAGCCGATATTGTACCATTGCTGCGGCGTATGGCAGCTATTTTAAGGGCTGAGGGCGAAGATTTGGTTGCAGATAATATTCTTTTGCAATCGCTGCGACTAGGAGAGGAGGCGCGAAAACTCATTGATAGCCAACGTCGCCGTCAAGCTGACAAAATTGTCGAAAGGTTTCAATGGATTAGTGCGGGTGTAGTATCAGTCACGCCGTTACCAGTTGTCGATTTATTGGCAACAGCCGCCGTCAATGCTCAAATGGTTGTGGAAATTGGCAAAGTCTACGGTTGTGAACTGAACATGGAACGAGGACGAGAGTTAGCCTTTTCCTTAGCAAAAACCATCGCCAGTCTGGGTATAGTCAAGGGAGCGATTCAATTACTTTCTACTGCTTTGCAAACGAATCCGGCTACTTTCATTGTAGGTAGGGCAGTTCAGGGCGTGACCGCAGCTTATTTGACGCGGATTGCTGGTAAAAGTTTTATTGAGTATTTTCGTCATGACCAAGATTGGGGTGATGGTGGTATGACTGAGGTTGTACAGCGACAGTTTCAAATTAATCGCAGAGATGAATTTATTAAAGCTTTTGTACAGGAAGCGATCGCACGAGTCGTAAAACCCTTAACAGATAAATCTGAAGTGGTTGAACAGGATGAAGAAGCCCAAACTTAACATGTGATGTAAATAGGTAGTACCATTTTGCATTTTGCTAGGGAGTCAAAGCAGGAGCAGAATTAGCAAAAGGGAGATGAGGCAATGGGGGTGCGTTCAACACAGAACTCTATATCAGTGGTGTTACCCTGCTCCCTTTAACAGATAACTTTCTTAACCGAGCCGTTTGGAGTTTTCTATAACTCAGTGTTCCGAGATTCTAAAGTATTTGTCAGCTTATTCAATGCGCCAGTCAGTCTTTCTTGAGCTGCTATGTTAGGGTCTGTGAGTGGGGATTCAATAGTGGTATCCTCTTGCCTCTTGATTTTTTGTAAAGCTTTAATTGCCACAAATAAAATCAAGGCAATGATCAAAAAGTCAACAATTGAGCCGAGAAACTGACCAATAGCAATTCCCGGGCCTACCGTGATTGTTCTCCAGTCTTTGCCACTTAGACTAACCAAGGGGTTAATCAATGGCATGATCACATCCTCAACAAAAGAAGTGATAATTTTGCCAAAAGCAGCACCAATGATCACAGCGATCGCCAAGTCAACTACACTACCTTTAAGGGCAAATTCCTGAAAATCTCTGAAAAAGCCGCTGGCTCTTCTTTTTGCTCTAGCCATACTTGACTCTGGAGAAGTTTATTATAGTTTTTTGATGCCACTCAGCTTTTTGCCAACTCAGTTGAGCCAGATTTCGCTAAGTACCGAAATCTTACTAATCTTGGATCAAAAGAGCATCATACTTTGGCGAGAGGAAAAAACACGGTTGACGGTTGACAGTCAACAGTCAACAGTCAACAGTCATCAGTCATCAGTCATCAGTCATCAGTTAACAACTTCAAGGAATTTCCTAATTGATTTGAAAATCCCTATATGTCATAAGTAAAAAAGATTGTTCAACCCAAACTTATGACCGCAGCTGTACAAACTTCTCCTAACTTAGCCACCCGCTTGGTAAACGGCATACTGGCAATCAAGCCTTTAGCCAACCTAGCCAAGCACCAAGCCAGACAAATGATGATTAAACGCGCCGAAAATATTGGCGTACCTTGGACGAAAGAAGTAGAGAAATTACAGGCGCGTGATTGGCAAACCGATTTAGCTCAAGTCCAAAACCCTGAGCTTTCTTACCCAGATTACTATCTCACCTCATTCCACGCCTACGAAACTGGAAATCTCAGCTGGCAAGCTGCTTTTGAGGTAGAACCTGCTGCTTACGCCGTCCACGCGAAAATTTGGCAAGGTGCTAAAGCTCAAGGTGATGCCAAACTACGCCAAAGTTACCACGATATCCTCAAACGCTCTCTTGCCCACCAACCGCAAGACATCCTCGACTTGGGGTGTAGTGTAGGACTCAGCACCTTTGCCTTGCAAGAAGTTTATCCCCACGCCCAAATCACAGGCTTAGACTTATCTCCTTACTTCTTAGCCGTTGCTAACTACCGCGCACAACAACGTCAAGCAAAAATTAACTGGGTTCACGCCGCAGCTGAATCTACTGGGCTAGCAGATGCCTCGTTTGATTTAGTTTCCATTTTCTTGGTGTGTCATGAATTACCGCAATTAGCAACCCAACAAATTTTAGCCGAGGCTCGGCGTATACTGCGTCCTGGTGGCTACTTGGCAATCATGGATATGAATCCCAAGTCTGAAGTTTTCCAGAAAATGCCGCCTTACATTTTAACGCTGCTCAAAAGTACTGAACCTTATTTAGATGAATATTTCGCTTTGGACATTGAGCAAGCCTTTATTGAAGCGGGTTTCCAAACTCCCACTATCACCAGCAATAGCCCCCGTCATCGCACTATAATTGCTCAAGTGAGTGGCTGATTTCTCTTTACTGCTGTGGGCTGCAATTCCAGCACTGCTGCTTCTGGGCTTTTACTATTGCCGTGTCCAGTTTGCTCCATCTCTGTTACGGTTGCTATTGCTATTTTTCTTGGGGGCAATATCTGGTTTGGTTGCCCTCAACCTAGAATTAGTTTTTGAAAATGTAGCTAACAAAGTTGTAAACTGGCAAAAAATCCAGTATTCCCTGCTTGGTGTAGCCCTACGGCAGCTTGTAGAAGTAGGGCCAATTGAGGAAGGCTGTAAGCTGGTGGCGGTTGTTGCCCCAACTTATTATCTACAACGCAGGTATCAACTACGCCCCAGTAGCGTTTTTCTTTTCACGATAGCCGTTGCCCTCGGATTTACCGCTCAAGAAAACTGGATTTATTTTTACCACGGTACAGCATCAATTTTTGAGCGTAGTATCGGTACGCCAGTCCATGCCATGTTCTCTGCACCTTGGGGGTATGCTTTGGGAATATATTTTTCCTCCACGATGGGTTCACATCGATTTAGGAAATTAATTCCCAAGGCTTGGATAAATTCTGTAATTTGTCATGCCTTAGTTAATGTCCTATCTGGTGCTTGGCGTTACTCAACACCTGTGAGTTTTCTCAGCTATGGTTTATTTCCATTTCTGTTATGGATGTTTTGGCGACTGGAACAACTGTTAACAAAAGTGCAAGGCAAACCCCCTATTGTCCTGATTTCTGGATATACACCGCAGTATCGTTATTGGCAGCGGGGTTTAGTGCTATTTGCCCTGATGCTGGGTGGAAATGCTATTTTTGGGCTGTTTCTTTTAGGAAAAACTCTTAGCCCTCTGAGTCTGTCGCAGGTTTTTTATCCTGATGTTTTACGGTTTATATTTAGCCGCTTCCTGTTAAATTTTATCTTTGGATTTTTAGCTTGGGTTATTTATCGTTATCTGCGACATTTTGCTAATCGTCAGTTCTTGGTTCGTAATTGATAAGGGGTAATAGAAAAAAATTAGCCAATTGTCAGCAAGTTTATCTGAGGTTCGGCTTGATTCACGTAGGTGCAATTGATGAATTGCCCCAGAGAGCATTTGATTTTGCTTCAGTTCTAGACCCGCATTTTCAAAAAGAAATGGTATCGTATCATGTCCGATTGATTAGAAGTCAATTGCAAGCGTTCGCCCTTGGCGTTCCCGTTAGCTACCCGTCTCCCAAAGGGAGACGGGTAGCGAAGCAATCCCAGAGTCCTTGTGGTTGCGATCGCTCCACTTCGTTGCGATCGCAATTGACTTAACGTAAGTGATTAGACGGACATGATATCAGAACTTTCCTAACTTATACTAAGTTGCGTTCAAAAATAGCATTTAGACAGGGGGATGTTACTTCCCCCTCATCCCCCTCAATTCCCCCACTACCTTTGAATGCAACTCGGTATTAATTACAAATTCGTATAACCGTTTTAGGCTGCGGCTTTTTCTTCAAATGGTTGAAAGGTTTTTTTGCTAGCACCGCAAATTGGACATTTCCAGTCATCAGGAATTTCTTCAAAAGGTGTACCAGCAGCAATTCCTGAATCAGGATCGCCAGTTACAGGATCGTAAATCATGCTGCATTGTCTGCAAATCCATTTACGAGTTTGGGGATCGTTACCTGCAACTCTGGTTGCTGCTTGTCCTCCGTTTAATAATTCTAATGCTTCAGAATAGCGATCGGCGTGGTAATTTTCGATGAATTTTAACAAGTCAAAACGGTGTGCAGCTTCACGAAATGTGTCGGCATGATCGGTAGATTCTTTAACTTGTTTGAGAAATTCTTCAGCAGCGGAATTATCGCGATCGCGTTGAGCATCTGCGGCAAACTCTGGATACATTGTGGTATATTCATAGGTTTCACCTTCAATTGCCAAAGATAAGCACTTCGAGACAATTTCTCTTTTTTGCTCTTCACTTAAAGCCGATGGATTTTCTACAACAAGTTCTGGGTGCAGCAACCTAAAATGGGCAAAGGCATGTTCCGTTTCTTGCTCTGCTGTTTCTTTAAAAAGTTTAGCCAGGTCTGTGAATCCAAGTTTACGTGCTACATCAGCAAAAAATAGATACTTACGATTTGCCATCGATTCACCACCAAAGGCAGCTTCTAAGTTTTGCAGTGTAGTAAAGTTTGATAAATCCATAATTTCGAGATACTTGTAACGTGATATTTCCTAAGAAATGCAGCAGACTTTAAACCGGGTAATTGAGTAAATATTCTCAGGTTTTATAAACGTAGTATAATATGTTTATAAACACATTCAATTACCTATTTTGTTAGTTGCTCCAAGACAATTATAAAACTGAAATTTAGAAGTGCAAAGTTTTAAATATTATTTAAAAAGTAGTTTTGAATACTCCATAATTTACGCCGATTGTTATAATTTTTTAGTTGAAGCAGTCAAGAGTCCAAAAAATATTGACTATTGACTATTGACAACTGATATCATGTTCGGCTAAAGACTTATAATATTTGTAGGTTAGTTTGAGGAACGAAACCCAACCCTCAATATATTTTCATATTGGCTTAAACGATAGTGAAACTCAACCTACATTGATAAATTTTATTATAAGTAATCACCCGAACTTGATATGACACGAAAAAATATGGCACTTGCTTAAGCCCTAAAAGTTATGAATTTGCTATCCATCAAATTCATACTTAACTTAATGCCTTATTTATGGCTAATCAAATGATATCAATTTCGGCTAATTACTTACGATCTAGTCGGTTTGCTTGGTAACAGGTAATGGGTAATGGGTAATAGGTAATACTCAAAACCAATTACCAATTACCAATTACCAATTCCCAATTACCGACCTCCACAGATATCATAAGTGTTTAAACGGACATGATATGATTTCTGATTTAAGTAGTTTGCAATTCTAAGAATGGGTAGTCAGTGTATCCTGTGGCATTCTTCTGAGTAAATCCCCGGACAATTAATGTATCCTAAACTGAGAGGTGAAACCATTGTGCATTCAGTAACAATCAGTCCTGCACTGCTGCGTTGGGTGTAGTAAGTCGCCATCAGCGAGTTGGGAATGCTTTCAATTGCCCGTAAACGAGTCATCGGTGCCATGACGATGCGATTTGGCAGACTGTAAGGGCCAAGTTGAACAGGTGTGAAAAGATTGATATTGGAATTCATCACTTAAATTTCCATAGCTATACAGGCGGCGTTGCACGTTGAAAGTATGATTTCAGAATGTGGACATTACCCACCCTAGTGGCTGAGGTTATATTCAATCAGCCGGTTCAGTGAACACAACCTCATACAGATGAAACTCATTTTCAGCTAAACCTTGCCAATATTCACCTAAAGAAGCATACTTTGGATCTTTTAATAGTTCTTCAAAATCTGCAAAACTGCGCCACTGTCCATAATTTACATTGTGTATGCCATCCAGCGATCGGTGAAAATTACCAGATATGAGTCCTGGATTTTGCAGTCCAACAGGCAGATATTCCTTTTCTAATTCCACCAAGCGCATCTGATTTTCTGGCTTGACTCGAAATTCTGCAAGATGAACCTGATCACCTTTGGTAATTTTGAGTGTGGCATCATCTGGCATGGAAACGACGACTTCGTAGACATGGGACTCGTGGATTTGAAAATCTAAAAGCTTTGCTGCTAGCTTTCGGATTTCCGAATTTTGAAGAAATGCCTGGTAGTCTTGCAAAGTTTTCCATTGGGCATAGTTCATCACTCTCACGCCATCTATACTTTTGTGAATGCTGGATGAAACAAATCCAGGCTGGTGTTTTACTGCTGTTTCGAGAAAATTTACAATCGTCTCTACAAGTTCCTGCTGCCGTTCAGGTTCGACTGCGAAAATAATTATCACCGTAATTACATCGTTGTTTTTGGCTATGGTCGGCATTTTAATACCTCTAAAAATTCAAGCTGGAAAATGAAGAGTCAAGAAGAACCAATACCTTAAAGTTAAGCAATTCCACCATTAACGCGGATGTTTTGCCCAGTGATCCATCGTGCTTCGTCGCTAGCAAGAAATGCTACTACGTCGGCGATTTCTTGCACATCTCCGAGTTTTCCAAAGGCTGCCATTTGGGCTAAACGGTTAATTTGCTCTTCTGTTTTGCCTTCTCGAAATAGTTCTGTATCTGTAGGGCCAGGAGAAATCACATTGACAGCGATACCTTTTGTACCCAATTCTTTAGCTAGTACCCGCGTAATTTGTTCAACAGCACCTTTGGTTGCCACATAAGCACTATAAGTGGGTAACATCATCGCTGTGGTAGATGAGGAAAAGTTAATAATCCGTCCCCCTTCTGCCATGTGTAGTGCAGCTTGTTGACAAGCAAAATAAGTGCCTTTGACATTAATGGCAAAAAGTTTGTCGAAATCTGCTTCTGTCACCTCAGTAATTAGCTTGTTGATGATAGTTCCGGCATTGTTTACCAGAATATCGACTCTACCAAAACGTTCTATTGTTTCCTCAAACAGCCGTTGGATGTCAGCTACTTTGCTCACATCTGCTTGTACAGCCAAGGATTCTACTCCCAGGTTGTCAATTTCTGTAACTACTTCTTGTGCTTTGGTTGTATTACCTGCATAGTTAACGACAACAGAGGCACCGTTACCTGCTAGTTTAAGAGCGATCGCTCGTCCAATACCCCGCGATGCACCAGTAACAATTGCAACCTTTCCTGCTAAAGCTGCCATAGATTCACCTGTTTATGTTTTGGTTAATTGAATATCTAGAAGTCACAGTCAGGAACTAGTACCGCAAGGTGGAAGTCAAAAGTCAAAAGTCAAAAGTCAAAAGGCTTTAATTTTGGGCTTTTTGGCTGTTTTGAATGGTAAGTTTATTTCCGCCGACCTGTACTAGAATATTTCCCTCCTAACTCTACCTTTATTAAGATGCATTATTTTCTGAAATAGATCACGACTCACACACACTCTACAAATTGTTGGCGTTTTCTGCGTCTTCGCGGTTTGCAAAAAAATCCCCATCCAAGCATTTGCCTGGATGGGTAATCTGAATTAGGGACAAGATAATTATCCCTAAATAATCAGTAGAATTATTTGGTTTCAGTGAAATCTGCGTCAATTACATCATCACCGCCACCAGAAGGAGCAGAACCACTATCTTGAGGGCCAGGGCCAGCAGAACCATCACCACCAGCTTGTTGATAGATGTTGCTACCAACAGCGAACAGCGCTTGTTGTAGTTCTGGAGTCAGCTTCTTGATTAGCTCATCGTCTTCTTTAGCGACTGCTTCCCGCAGTTCTTTCACCAAGCCTTCGACCTTAGTCTTGTCAGCTTCTGCAACTTTATCGCCCAAGTCTTGGAGTTGCTTCTCAGCTTGGTATGCCAAGGAGTCGGCTTGGTTCTTACGTTCGATTTTCTCACGCCGATCTTTGTCGCTAGAAGCGTTTTGTTCAGCTTCTCTCACCATCCGTTCAACGTCAGTTTTATCTAAGGTGGAAGCACCAGTAATGCTGATGGACTGTTCTTTACCAGTGCCTTTGTCCTTAGCAGTAACGTTGAGGATACCGTTAGCGTCAATATCAAAGGTAACTTCAATTTGAGGAACACCGCGTGGTGCTGGAGGAATGCCATCTAGGCGGAAAGTTCCCAAACTCTTGTTATCGTTAGCGAATTCCCGTTCACCTTGGAGGACGTGAATTTCCACGTTGGTTTGACCATCCACGGCGGTAGAGAAGACTTCTGATTTTTTGGTAGGAATTGTGGTGTTGCGGGGGATAATTTTGGTCATTACACCGCCCAAGGTTTCTACACCCAAAGACAGGGGTGATACGTCTAACAGCAAGATACCTGTGACATCACCAGCCAATACACCCGCTTGAATTGCTGCACCAACTGCCACAACTTCATCAGGGTTAACGCTTTGGTTGGGGTCTTTACCCAATACATGCTTGACTACTTGTTGAACAGCAGGAATACGGGTAGAACCACCAACTAACACAACTTCATCAATATCGCCTTTGCTTAACTTGGCATCCCGTAGCGCATTTTCAACAGGGATACGGCAACGGTCGATTAAGTCAGAACAAAGTTCTTCAAATTTAGCGCGAGTCAGTGTTGTATCCAGGTGCTTTGGCCCATCCTGGGTAGCGGTGATAAATGGCAGGTTGATTTCTGCTTGGGTAACGCTAGAAAGCTCAATTTTAGCTTTTTCTGCGGCTTCAGTCAGACGTTGCAAGGCTTGTCTATCTTTCCGTAGGTCAATGCCTTCGTCTTTTTTGAACTGTTCAGCTAAGTAGTCAACTATTTTTTTATCAAAGTCGTCACCACCAAGGTGGGTATCACCAGAAGTAGCCAACACTTCAAATACACCATCACCGACTTCTAGGATGGATACGTCGAATGTACCACCACCTAAGTCAAATACGAGGATGGTTTCGTTGCTCTTCTTGTCAAAACCGTAGGCCAAGGAAGCAGCGGTAGGTTCGTTGATAATCCGCAGAACTTCAATACCTGCGATTTTACCAGCGTCTTTTGTAGCTTGCCGCTGGGAGTCGTTGAAGTATGCGGGAACGGTAATTACAGCTTGGGTTACGGTTTCACCAAGGTATTTACTAGCGTCTTCAACTAGTTTGCGGAGAACTTGGGCAGAAATTTCTTCAGGAGCAAATTGCTTACCTGCGCCTGGAGAGTCCAGTTTGACATTACCGCCGCTACTCAGCACTTTGTAAGAAACTTCGGTAGTTTCCTTGGTTACTTCATCAAAGCGCCGTCCGATAAAGCGTTTGACAGAGTAAAAGGTATTTTCCGGGTTCATTACCGCTTGGCGCTTGGCGATTTGACCAACTAGGCGATCGCCATTTTTTGCAAATGCTACCACTGATGGTGTGGTGCGAAAACCTTCCGCGTTAGCAATAACCGTGGGTTTACCACCTTCCATCACTGCTACGCAGGAGTTAGTCGTACCTAAGTCAATTCCAACTACTTTTGCCATTTTTGGTGCTGGCTCCGTATAACTACAAATGAATGAATGGGAATATAAAGGACTAAATTTTGAACCAACTGGTTGAAGAAGGCGTCATTTCAGCATCAATCACCTTTGGTTCGGCTTTGCTGGGGTTGAAACTCCAGGTTATGCTGATATATATACTGAAGCTCGATATAGCCAGTCCATGAAGGGGGGTTTACCGAACCTTACATGTGACGGTTGTTTTTAAAGATTGTGTTTAGTTGGTTCATAGATTTATTTGCTTTCACTTCGTCTAATGTATGAGAATTAATACCTTGAGGAATTGGGGTGAACCGTAACGTCAAAGTGGTGTTTGCCGTCTTTAGCTGTCAAAAACCATAGAGTTACTGAGGTATCCCTGGCACTAGAAGGTGCGATCGCTTAAATAATTCAGTTAAATCTCCGACATTTATCAACAGAACTTTTGTGTTATGTTTGTATTATCTTTGTATGCAGCCAATGCCTGTCCCACAGGGAAACAGAGTTGATGCTGCCGATAGTTGGATTTGCATAAATTCACTAGCCAAAGTGCTGGCTGTGTATACCCTGGTCTCAAATAACAAGGGCAAACTCTAGATAATCACTTGTTATTAATATCAGGCGATCGCTTCAGATTGTAGATAGCATAAGTCCGAAGTTTAGATCAAGAAAAAATAAAGCAAGAAACAATTAATAAATGGGATTCTTTGACTCGCTCAAAATCCATATAGAATAACGCTTTTATAAGTCATTACTGTTCACTTTGCTTGCGTGATCGTGGCAGCGATCGCCTGAACGATAACAGATATAGCAATCCTAAATCATTCGTGAGAAATTTAGAAATAATTGGGCAAATAGAATTCGCTACTAGACAAACTCTCGTCCACCTACGTGGACTTAATGAAATAACCCAAGGCAGGCGGGTGAAAGTCTGTATAGCCAAGCCACTGCGAAGAGCGCGGTTAAGCGACAGCCTTTGCATGTGGCGTGCGATTTCGCTCTCGCCAGGGCTGAATAAAATTTAACTTTTGGTTCTGATGTCAAATCTAAGTGTTTTCTCACGATTTAATTGGGATTGCTATAGTAACAATACTTCCAAAAGTAAGAAAATCCCGCTCCCAATTTCTTACTTTTATTTGCCACAGCCGAGACTTATAAATGGTTTTAGAAGGCAATGCAGATTATCTCTATTGCAGGTTGCTACATGTAGTCTAATCGGGCAGACTGCTGCCAAAGTTTAGCCCAGGCATCTTGAGAAAAATATGCTTGACCAGAAAAATAATATGAAGTGACCATTAACAAGCAATGGAAATGGAGTTTTTGATTGTCAATAAACTGGTTGACAGGTTTATTCTAAAGAAGAAGATATTATTTCATGTATTCTATGTAAGATAATTTTAGTTCCATCAAATGGAAATTGATAACGGGGTCTACAATTTCTAGTTTTCCAATTTAAGGTATGTAACTGATCCAATAAAATAACTCCCTTGTCAGAATAATTATCAGGCAAGGGAAATTCATATATATATCCAGTAGAGTTGGTAACTATAGGACATACCCAAGCAAGCTTAGTCTCTTTATTAAACGCTAAAGGTGTAACAACAAAAGCTAAAGGTGGAGTATGACGATTGTTATCTAAAGGATAAATATCATAAGTAATAATATGTCCAAAATCAGGTTTATAAAACTGACTAGTTACACCAGTTCTAACTGATAAAGAAATAATTTCTTTAATATTGTTTAAGACAGGAAGCTGACTTATAAACTGCGGTATTATCTGTTTTACAAAATCAGGTGCTTTTTCTCTAACATCAATAACATTAGGGGAAGAGCAGTTTACAAAAGTTAACTGATCTGACAAAACGAAACCATAAGTTCTCAAACCGGAAGGTAAGGGAATTTGAGAGATAAAAGTTTTATCACTTTTGTCAACCTTTGTAATAGGTGAGATCCAAGCAAAATTAGTTTTTTTATTAAAATTCGAGGAAGTAATTACAACAGCAGGACGCTCAAATGCTTCCTCTCTACCTGCTCGGAGTAAACTGGGATCAGGATTATCACCAAAATTATAAGTAATAATGTCACCAAATTCTAAAGCATTACCAGAGTTCCCGACCAACGAACTCTCCTCTACTAACTCCGTCATGCCTAGTTTCTTCCAGAACCTGATCTAATAGGTCTTTTAAAGTATAACTCGTATCAAAAAGAGGTGAGCATACAAATGAAGAATTTACAATTTGAGAAGAAATTTCAGTTTCAGAAGAAAGTTTTAAGTCGGAAATAGTAAATTTTGGAATGCCTTGTTGATACTGAGAAACTTCAGAAACACAAAATTTTAAATGATAATTAGCACTTTCATACTGTTCTAAAACATCAGAAGACAAAAAATCTTCAAAAGCAATGTCTTTGATGTTATCTAAATTACCAGTGTAATTAGTAATAAATTCTTGAATCTCAACAGGAGAGTATAACCAATACTTACTTATGTAATCAGACAGATATGTACGAAACTCCGTAAGGCTTTCAATGGCACAGGTATAATGAGCAACAAACACTTCTGCGTTTAAATTATCAAAACGAACAATATTATCATCGTCGCATGGAATAGAGTCAGCAATAGCGATAACCTGACCAAACTGTGATTCAATTTGCAACGCAAGATCGGCTAGATCAATAAAAAATTGCCAACTAGACTTAAAATTATGCTTAACAATAGATAAATCTTTTTTCAGGAAAATAGAAAGTTCAGCTAAGAACTCTTCAAGACGCGCATTAAAGCAATTACTTAAAAAGCAACTTTCCAAAAAAATTTGAAGGTCACTAAGGTAACTCTCAAAAAAACGAGAGTTACTAAAGACATTATCCTTAATACCATTCAAAATAGCCACCTGCTCTGACTCCAAAAAGAAAGCACTACTACTCTCTGTAACTAATGTACCCCTTTTTAGCTTAACTTCGCCAAAATGACGGTCATTTTGACAAGACTCTTCATTGAAACCTTGAGGCTGCATATCCATCTCCTTTATCGCGTTCACTAGCTAACACTGCCAAAACTTTGAGAAGCTAAAATCCCCAGAACCCTTGCCGAGTAGGGATAACTTTGATCTAGGCAGGTCAAAGTTATCCCTCTATATTCAAAGTTATCCCTCTATATTCAAGTCAAGGATGAACGCTTACTTTATTACTCCATCTGAAAGAAGAGAATTTGCAGATTGAGGAAGTTCACAAAAACAGATGAGCAGGCAAAAAATGTAGACCTTTAATCAAAATTACAAAGACAGAACCAGCAAACAGGAATCTAAAAATGGATTAATCGTGAAGACAAGACGGAATGAAAGCCGTTTCGCTTGATTAGGTGGTGTCAGGGACATACACAGAGATCTATCATAAGTAGCCCAGTCCTTACAAGCCCGCCCCTGACACTCCGCTATCAAATATATAAAGTAATTTGTATAACCTCGACTGAGCAAGGAAGTTTCGCAGCCCTGGCAGCCAAAACCCTTATAAACACAGCTTTTGGGCAAGTTAATCAATTCTGTTTTTTACCACATCTTCTTAAAACTGCTCAATGCCATAGTTAATTTCATCATTATTACTTGATAGGCATTGATTAACACTTATGTAAGCTCATCACCTCTGTTGTTGCGATCGCCAAAAATTTCAATGCGTCCCCAAGCTGGTAAACTTTTAGTAAAAATACTCAATACCTGAGTGATCTCTAGCTGAACGAATTAATGACGTGAAGCATCATTAAAAATCCCCTCAGAGGAATTGGCATAACCAAAACAAATCTCAGGGGATGCTTTTATCAATAAAATATCTCCAAAATTTTACACCACAGTACTGTTGATCAAGGCACATGATATGCTATAATCATTTGCGTTCAACTATGGTTACTAAGAATGACCCGCTTGGAGGTATTAGTAGTAATCTGGTTGTGGTTGTGGTTGTGCCACTGCAAAATTTGATGCATCGTACAAGTAGCGGCTGGCTTCCTCTTCTAGGCGATGAATCAGATAAGGTTCAATAGCGTTTCCATGTCGCAGCGCGGCTAGGTATCCATCCAAATACATCCGCATATCATCCGTACGATAACCGCGATTCCATAACTCGACGAAGGCGTCGGTAATTCTTTGGTAATAGCGGATGGTTTGTGTGTCTTGGAGCATAACTGCTGTATTAATCTCTTTGGAATGAGAATTGTAAATGATTCACGCTCAAATGTGAAGTGTCACTTCCACGCTTTTGCCATCAATTAAAGACAAATATATCCAGATTTGGTTTGGGCTACATCCTCCAGCAGCTACAACTTAACTTCATCCTATTCCAGAAAATGGTGAATATGATGATTTAGTAAGCTATTCTTATGATTTTCTTAACCTACTGCTCAAGTGTATTGGCAGTTGAGCTTTTGTTGTGCCATGATGGAATCCCCGGACACCATCAAGTTGAAAGATGGTTAAGGAAGGGGTTCCCTAGTTACATAATAGTTCTGGGAAACATCACATCCTCCTAAAGGCTGGATGTTTAACCAAAAGAACTTTTGATTTAGTCTAACAAAAATTTAAGAATAAATTAAAGAATATTACTAACTCCGCTTTGCACAAGGCAGAAGTTAAACTTTTTTTCACTGTTTGTTTGCGGAAAGTAAAGCTAATTGCAATTGAAGTAACAAAGACTACAAAACCTTGGGCATGGGCTTGTTACCTTGAAATTCATCGACGCTAAGGGGTCTTACCACTGTGGGTTCGGTTTGTATTGAAATCGTTGAGGGGAATCCCCATTTGAGGTCGTTGCTAGGTTGGCACTTGCAACAGCTGGAATACAGAGTCCATCAAGCAGCCAGCATTTATCAAGCTAGAGAAGAATTTCTAGCCCATCAACCTACTCTAGTGATTCTAGATGCGGATCTGCCTGATGGTGATGGCATTGAGTTTTGCCGTTGGTTGCATCGTCAGCAGCAGCCCTTAATCTTAATGCTATCAGCCCGTACTAATGAAGCTGATATTGTCGCAGGCTTAAAGGCGGGAGCAGATGATTACCTGAGTAAACCTTTTGGGATGCAGGAGTTTTTGGCAAGGGTAGAAGCATTAATTCGCCGCAAGCGCACACCTACTGCACCAGCATATTTAGATTATGGTACTTTACAAATCGATTTAGTACAGCGCCGTGTGCGATTCCAAGGCGAGTTTATCGATTTAACGCCCCAGGAGTTTAGTTTACTGTACGTTTTAGCGCAAGCTGGAGGAGTGCCTCTTTCAAGGTCGGAATTGCTGCGTCGTGCTTGGCCTGACGCTATCGACAACCCGCGCACCATTGATACTCATGTTTTATCGCTAAGAAAAAAAGTTGAACTCGATCCCCGCCAACCTAGCTTGATTCAAACTATCCGTAATGTGGGATACCGATTTAACATGGAAATTTTGAATGCCAACATTCCGCAGTCACAAACCAAGTTAGCTAAAGAAAGATTCAGCAATCAACGTGCCACGCTTACTACTCAAAGGTCGTAGATTTAGGAGTTAGGAGTTAGGAGTTAGGAGTTTTTAACTCAGGACTTAGCACTTTTTAACCCCATTCTTCAGCAACTTGAGCTTCTGCGCGTATCAGACTATCTTTGAGGTTAGCCCAGTCTATCTGAGAAGCTGTTTGATCTGCCAACAGGCGACTTTGTTGTAAGTGTAAAAGCCGAGTGCAAAATATTTGGGCTAAGTCTAACTGGTGATTTGCCATCAAAATTGTCATTTGATGAGTTTGACTCACTTGGGTTAGGACTTGCATCAGATTAGAAGCTGTACCAATATCAATGGCAGAGGTTGGCTCGTCTAATAGTAACATTTTCGGTTGGATGACTAAGGCACGAGCGATCGCTACTAATTGTCTTTGTCCAGCCGAAAGTTGTACTTCAGTGCGTCCTAACCAATCACTAGGAATGTGCAGTTGTTCTACCCAATAATTGACCCTTTGCTGAATTGTCTGTTTGGGCAAACCACGCAAAACTAAAGGATAGGCCAAAGCTTGCTGTGCTGTCATCCCTAGGAGCTTTGATTCTTGTAATACCAGTGTCACGGCTTGGCGTAGCTGCATTACAGGAATTTGGCGATACTCCTGATTTTCCAGATAGATTTTGCCATTAGTGGGTTCATTCAGGCGGTTGATAAGACGTAATAGCGAAGTTTTACCAGCGCCGGATGGCCCCACAATGGCAATGCATTCACCAGGAAAAACCTCAAAGGAAATATTCTGCAATATGGGGTATCCCTGTTGATTGCTCTTCAGCTTTGTAAATAGATTAACTTGCTCAACCCTTAGTTGGGCTTTTGAAATGAAATTGTCCAAGTTTAATTGGGAATGGGGACTGGGGACTGGGAAAATAACTAATGACAACTAACAACTGACAACTGACAACTGACAAATTAAGTTAATTGTCCAGTAGCTAGGGCTGTGGTAATTGTCCAGGCATCTACCAAAAACAGCAGCAAAGTGAATAACAGCAAAATAGCATACATCCACGGCTGTGCTAAAGGCCGAACATCTGTGGTGTCAATGCCCGTTTTGGCTTCTACAATTTGCACTAAACGGGCAAACCCTGCTACACGCATTGGTAATAAATAAGCTTTTCCATCCTGACTCAGAAAATAATAAACTAGCCCTCCTTGACCAGTCGAGCGGGGCTTTAACTGTTTTATCTCCGACCAAGGCAAAAACCATCCTTTACGAAAGAAACGAGGAACCCAGACAGGATATGTCACCTGAATTCCTTGGTCATCTAAAATTACTCGTTCAGTTAAGACCGCATACAAGCCAATCAGACCTATTATAATTCCTATCCATAACAACGCTGGCGGGACGGGTGCAGCTGTTACTTGAGATAAAAAAGGTAACGGTGCTGTGAGTGCGACATATAGACTCAACAGAGTGATCCGAATTAACGGAGACAGGCGAAAAACCGAAGTTGAGGTATTGACTGAGTTTGCTGTCACGGCTTAATCATAATGCTTTTCTTTATTTATTGTAGGATGCCGTTTGTTCTATCCATAAGCTGTGACACCAGCCGTTTCAACAAGAGTAAAAATACTCGAAAATTTTGCTCAATTAACGTGAATTCGATGAACCTCTCCCCAACCCCTCTCCGATGCGGAGAGGGGCAGAAATATTCTGCGTCTTCAACGAAAAAATCAAGGTTTCAAAGCCTCTCTCCCTGTGGGGGACTCGGGGCCCCCCTCTGGGGATTCACATTCAATTACCTTTGTGTCTCTGTGTCTTGGTGGTTAAAAAGTCAATTTTTTGACCTCAAAGGCACTAAGACCCATTAAATTAAGGTAAATACTTTTGCACCACACTCCAACCAGTCAGGGACACCCAAGCAAATCCTACAAACAGAATAATATTCACACCGATGTGTAAAGGTCTAGCCCAAGTTCGTCTGACAGAAATTTGTGTAGCACTGAAAGCAGATAGTAAAACTAATACTACTACTGTCAAGCCAGCAATTAAGTGAGAGGATTTTCCCAAAGAGCCAAAGTGTCCCAAAGTGCCAATAATACCAATTAGCAGCAGCAGCAACACTAAACTTACCATGCTGATGCCGATTGTATAGTGGAGCGATCGCACCCCTCGCCTTCCCCCAAGAAAAGGTAAGAAAGTAGGGTTATCCTGTAAAGTTCTGACACGAAACATCGAAACACCAGTGAATGCTAACAGCACATACGCCAACAGCGACAATCCCATTGACCAAGCGGCTATTTTCCACAACCAAAGAAAAGAAGGCAGATTCATAAATAATGATTGTAGATGCAAAGGGGGCGGGGGGGCAGGGGGGGCAGGGGAGATGAGGGAGATGAGGGAGATGAGGGAGATGAGGGAGAAATAAGAACTGACCACTGACCACTGACCACTGACCACTGACAACTGACCACTGACCACTGACCACTGACCACTGACCACTGACCACTGACCACTGACCACTGACCACTGACCACTGACTTTCAAACAAAAAAGGCTGCCGAATTCAGCAACCCTCAAATTAACTAAAATTGTTTTTTTTAATCAACGGATGCTAAACCAGCTACTGTAAAGGATCTTGTTGTATCTCCGGTTATTGTATTAATTGACTGGACTATTGGATTTTTACTGAGAGGGTCAATCCCTATAGAGTCTGTATTAAACTCACTGCTGTTAGGCTCGTTAATCGCAAGGCGATCGCAGGGAATCTTATCCGATAAAATTGCACTTGCCATCATCCCGGTATGAATCTCCATTTGAGCTTCATACGGTGCTTCAAACACGAGGCGCTGTCCAGGAAAAACAACTCTTTCAAAATACCAGTTAGGAATATTGGAGATGCGAGCCACCTGGATTTTGCTCGTGGCATTAACGTAGCAGCAGAGAATGTTCCCCGATTGCTCAGGTGGTAGTGGATCTAATATTTGAGCCATAACTGCTGAGGAGCTTTACGCCACAATTTTACATTACACCACCAAAAGTAACACTTGGTGATCCCCCTATGCTGTAACTGCGACTACCAACTGAAATTTTCTACGCTATTTCTATCTAAAAATATGTTCAAGTTATGAAAATTAAATAAAAAAATTCACCTAATTGGAAATTATACACTCTGTACAGATATTTTGTGAATTTTTTTTTCAGGCAACCATAAGTTAGTCAAAGCTAAAAAATCCTCACCTTGCTCCTACTCAGAAGTTTTTTGGTTTCATCTATCCAAGGTTTAGAGGCAGGGATCATCCCTTAATGAATAAACTCAATGTTATGGTAAAGATATATGAAAACTTTTTCATAAAATCTAATTTAGCTATTCCTACAGTTGCCATAGTAAGTTAATCCTTACTAAAAATCTGCTTAAATGTCAAGCAGTATTTTGAGCAAAAAGGGTAACTAAAACAAACATACTTTAATAATTGAGGTCTTTCTCGCTTTCACCTGAAAAACGGCAAGATGGAAGTTAAAACCCTGATGATGGAAAATCGAATTCTCTACGTTCGCCTTCCCTGTAACCCCATCTTTCCTATTGGGGTTGTCTACCTGTCGGATCATGTCCACAAACAATTTCCCAATATCGAACAGCGCATTTTTGATTTGGGAACTGTACCTCCTCTAGACTACGCCTCTGCCCTAGATAGCTGTATTGACGAATTTCAACCGACATTATTAGTCTTTTCTTGGCGTGATATTCAAATTTATGCTCCAGTTGGTGGGCGTGGTGGCAACCCACTGCAAAATGCCTTTGAATTTTATTACGCTAAGAATCCGCTGATCAAATTACGTGGAGCGTTAGGAGGTTTGCGAATCTTCATCGCTTACTACGTGGAGTTGTGGCGGAATATAGGATTAATCAAGCGCGGTTTAAAACGTGCCCAAAAATACCATTCTCAAGCCCGTGCAGTTGTGGGTGGTGGTGCAGTTAGTGTATTTTACGAACAGTTGGGTAAAAGCTTACCCCAAGGCACAATCATTTCTGTGGGTGAAGGCGAAACCCTGCTAGAGAAATTTTTAAGTGGGCGAGAGTTTCGGGATGAACGCTGTTACATTGTGGGAGAAACTCAACCACGGCAACGGCTGATTCACGAACAACCCACCCCTCTAGAAAAAACTGCCTGTAACTACGACTATATAGAAAGCATCTGGCCTGAGTTTAACTATTACCTGCAAGAACAAGACTTTTACATCGGCGTGCAAACCAAACGCGGCTGTCCTCACAATTGCTGTTATTGTGTATACACAGTTGTGGAAGGGAAACAAGTACGTATCAACCCAGCAGATGAAGTGGTTGCCGAAATGCGGCAATTGTACAATCGCGGCATTCGCAATTTCTGGTTTACCGATGCCCAATTTATTCCAGCACGCAAATTTATTGACGATGCTGTGGAACTTTTGCAGAAAATCGTCGATTCTGGAATGACAGATATCCATTGGGCAGCATACATCAGAGCCGACAACCTCACACCCCAATTGTGTGAGTTGATGGTGAAGACGGGAATGAACTACTTTGAAATCGGTATTACTAGCGGTTCTCAGGAACTCGTGCGGAAAATGCGGATGGGGTATAACCTGCGAAATGTCTTACAAAACTGCCGCGATTTAAAAGCAGCTGGGTTTAACGACTTAGTTTCTGTCAACTACTCGTTTAACGTCATTGACGAACGCCCCGAAACCATTCGCCAAACCATTGCTTACCACCGCGAACTAGAACGGATTTTTGGCGCTGATAAAGTTGAACCAGCCATCTTCTTTATTGGATTGCAACCACATACTCATTTAGAAGAGTATGCATTTAAAGAGGGTATCCTCAAACCAGGATACAATCCCATGAGCCTGATGCCGTGGACAGCCAAAAAACTTCTTTGGAATCCTGAACCCCTTGGTTCATTTTTTGGAGAAGTCTGCTTGCAAGCTTGGCGGCAAAATCCCAATGACTTCGGACGCGAAGTTATGAAAATATTAGAAGAAAAGTTGGGTTGTGCCGACTTAGAAACAGCACTTTCCGCTCCTCTGGATACGAAAGAAAAACTGTTAGTAGGAGTATCATAAAATACAGGGAGTGGGGACTAGGGGAGCAGGGGAGCAAGGGAGCAGGGGAGATGAGGGAGAAATATTTCCCAATTCCCAATGCCCAATTCCCAATTCCCAATTCCCAATTCCCAATTCCCAATTTCCAATTCCTTTTATCAAACCCTATGTTAGAAGGTTCAATTTTAGAACAGCTAAAAACAGCACATCGTCATAGTAATAGACCAATCAGATTCGGGGTGTATTACAAAAATACCCTCGTTTCCCTGTGTCATGCCCTTGAAGATCATATATTATCTGACGATGGCAACCCCTTAGTAATTACTGCCTTTCAACGAGGTAAATGGTATCTGCAAGAGGCAGAACGATACGCAGATATTGCCAAGTGTAGCCGGGAAATCGTCATCCTCGCATCGCCAGATACAGGCTTTGCCGAACACCCTACAAGCCTTTTACCCAACGTAGATTTGGTAGGATTAGATGCAGTTGATCCAGTGGCGCAGGAGTGGCACTTGATTATTCTGTCACCAAAATACACAGCAATGGTACTTTGTCAAGAGCTATCGGAAGCTGATTACGGACTAGGAGGATTACCAGCGTCAGATGTGGAACGCAAATTCTATGGCTTGTGGACATTTGAACCAGAGTTAGTGAAAGAAACAACGGAATTAGCGATCGCTCATATCCAACAATACAATCCAGAACTAGCGAAAAAACTCCTTGCCCACAAAGAATCTATTCAGCCTAGTCTTTCCACACCAGAAGAACTAAGCGCCGTTGTCTCCCGTGTAGTAGATTACCTCCAGACAGAGCAGGAGAATTTATCTATCCCCACAGTGCTAAGACAACAAGCTCTCGATCGCAACTTGGTTTCTAACGAAATCCAGGCATTTTTGCGGATGGCGCAGCTGATGGACATAGCAGATGTCAACAACCCAATGGCAGCAGCGGAAGTAGTAGCACTTTCCGAGGCAATGGGGCAGCTTTTAGAGCTACCCGCATGGCAGATTAAGAGACTGCGCTTAGCAGGTTTGTTGCACCGCTTAGATCCATTACAAAAAGCAGAAAGCGTTCTGACTCCCGGCACATCCAACCGCTACGAAGAAGAAGCCCCCAGTGTACCTTTATCTTGCCCACTGATACCAGGCGCACAAGTATTGCGAACCATGCCCCGACTGCGAGCAGTTGCTCAAATTATTACACATCAAAGCGAGTGGTGGAATGGTAAAGGAGAACCAGCTAATTTAGCAGGAGATGAAATTCCTTTAGAGTCGAGAATTATAGCTTTAGTTGCAGACTTTCAGTGGCGAGTCAACCAGAGAAAAACATCCAATCAAAGCCGCGAAGAAATATTTGCTCAAGCTTTAGATGAATGCAGACAGCAACAATCAATCCGCTTTGATCCTAAACTGGTAGATGCCCTAACTTTGTTAGTCATGGGTTTGCAGCAGGGACTTGACTTACCCCTGATGTCTCCCAAAGTTAGCACCGGTATGTGGCTACTCGATTCCCGATGGGATAGCCACAGCAAGACTAGTGAGGAAATTGGTAGTTACCCCAAATGAATATAGAAGCAATTAAATTAGGAAAACTTAAACAAGTTCCAGGGGCAAATTTAGAAGACGAGGAACTCTCCCAACTCGATTTAAGCCGCATCAATTTTGCAGGCGCTACCCTTGTGGGCACCAACTTCACTGGTTCCAAACTTGAAGGTGGGCATTTAGAGGGAGCAAATTTGATGGGAGCGAACTTACAAGAAACTGACTTGCGGGCAAACCTCATGGGAGCTAACTTGATGCAAGCAGACTTGACTAACGCCGACCTGCGGGGTAGCAACTTGCGTGGTGCTAACTTAATGGGAGCAAGACTCAGCGATGTGTCTTTAGCAGGTGCTTTTTTAAGTGGCGCTAATTTGATGAATGTCAACTTGCAGGGCGTTGACTTGCGCGGTGCTGACTTACGCGGTGCAAATCTCACCGGAGCAAATCTTAAAGGTGCAGACTTGAGTCGTACCGATTTGCAAGGGACATTGTTGAGTGACGCCAACCTTGAAGAAGCCGATTTACGCGGGGCAAATCTAGCCGGGGCGAATTTGACAGGTGCAAATTTACTTTGTGCAGAGTTAGAAGGTGCAAATTTGAGCGGCGTTAATTTGGATAAGGCGTGCGTGGTGGGTACAGTTGTTGAGACGCGGGGGTAAATATCTTGGCTATTGTTAAAATTTTTCCAGGTGAAGCAGGTGAAAATTTGTGAGCCTAACTCTACCCAGTAGCAGTCCCTATTAAGGAATCAAAGCATGACCGACGAAAGTCAACAAGGGATTGGTCAGCAGCAGAAACAGAGTTAGCCTGTTTTGCCCTTGCTTCTCGCAAGGGTAAACGGTTGGTTAAAATCATCAATACCAAAAAACCACCGATGCCGATTATTTGTATTTTTGAGGACTACCCAAAATGACACCCGTCGCCGCACAAGTCTCAATTACTGCAATCATTCCTATGCTGACCGCTATCGGAAATCGGCAATGGGAACAGTTCAAAAAACTGGAGGCAGATTTTGTATCTCAGTATGGGGTAGAGGTTTGGCAAGAGGTTTTTAATTTCCGTCTCAAGCCAGCACTGGATAAAGATTCTGATAGATGGCTACTTATCCAGTGGTGTGGTGAGGGAATTATCTCAGTCAAAAATTTGGCCTAGGTGCGATCGCAAATCAGGTATTTCTGAGCAGGAATAATCCAACTTCATTATGTAGTTTTTTTTGGCAATTAAACTTAAGGGCGCTACCAATGAACAAGAAGGATTATTATGAGTGAGGCGATCGCCGAGATTGCCTCCATATCAACAACGCCAGTATACTCATCAACAACACCCCCATCACTCCTTGTAAAGGATTATTATTCACACCATTCACCCAATCTGGGACTTTACCAGAATATTTAATTAATTGTCCAACATTAATAATGTAATAACCCCAAACTAAACCACCATGTAAACCGATTGGGAAACCCAAGCGTCCCCTGCGCCAACGCTTTCCCCATACCTGCGTTAACCCCAGCAGTACCAAAGCTGGAAATTGCGGCAGTGTTTGAATGATTGCTTCCAATGGCTTAATAAAGTGTAATACGGCGAAGGCAATGGCATCTGTCCACAGTGCCACTCGCGGGCTGTAATCTCGTTGTAACTCAGAAAGCAACCAGCCTCGGAAGAATAATTCCTCTGCAAAGCCAATGCCTAAACTGACAATTAAACCTTCTAAAATCACTTTGAGTAAGATAACTTTTGGTTGCTGCCACACTAGCCAACCTAAAAAGCCTTGTATGCTAAAAAGTATCAGAATGTTAGTTATCCCTAAAGCTAAACCACGCAACAAATCGACACCATTTTGTCGCGTGAATTCTAAGCCATAAGATTTAAGTATTTGAGGTTGCTGGTAAACGTGTTTACCCCAAACCTTCAGCAGAAAAATAAACTCTGCATACAACAACACCATTGTCAAGATACTTACTAAGTTAGCATCACGTACTAGTAAGTAAATTGGTGCAGCAAAGGGCAACCAAAGCAGCAATAAAGCTACAATAAAATAACCCAGCCTAATAGGGGCAGGGCGTTGAGCTATCTGGACAAGATTAATTTTCATACTATAGCAGTCCTAAATCATTCGTGAGAAACAAGATACCCGACTTCTTTGAGAAGTCGGGTATCTGAAACATTTAATTCTTACAAATCAAATAGGATTGCTATAGTCAAAAGTCAATTGTTAGTTGTGAGTCAGTGTGGTCTTGGGGGTTTCCCCCATGAACAACTGACGATCTTCGCAGCGGTAGCGAGCTTGCGAGCGTCACCCGAAGGGTCAGTTGTTAGTTGTTATTTAATCACCACTGACTACTGACTACTGACTAATGACTAATGACTAATAACTATTCATCAGGTTCGATTGTGCTGGTCAAACCATGACTTTTTAATGTTTCACAATAAAACTCAGCATGTTCTTGAGCGCAGGTAATGACTAAAGCTAGTCCGTTGGTATGGGCTTCCATCATAATACTTACAGCTTGGGGCTGGGTGAGGCTTGGCACTGTAGTCAGTAGTGCCCGTACCACATGCTCCATAGGATTGTAGTCATCGTTGTGGAGCAAGACGCGATACCGAGGTGCAAGCTTGCGGGACGTAGAAGGCTTCTCAATGGTTTCGACTGACACTGCTCTTTACTCTTGCTTCTATGGTTTACTACAACAGAGTATCTGTTTATGATTTACTTCACACTTATTTACTTATTCTATAGCATCTTTGTCCAAACTTGATGACACGATCGCAATTTCCTGCTTAGGTATGATTGTCAGCGATCGCTGCTGCAAATACCTAACTGCACCTCACCATCAAAGGCTGACAGACTTCACCTAACTTTACACAGACTGGGGTAATGTCATGAATAATCAGTAAAATCACCCAGTATTGTTACTAGTAGCATGAAGTGAACGTAAATTCTATGACTAGAACATCTCAACTTGCTCAAGCTGCACAATTAAGTTTGATTTTAAGCGTGACAACTGGCAGCTTGTTGCTGGGAGTCAATTTCACGGCTGATGCTAAGTCTAGAACGGCTGCTGAAAGCAAATTTCAAACTAGAGATATTGAACTTGCACAAAACTCTCAAGCTGTCAACCGTTTTCAAACCTTAGCACAAGCAGATGAACTCTTCCAAAGAGGACAAGCAAAAGAAGCAGAAAATCTCTACCGTCGAGTTAAACCTCCGTTTCCGCCTGTAGAGAATAGACGTACTGCTATCTATGAAGTTGAGCAACTACCTGGTGATGGTCAGGTGTACTGGCGCAATGCAAATGAAGGTTTACAACAAAATTTAGATAGCAAAATTTTTCTGTCGCTGCAACTGTTGACGGAAAATTATCCTGAGTTTATCAAGGGTCATTTACTGTTAGCTGAAGCTTGTGAAAAAAAATCCCAAGCTTGCAAAACCAATGCTAAAGCTGAGCAGCCAAAAAATGATTTGGAGGTTTTGGAACGAGCAGGAGAATTATATCCTGATGAGCCAGACTTGCTCAAAGCTAAAATCAAAGCTCTAGAAAAGAAAGAAGAGTTTTTAGAAGCTTCAATTGCCGCGAGACAATTTGCTACAATTTTTGTAGATTATCCAGAAGCCCCAGAATTTGCCAGCCTTGCAGACAAAAATCTCAAGCGTTATCAATCTAAGCTGAATGAAAATTTGCGAATTCAAGGCGTTTTTAGTGCATTAGTTAGTGCTGGTAAAAGCATTGCTACACTAGATTGGAAATCACAAATTTCAGGATTTCAGACTCTATCGTTGCTTTTACAGGGTGAGTCGGCATTTGGTAAATCTATGGCTGATAAGTTGGTTGAAAAATATCGGCAGGAAGATAAGCTGGTACAAGAACCACAAGTTCTTAATTATGTCAGAGGAATTGGAGGCAGACTAGCTCCTTTAATGGGACGCGATTTTGAATATGAATACTATGTGATTAAAGACAGTTCTATTAATGCTTTTGCCTTGCCTGGTGGTAAAGTTTTTCTAAATACTGGGGCAATTCTGAATACTAATTCTGAAGCAGAGTTAGCTGGGTTGCTAGGTCATGAAATAGCTCATGCAGTTCTTTCTCACGGATTTCAGCGCGTTGCCCAAAGTCAGTTTTTCAGCAGTTTGAGTAATGTGATTCCCATGTCTAATCTGTTTCAAGATATGGTAGGTAAAGAACATAGCCGAGAAAACGAACGTCAAGCTGATATTTTAGGTACTAGAGTATTAAATAAAGCTGGCTATGCTGCGGATGGTTTACGTAATTTAATGGCAACATTAAATGCCCAATATGGAGGGAAAAAACGCACTGATTGGCAGTCAACTCACCCGGCTCCGGCTGAACGAGTTGAATATTTAGAAAGTTTGATTGAGCGTAATAAATATAATCGTTATGCTTATGAAGGGGTGAAGAAACACAAGGAAATCCAGAATGTGTTACAAGGGATTTCTCCAACTCCCAATACTAAACCTCCTGCACAAGCTAATAGACTTAATCAAAACAGTTCTAGACGTAATCAAAACAGTTCTAGAACTAAACCAATCAGGGGAAATGTGGCTATTACTGGAGGACAAACGCGAGATAATGTAGAGATTCGTATAGATGGAGCTAAGGTTGAAAGCAATAGGAACTTTAGTATTAATTTTATTGTAGTAAATCGCAGCGATCGCCCCTTTGCTTTTGTACCTTTATATGCTCAAGTGGTAACTGAAAATGGTAAGAAATTATCAACCAGATTCTCATCAGCAGATGTTCTTGTTCCCGCAGGTGGAACCAGCAAAGGTACGGTGCAAGTGTTAGGACAAAGTTGGAATAGTCAAGGTTCACAAAATCTGACTTTAGTTATTAAAGAAAGTACTGGAGGTGGGCGGCTTTTCCGTATATCTTTTTAATTAACTGGGGACTGGGGACTGTTATTCAAACCCCGCCTAAATCCTGTAAAAAGATTTTCCCAGTATCCAATACCTAGTCCCTAGAACACCAATTCAGTAATCCTGGAAGAACCTCTCCCCCTACCCCTCTCCTCGTAGGAGAGGGGAGTTTAGCTCCCCCTTCCCTTGAAGGGAAGGGGGCTGGGGGGTTAGGTTTTTGATTACTGAATCGATGCCTAGAGAGAGTTCCGTTGATAATTCAAGTTATTTGGCGGTGCGTTACGGCGTTCAGCCTAAGAGGTTGTTTGAAAAGTCCTATTGTTGGTATCAAAAGTTTTAGATCCCTCTAAATCTCCCTTTTTAAGGGAGACTTTGATTCAGGTTCCCGCCTTAAAAAGGGGAGCCAGTCGCTCAGAGGGGTCTCACGCCACGTGCTTCAACGGGGGGCCCCAATGCCCCCTCTGGGGATGGGGGGAGACCCCCGCAACGCAGTGGCTCCCCAAGTAGAGCGACTGGCGTGGGTTAGGGGGGATCTAAAAGTGCCTAAAGTCACAGCAAAACACTTTTCAAACATCCTCTAACTCACGCTACTGCTAACTCAGTTCCTTTTACTGTGGACAATAAAGTGTATATCTCCACTGAGTACTTGATATCTCTTGGTTTCCGGTTAATTCTACTTTGACTCGTCCAGAATTACCTTTAAATGCTGTTGATATTTTATTGCTACCTGAAACAAAATCTGTATCTATAAGAGTTTTTCCCTCATAAGTCACTTTTAATCTATCTGGAACACTATACATTTCATAATCAATATTAATTTTGCCTTCAGTACTTGTTAGCTGAATTTCTCTACTGTCTCCTGCTTGACCACCGCTCACTTGTTCTTGGTCGCACAGTTTTAAACCTCTTTGGGGAGCAAGATAAACTTGCAGTTCAATCGATTCATTTTTTTTGTCAAATGTTTCTATTTTATCCTCTTTATTTTCGCTGAAATGCTTATATCTTTGTCCTGATTTCAGGGTTACACCCCGTGGATTTTTAGCTGAGATCACATTCGCGGCTCCTGTGATAACATCAACTTGAATACCATTTTCAATATTTCGTGTTTGTATCAAGTTTTTTTCTGGACTATCAGGGGTAACAATTACTTCTTCGTCAGTGTTCAAAACATGAAGTCCACAAAATTTTGCTTTTTGGGCTTGAGATTGTTCCCAAAGTTTGGCTACCACATCTTTCATTGTGGAACCACTGGCTTTTTCTGTAAATTCTTGCTTATTGGCACACTTGATGAGTGCGGTTAAATTTGAGCTTCTGACAGTCCATTCATCTCTGGTAACGGCTACACATTTCTGACCACCGTTTGTCTGACATTCTTGGAGTGGTTCTTCACAGGGGTCAGTTGATGTTACTGCACTCCAACCACGACCATTAGCTGCAACCACACTACAATATTGCAATTTACTACCAGAGCTTTGTGCTATGAATAGTTGTTTGAAAGGCTCAAAAACAGACAAATTTTTATCTATATATTTGTACTGGTTAGGAACACCTCGTTGTACACGAAACCCTTCTTCACAGGCTCGTTTTCCACTCGCCTGATTAGCCCATTCGATGATTAATGAATCTCCTTGTCTAACTGTGCAAGGTAAGTAGTAAAGTGTTAATTGTTTATTTTTAGTACTAGCTTGTAGTTGCAGTCCCATATCCTGACCAGAAGGGCCTTGAAAGCGTAATTGAGCAAAGGACTTACCATCACCTGGAAGGTATAAAGTATCATAAAACTTTTGCAAAAAAGTACCAATTGTTGCAGGGCCATATTGCGAACCACGACGAACTGACAAGTCCTGATTTCCTAAAATTTGGTATACCTCTGCTTTTTCAGGGAGAATTGCATAGCTATGTGTGGTTGTAGCCACAGTATAAAGAGGAATCGTGAAAGCTGCGATCGCATACTTCAATCTTCTTTGCTGATGCTTGCTTTTAGTGCTTTTGGGCTGTTGCAATTTGGGTTTGTTCATTGTTCACTCCTAAAAAAAGTTTTTTTTCTCCGTAAATAGATTTTTCCCCTATGTAAATATACTGTGTAAGTTCTGAAAATATTCATTGACACTTCATGCTCCCTCGTCAAGAAATAGTTGAGATTTTTTCTAGCTTTTTGCAATTTTCATCCGGTGATTCGACAAAATGGGTGTCGGATAGCGGACTCCACCAAAATATGCGTTGTTACCTCACACAGTCTCCGCCACCAGACCGTTCTCACTCAGCTTGGGCGCTATACTGGCATGGTGTTTGGCAAAATCAGCCCAAAAGCCTAGCCAGAGGTCATTTGTATGCTTACTTACAAGAAGTTGGTTACAAAGCAGCCAACAAAATTAAACCAAGATTTCGGCTACCAGAATATACTTTAGGGGATTATTTCCAGATAGCGATCGCCAGCGTCGATAAAGTCTTAAAAGGATTTGACCCTGTACGTAATTCCAACCTGGAAGTTTATGCATACTATAAATTGTGCAATTTGATCAAAGACGGGTTGATTAAAGAGGGACTTGAAGAAGCTAACGTTAGAAGCGATTGGTCATTGTTACAGAACAGTAGTGAAAAACAGATTTACAAATCTTTACAGCAGCGTGGGTTGTCTGTAGCAGAAATTGAGCGCTACATCGTCGCCTGGGAATGCTTCAAGATAGTTTATGTTCCCAAAAAACCCAGAGGAAACCGCCAGCTAGATGCTCCTGACTCTATCACATGGGAAGCGATCGCACAGCTTTACAATCAAGAACGACTCACACAGTTACCACAATCAGAACCATTAAACGCTGCAACTATCCAAAAGTTAATGACAGCTTGTATTACAGCCATTCGAGCTTATATGGCTCCTCCTACTGCTTCTTTAGATGCCTCTGTCTTTAACCAAGACAATACATTACAAGATATTTTACCCAGTAGTGATACAACTTCCTTAGCGCAACTAATTGATGACGAAGAAGCACAAATTCGCCGTTCCTTGCTGCAACAAATAAACTCGCTTTTGAGTAACGCCATCGCTGATCTTGACGCACAGACAAAAGAGCTATTTGAAATGTATTACGGTGAAGGACTCACCCAAAAAGAAATAGCTTTACAGTTGCAGATATCCCAACCTACAGTTTCTCGACGGTTAGCAAAACTCCACAACTTAAAAAACGAATGGCTGCTAACATTAGCCAAATGGGCACAAGCTACCGTGAATATTTCTTTGACACCTGACGTAATTAATAGCATGAGCGGGTTGCTCGATGAATGGCTACAACAATATTACGGAAAAAACAATGATGTATAAATCAAAGGAAAAAATACAGGTTGGCGATTTTGTTCGGAAACTAGGACAAGAACGACGCCAGAAAGCCTTATTACATTATTTAGGTGTGATAGGCGCTCTTGTGGGCGTAGCACTGTTATTTAACGTCTTGGGAACTTCTGGATTAGGAATATTATTTTATGTTGGGGGATTCGTAGGCGCATACTATCTGTATAGCAACGGAAACAAACTAATGCGGCGAGCAACAGATGCTCATCGTGGTGCTAAAGCAGAGAATGAAGTAGCCAAAGAATTGACTTTATTAGAGAGAAAACAATGGCAATTAGAATATAATCTGCCAATTCAAAGATGGGGAGATGCAGATGTAGTTTTGCGTTCTCCTCGTGGGCGTTGGTATGTAATTGATGTCAAGTCTCATAAAGGTACTAAAGTATATGAAGATGGTCGCTTAAAGAAGCGTTTTGGTCATAATATTTATGATTTTCAAGAAGGCGATATCATTGCCAAAGTCAAAGGTCAGGCCGCAGCAGTAGCACGTGAAAAAGGTGCATCCTGGGTCACTCCATTGTTATGCTTTACTCAATCAAACATAGATATTCCAGGAAACCAAGCCAAAGGCGTTCATATAGTAGCTAAAAACGATTTAATTAACACTTTGCTACGACTAGAACGTTAAGATTCATCAAATTAAATTCATGAAAGTCGAGTCAACACGAGAAAATTACCTACAAAAACTCAATCTCTCTCTGCGCGATGGACACGTTGACGCAAGTTGCACTTAGCGAGGGAACCTCCGTTGAAGCAACTGGCGTTGCGTTGTCACAATAGTACAATAGACTTCTTGCATAAATAATTTTTTGCCTCACGCAAAGGCGAGGCAGCGCGTTGCGGGGGTTCCCCCCGTTGAAGCGACTGCCGTCGCAAAGACGCAAAGGAAAGAACGCCAAGAACGACTTTTGCAAGAGGTCTAATGCACCTCATATCAAAATATTCTAATAAAATCGGATTAATATATGAATTTTGACTCAGCTACACTTACATTTACAACTCCCATCGAACCGTGGTTAGAGATATCTGAAACCACACAAGATCTAGCTTGGCAGCAAAGCCAATGTTTAGCAACACCAAGTACTCGTCTGCAAGCTTATTTAAATCGACTTTGCCTTTTAAGTATTCTACCTTGGCTAGAAGAAACATTAGGAATCACAGCCAAACCAGCACCAAACCTAACCGCCCTTCCCAGCTTTTGGGAAGTAGTAAACGGTACAGCTATTACTATTAATAAAACACGACTCGTGTTAATTCCCAGTCAAGCAATTGACACTAATGAAATTCGTGTACCTCAAGAGTGGGTGGATATTCCTAGCTGGGCTGCTGACTATTACTTAGCAGTACAAATAAATTCTGAAGATGGTTGGCTAAGAATTTGGGGATACACAACCCATTTACAACTGAAAAATCAAGGTACTTATAACGGACGCGATCGCACTTATTCTTTAGACGAAAAAGACCTCATACATGATATCAACGTTCTCTGGGTAATGCGTGAACTTTGTCCAGAAACCGCAACTAAAAGTGAAATTGAGCCTCTGCCTATTTTACCATTAGCACAAGCAAATAGTTTACTCGAAAGATTAGGGAATCCCACTTTAGCATTTCCGAGGCGGGCAATTCCTTTTAGTTTATGGGGAGCGTTGTTAGAACATGGAGGTTGGAGACAACGTTTGTATGAAAAACGCTTGGGACTTCCAGAACAGTGGTCAATTCTTCAATGGCTGCAAGCGGGGATTTCCGATTTAGCACAACAAATCGGCTGGAATTGTTTAGAATTAGAAACTAGTTTTGTGAGTCGAAGTGCAGAACAAAAAAATGAATCAGTCATTTTATCTCGTCAATTGCTAATTGCAGACCAAGCATATGAATTACAAGTGCGATCGCCAGAAAATACAGCAGGAATTTGGCGGATTGAATTGCATAGCTTATCCTCAAATGGGTTAATCCCTGCTGGCTTTAAGTTGAGACTTTTGACTGAAGACTTACAACCATTTCCAGACAACGAACGCATCGCTATTGAACCTATAGAAAAGCTAGAATTTGAGTTAGAACTTGAACCAGGAGAAGGATTAGTATGGGAAATTGACCCAACTCCAGAAAATTATGATAGAGAAATATTGAGGTTTTAAAATCTCCGATTTTTCAGTAATTAGCTTTTTGAAATTAAAGAAATAATTTATTCAATGCCTAAAGTCATTTCTAATCAACAGCCAACAGTCAACAGTCAACAAACAGCGATAAAAAAACTTTGGTGTCTGCTAATTGGTGTTGGAGAATATCAAGATAAAAATCTTAGATCATTATCTTACGCATTGGCAGATTGTCAGGGATTAGCTAAAGCTTTAAAACAAGCAAATCATAATTTTATTGAAACAGAAATTATTGAGCATAATTTTCAAACGTCACAAAAACCTAAACTTTCAGAAATTCGTGCGAGTCTTCAGCAAATCATCACATCTGCTAACCCTGAAGATACCGTTTTCTTCTACTTTTCTGGACATGGTATGCTTGAATCTAAAAGTCAGCAGGCGGTATTATGTCTCACTGATACCCAGACAGACAATTTACTCAACACTGGTTTAGTAATGCAAGAACTTTTACAAATGTTGGGTAATTGTCAAGCTTCGCATCAATTAGTTGTGTTGGATGCTTGTCATAGTGGTAGTTTGACATTGAGGAACTCTCCAATTCCGAAGCTGATGGAAGAGTTGCAACGAGTCGCCCCACAAAAAAAACAAACAGCACATAATCAAGGTTTTTATGCCTTACTTTCCTGCGACAAAGACCAAGAATCATGGGAATTTCCTGAATTGGGTCATGGTGTGTTTACCTACTTCTTGATTCGAGGATTGTTAGGTGAGGCGGCTGACTCTAGGGGAGAAATTGAAATCAAAACCCTTTACAAATATATTTATCATAATACCCTACAATATATTGATAAACTTAACCAAGGCCTGCGTTTAATTAATTTACAAAAACGTAGTCGGGGTGAAACTGACGGTTTAAAAAAAGAACAGCCACCCCAAACCCCCAAATTGATTGTAGAAGCAGCGGGGGATTTAATTCTGGGTTACAAAACCGCAGAAACAAAACCGCGATCGCTGCGACAAGCTTTAATAGTAGATGGGCTATTAAATCAGGAATTAGCTCTTGCTATCAGTAAGATACTAAATAGTAGAGGTGGTTTTGACCTCAAATATTGGCATCCCCAAGTACGAGATTTATCTGATGTCCGCCAAGCTATTCAAAACTGCTTACTTCACAATCAGTCTGAAGCGTTTTTAGAAGATGTCACATCTCTACTTTACCTGCGGGGAGAAATTGAAGAAACAGAAACAGGTGAAGCTTTTTTAATAATTAGTGATGAAATTAAACTCAGTCGTGATTGGTTACGCCAACATCTACATCCGTCAAAGATAGGACAACAAATTGTAGTGTTAGATTGTCTTGTCAGAGAAACAAAACATAACCATTCTCTACAAGATTGGCTAGAAAATTTACAAAAAGAATCTGAATTTAGCCAATGTTTAATTATTGGTGCTGCTAGGGTGGAAAATTCTGCTGAATTTCCCACAGCTTTGCTCAAAACTTTGCAAACAGCTAACTTACAAACAGGTTTATCTGTGGCTGGATGGATTACAGGAGTACAGCGAGAACTTGCAGAAAGTAAAATTTGGCGGAATTATTGGTTAGGGGGTATGCAAGGTGTCATTGAAGTTTTACCCGCTGGTTTACAACAGAAATCTCAACGCTTAGATTTGGGGATTTGTCCCTACATGGGATTAAAAGCTTTTAGTGAAAAAGATACTCAATTTTTCTACGGTCAAGAAGCTTTAACCCAAAGGATAATTAATGAAGTTAATCAAAAGTCATTTTTGGCTGTAGTTGGTGCTTCTGGTAGCGGTAAATCTTCAGTGGTACAAGCTGGGTTAATGGCGCAATTGCGTTTAGGAAAACAAATCCCCACAAGTGAACAATGGTGGATTAAATGTTTGCGTCCTGGAGAAAATCCCATTGCCGAATTAGCGCGAATTATGGCAAATGCAGATGAAACACCATCATATACACAAGGACTATTGCATTTAGGAGGTGAGGGTTTTGTCCGTTGGTTACGCACGCGAACTGAACCAATGGTGGTTTTAGTAATTGACCAATTTGAAGAACTTTTTACCCTAGCAGCCGCAAGCGATCGCCAACTTTTTTTAGATATACTTTTAGAAGCTTTAGAATACGCGGCGGATCGTTTCAAGTTAATCATTACTCTACGCGCTGACTTTATCACCTCCTGTCTAGAAGTACCACTCTTGTCGAAAAAATTGCAAGAGTCTCATGTGTTGGTTCCACCTCGACTCACAGCAGAAAATTATCGTCAGGTGATTGAAAAACCAGCACAGCAAGTAGAACTAAAAGTACAATCAGGTTTAGTTGAGTTGCTGTTGCAGGATTTACAGCAATCTGCTGGAGATTTACCGTTACTCCAATTTGTTTTAGAACAGTTATGGGAACACCGCGATCAAAATACTGGTGAATTAACAGTCAAAGCTTATCGAGAAAAAATTGGTGGTATTCAATCAGCTTTAGAACGAAAATCCCAAGCAGTTTACGATAGTTTAGCACCAGATGAGAAAACTGTAGCTCAATGGATTTTTCTCTCCTTAACACGTCTGGGTGAAGGAACTGAAGATACTAAGCGCCAGGTACGTAAATCTAATTTATTTGAGGGAAAATATTCGCCAGTCATAGTTGAAAGAACTCTGCAAAAGTTTATTGCAGCTAAACTGATTGTAGTCAAATTGGCAGAAGATGAATCAAATATTGGGCAAAGTCGCACTCATGATGAAATCACAGAGGAATTGCAACTGATAAAAAGTGAAGTCACCGTAGAAGTAGCCCATGAAATATTGATTCGTCACTGGTCTACCTTGCGTTGGTGGCTGGATGAAAATCGCGATCGCTTGCATCAACAACAGCGTTTAGAGAAAAAAGTTAAAGAATGGCAAGCAAAAAACAAGCATCCTGATTTTTTACTACAAAAAACCCAACTTACAGAGGCAGAAGCATTTTATCATAAATACAAAGATGATCTCAAACCCCAAGAACGGGAATATATCCAAGCTAGTAAACAGGCTCGACTAAAAAATCGTTTACTAATAGGAAGTGTGAGTGTTATTTCTCTATTATTAATTATCTCTTCCGGTATAGTAGCTTGGCAGCAACAACAGCAGAATCAGTTGGCTCAACTAATACGCTATGGCTCATTTAACATCATGACTCCAGATATTGCCAAAAGCACATTGAAGAGTCTATCCACACTTTTGAAAAATGCCGACGCACATCAAAAAGCTGGTAACGTAAATCAAGCACTGGATGATTACCGTCAAATATTGTTAATTACTCATAACTTACAACAAAAATTTCACCAAGAACCGAAAATATTTCCTAATTTTATCAAAAAAACAGACACTATTCAACAAGCATCACAAACAGCGGAAAAATCTCTAGCAGAAATAATTAGACATTATCAAATACCGCAACTGGAAGCAGAACTAAAACAAGGTAACTTTGGTGACTTAGTTACAACTGACTTATCCAAATTAGAAAATCAATATACAGGCGCTTTGAAAATATCTTATGCAATTATTATGCGGGAACAAGGCGCTAAAGCTGATATGAATAATGATGGTTATCTTACAGAAGGAGAAGAAAAAAATCTTCCTTGTCAAACTCTCAAAGATATTGAAGAATTGTGGCGTAAATATACAGAAAACCGCTGTAGCTTGAATGATGTTAACGATAGTTATCAGCAACCTGCTTGCAAAGAATTACGAGGACAAAACTTGATAATCAAGTTATCATTTCCTCCCTCTGCATATCTTCTCAAAAGGCGATGGCAAGAATGTCAAAGCGGGACGTGAAGTTATGCACCAATAGGGCGGTAAGTTAAGGGTTTACCAAGAAATAAATTATCCAATCTTGTGGGGTAGACATCTTGTCCGTCCTAAGCCTTGGGCGGGCGAGACGCCCACCCCACAAGAAAAATTGTATATTTTTTTATTTGTCAGTCCCTAAGCTAAAGCACATATATAGCTGGGGACTGGGGACTGGGGACTGGGGACTGGGTGAAAAGCCTTTTTGTGTCTAGGTTTTATCATCTGTTGATGTCCTAACCACCAAGGCTTGTGCTATAAATTGCATAATCACCTGTAAAGGTCGTTTACTGATGACAGTCATCAGTCATCAGTCATCAGTCAACACAATCTCATTATCGTAAAATTAAGGAAGCTGCAATACTATCTATGCCACTGCACTAATTCCCTAATTATGAAGATGAGCGTAAACTTTCAACCAGGACAAATTGTCTGTTTAGAGCATGGTGACAGAAATTTGTATGCAGAAGTCATTCAAGTTGTAGTTTCCCGTGAGTTGTGCTGGGTGCGTCCCTTATTGCTAGTCACCCACACCGAAGAACTACCACTAACTACTGACTTGCGAGAAGCATCTGATCTGCTTTGGCCTGTCAAGTTATTTCGACCAGCCCTAGACACAGAAGTTATTACCCTATTGACCCAAATTTTGGCAAAAGAACCAAAAGGTGAGCCTGACTTAGCCGCTAAGCAGCAACTCAATCATTTTATCCACCAACTATGGCAAGCATATCAAGAGGGAGTGGGGAGTAGGGAGTAGGAGAAGCAGGGCACAAAATTCTTTCTGATACCCAGTCCCCAGTCCCCAGTCCCCAGTCCCCAGTCCCCAGTCCCCAGTCCCCAGTCCCCAGTCCCCAGTCCCCAGTCCCCAGTCCCCAGTCCCCAGTCCCCAGTCCCCAGTCCCCAGTCCCTTCATCAGCCATAGCTAATACCAGCATCCTTCATCCGTTGAATTGCTTCATGCATCCGCTCATCAGATATAGTTAGGGCTATCCGGAAAAAACCTTCTCCTGCTGTACCATAACCGTTACCAGGGGCGACGAGAATGCCACATTTGTCAAGCAGTAAGCTGACAAATTCTGTTGAGGAATATCCAGGGGGAACAGATACCCAAACGTAAAGGGTCGCTTTAGGAGGTTCAATGGGCCAGCCCAGAGATTGCAGTCCTTTAACGATGATGTCGCGGCGATTTTGGTAAACTGACATCAAGGCTTGGAGTTCCGTTTCACTCGTAGAGTAACCTGCGATCGCAGCTTTTTGAATTGCCTTAAAGACTCCAGAATCAACATTAGTCTTTACCTGTCTCAAGGCTGCAATACCAATGGCATTACCAGCTACAAAACCAATCCGCCAGCCTGTCATATTGTACGACTTAGACAAACTGTGAAACTCAATAGCTACATCTTTCGCTCCCGGAACTTGCAGCACACTCGGAGGTTTGTAGCCATCGTATGCCATTTCTGAGTAAGCATGGTCGTGACATAACAAAATATTGTACTGCTTGCAAAAAGCTACCAATTCCTCAAAAAACTCCAGCGTCGCCAAAGCCCCAGTCGGATTATTGGGATAGTTAATCCACAAGAGTTTTGCCTTGTAAGCAATTTCCTCAGGAATCGCACTCAAATTAGGCAAAAATTTATTTTCTGCCTTCAAAGGCATAGTAAAAGCCTCACCTCCAGCGAAAATTGTGGAAGTTCGATATACGGGATAACCCGGATCTGGTATCAGCGTATAATCTCCTGCTTCCACAAAGGCTAAAAAGGTATTGTGTATTGCTTCCTTGGAACCAATAGAAGAAATAATCTCAGTATTTGGATCTAACCCAGTCACCCCAAACCGATGTTCCATCCACTTAGCCGCAGCCTCCCGAAATTCTTGCATACCCTGATAGGGAGGATAATTGTGGGTGGAAGCGTCATCAATCGCCTCATGCATTACCTGGAGAATATGAGCAGGAGTAGGTTTATCTGGATCACCTACTGCCATATTAATGATGTCAACTCCCTTGGCTACAAGTTCTTCTCGTTTGCGATTAATTTCAGCAAACAAATAGGGAGGAATTTTTTCTAAGCGTTTAGCGGGCTGCATGGCGACTTACTACTAATGCAAATGTAGATGCTCATTAGCACAGTTTACGCCACACTAGGCAACTAAATATAGTCAACATCAGAGAAAAATACCAGCGATCGTATTGTGCGTACTGCTGTGGCTACAACTAATGTTAACTATTGTGAAGCTTTGATTCTACTACTTGTCAAAATCCACTTGAAATACACAAAAAGCAGTAATGCCAATCATCAGAACTAATATCCCCAGCTAGGAACCAACTTCACTCGGCCAGCATCCATCTCTGCCATTAATAATTCTAGAGCTTCGTAGTCAACATCAGATATATAACCATTCTCAGTTAGTTCTGAGTTGATTTCATTTTCTATCTCAGGAGTTAGTTTTTGAATGTAAAGAGCTTTCTCTACCAATTGACGGATAACGTACTTAGTTCTCATCATAAATTAATCCAACTGTATATACTACTAAATTATCCAAGAAAATTCTAGGTATAAAATGTGATTAATCACAGACAAAATAGTGATATAGATCACAATCAGCTAGATAGTTACCTTGCCATTAACTCTGCAATATACCATCAATAATTGTGTAAGTTAAGGCATTTAACCCAGCTATACATCTTGGCTAAATCAACTTCCGTTACAGACCATTCAAGCTTTCTCAGCATTGTTACGGGGAATTAGTCTGGTCTAGTGCTGTCTATGCTGATTGTTTTTGAACTCAGCTAAAAAAAAAGTATAGATAAACACATTTGCCCTTGTATTTATGACAATCTTTAAACAGAGGTAGTAGAGCAATAAAGATTCAGCAAAGAGTTCTAAGACATATGGTCGATGTTAGTAAAAACAGATTATGTTCAAATAAATCTAGACTTAAACTTTAAATAACTCTAATGCCGATAATGGAAGCTTTACTAAAGTGTCCAAATATTACCGTTATTCGTCCTCAAGGCTTTGTCAATGCTGCTAATGCCTTGGAATTTGAACGAGACTTGACAAGGGCGTTGACACAAGATGATGTTTCTATCTTGCTAGTAGATTTAGCAGCGGTAGAATCCTTAGACAGCTCAGGTCTAATGGCATTGGTGTCTGCACTCAAGCTAGCTGGGAGCTTAGGAAGGAGTTTCAGGCTTTGCTCTGTCTCTCCATCAATCAGGATTATTTTTGAACTAACGCAACTCGATGGGGTTTTTGAGATCCAGGAAGAGGAAGTTAATTTAGCAGTAACGTGAATTTTTAGCCTAAAATATTAACACACAACGTGGCTTGACACCAAATTTGTGTAAAAGAGTTTTAACTTATCAGAATAAATCTGATTGAAAGACCTAATCAATGCTAAGGTTGGAGGTGATTGGCTGTAATTAAAAAAGCTAAAACATAGCACAGTGGCTGTTGCAGTTGAAAAATTAATAACATCGGATATTTTAAAGCCAGCGCGTTACCTAGGTAACGAACGCTTATCAGTACATAAGCCGTGGGATACGGCAGCGATACGCTGGGTGTTAACCTACCCAGAAGTATATGAAGTCGGAGCATCGAATTTAGGGCATATCATCCTGTATAACATCCTGAATGCCCAACCTCGGCAGTTATGCGATCGCGCCTACCTACCAGGACAAGACCTAGCAACGAAACTCAGAGCTACGGATACACCTTTGTTTGCTGTAGAGTCGAAGCGATCGCTGTTGGAATTCGACATTTTAGGTTTTAGTCTCAGTTACGAACTGGGTGCAACTAACATCCTAGAAATGTTGGATTTAGCCGGGATTCCTTTAACTTGGCAACAGAGGCAGCAAAGGGGAGATGAGGGGGATGAGGGGGATGAGGAAGGAATATCCTGCTCATCTCCTTATCCCCTAATTTTTGCAGGGGGACAGACGGCGACTTCAAATCCGGAACCATACGCTGACTTTTTCGACTTTATTGCACTGGGTGATGGCGAAGAACTCCTGCCAGAAATAGGTTTGGTGTTGGAAGAAGCCAAACAAGCAGGATTTTGTCGAGAACAGACTTTATTAGACTTGGCACAAATACCAGGTGTATACGTTCCTCAGTTTTATGATATGGCGGCGGATGGCTCAGTCCATCCCAATCGCCCAGATGTGCCAAAACGAATTTTGCGAAGGGTAGCAACCCCCATCCCAGCTTACTCCATCGGGTTAGTTCCCTACGTAGAAACTGTACACGATCGCTTGACAATTGAGATTAGACGTGGTTGTACTCGTGGCTGTCGCTTCTGTCAACCAGGAATGCTTACCCGACCAGCCAGGGATGTGGAACCAGAGAAAGTAGTAGAAGCCATTGAACAGGGAATGCGGGCAACCGGTTACAATGAGTTTTCTTTACTATCTCTAAGCTGTTCTGATTATTTGTCCCTCCCAGCGGTGGGGATGGAAATCAAAAATCGCTTAAAAAATGAAAATATTACCCTGTCTCTTCCTAGCCAACGGGTAGACAGATTTGATGAAAATATTGCCAACATTCTTGGCGGTATGCGGCAAGGTGGACTCACCTTTGCCCCAGAAGCGGGAACCCAGCGGATGCGAGATATCGTCAATAAGGGTTTGACGAATGAAGAACTGCTGCGGGGTGTGAAAACTGCTTGGGAACAAGGTTGGGACAAGATTAAGTTATATTTCATGATTGGCTTACCGGGTGAAACAGATGCCGATGTTTTGGGCATTGCGGAAACAGTAAGCTGGCTGCAACGAGAATGTCGAGGTCAAGGACGAAAGCCCTTAAACTTCAACTTGACAATTTCTAATTTTACGCCCAAGCCCCATACACCGTTTCAGTGGCACTCAGTTTCCACTGCGGAATTTAAACGCAAGCAAAACTTGCTGCGGCAAGAATTTCGCAGGGTCAGAGGAGTAAAGGTGAATTTTACCGATGTGCGGATTTCCGCGATGGAGGACTTTATCGGACGAGGCGATCGCAGTTTGGGTCAAGTACTGCGTCGGGCTTGGGAATTGGGCGCTGGGATGGATTCCTGGTATGACAATGTAGATAAAGCTTTTACTGCTTGGGGGTCTGCGATCGCTCAAGCCGGTTTAGATTGGAAATATCGCCAAGTGGAAAATGGCGAGTGGAATTTATTTCACGCAGAAGAGGACACTTCCGTGGGCGGTGCCGACTTGAGGAGCCAGTGCGTTGCGGAGGTTCCCTCGTTGAGTGCAACTGGCGTGAAAGTGTCCGTCGCGCAGAGGCGCAAAGGAAATGAGGGAGATGAGGCACTAACATGCTCATCTTCTTCATCCCACTCCTTCGATGCTCCCCTACCTTGGGAACACATCGACACAGGAATTGATAAAAAGTGGTTGATAGAGGACTTACAACGCGCTCTCGAAGCCGCAACTGTCCCGGACTGCTCTTTTGAAGGTTGTTCTCATTGTGGTGTTTGTGGCACAGATTTCGGTCATAACATTGTTATTGAGCCTCCTACAATTCCACAATTCGCTGGCCAATTTGTTCCCAACACAACCAAGGCACAACGTTTGCGTGTCTGGTTTGGCAAACAAGGCGATATGGCTTTGATGAGTCACTTAGATTTGATGCGTCTATTTGACCGAGTGATTCGGCGAGCAAGTTTACCAGTAGCTTTTACCGGTGGATTTCATCCGAATCCCCGGATCTCTGTGGCCAATGCCTTGGCTTTGGGAGCTACCAGCAGCGGTGAAATTGTGGATTTTGAATTAACTCAGCTAGTGCCAGCTGCTATTTTCATTGAAAAATTGGCAAAAGAGCTACCAAAAGACATACCTGTATATAATGTGGTGGAGATAGATTTAAAAGCCAGTGCAGCAAGCCTTGCTATAGAGGCCGCAGAGTATTTGATTACTGTAGCAGCAGTGAATGAAGCAACACCTGCACAATGGCAACAATGGATTGATACAATCAAAGCAAAAAATGAGCTATGGTACGAACAAACAACTAAGTCAGGCAAAAGCCAGCTAGTAAATCTGCGCTCGCGCCTGTTTGCACTTGAATTAGTACAAACCAACACTAGCAATTTAGAGTCTACAGTCATACTGCGTTATGAAGGTAGCTGTCGCCCCGACGGTGTACTGTTGCGTCCTGAACAAATCCTGTGGATGTTAGAAGTAGTCTCTGGTGAAGAATTTCAACTTCTTCACATTCATCGCAATCAGCTAATTTTAGGAGTATAATCCCTCAAGGGTAACTTGCTAGTAGTTGCCCTGACATGACACATACATCATGCCAATTGATTTTTGGCAAGGTTGCGTTAGAATAGGGTGAAGAGAAATTTTCTGGCGCTGCATTGAATGAACTGGTTCACTACCCTGATACTCAGGGTGCGAAAGCAAAGATATTAGAGTGCAACTTCTAGGATTTTATCCCAGACAAACAACAGGCAGATAAAAGAACGCTCTCTGTTTATAGCTAGCTTGTGAACTAGTAACTAACAACAGGCTCCGTCGGCAACTCTTACTCTATGCTTTTAAAACAACTGCTGAATGCCTAACCCCTAAGTGGTGAAGGTATCACATCAAGAATCAACCACGGACGGTTGATTTATTTACTTAAACAATATGCAGCCGTTCTGGAATAATCAGGCGTGTAAACGCAATTCCTTAGCCAATAGCTCTTTAACTTTGAAGCTCTGCTTCACAATTTTTATTATCAGCAGCGCCTTTGAGGGCTAACAGGGGCGAGAGGGATAACAAACCTCCAAGCCTATTGGCGCTGCCAGTTTTTGAGGAAGTTGAATGCCAAAACAAATTATCATCGCTGAGCAGCATCAAATTGCTGCTGTCTTTTCTGAAGATCAAATACAAGAACTCGTTGTAGCCACAGGACATCACCAAATAGGTGATATATATTTAGGCGTAGTAGAAAATGTATTGCCTGGGATAGATGCAGCTTTTGTCAATATTGGCGACCCAGAACGTAACGGTTTTATTCATGTAACTGATTTGGGGCCGTTAAAGCTGAAGCGCACAGCAGCAGCCATCACAGAATTATTAGCACCACAGCAAAAAGTTTTGGTGCAAGTAATGAAGGAGCCAACGGGGACAAAAGGGCCGAGGCTCACAGGTAACATTACTTTACCTGGGCGCTATGTTGTGTTGATGCCCTATGGTAGGGGTGTAAACTTATCGCGGCGGATTAAGAGTGAAAGCGAACGCAATCGCTTGCGGGCCCTGGCAATCTTGATCAAACCGGCGGGTATGGGTTTGCTAGTGCGTACCGAAGCCGAAGGCAAACCAGAAGAAGCGGTTATGGAAGATATGGAGGTGCTGCAAAAGCAATGGGAGGCGATTCAGCTTGAAGCCCAGTCTACCCGTGCCCCAGCTTTGTTAAATCGAGACGATGACTTTATCCAGCGGGTATTACGGGATATGTACGGTGCGGATGTGAATCGCATCGTTGTGGATTCCAGTACTGGCTTGAAGCGGGTCAAACAGTATTTGCAAAACTGGAGTGGTGGTCAGACACCACAAGGATTGTTAATTGACCATCACCGCGATCGCTCTCCGATTTTAGAATATTTCCGCATCAATGCCGCCATTAGAGAAGCCCTTAAACCCAGAGTAGACTTACCTTCTGGCGGCTACATCATCATTGAGCCAACCGAAGCATTAACAGTAATCGATGTTAACTCTGGTTCCTTCACGCGATCGGCAACAGCCAGAGAAACAGTTCTATGGACAAACTGTGAAGCCGCAACAGAAATTGCCCGTCAGTTACGCTTGCGGAATATTGCCGGGGTAATCGTCGTTGACTTCATTGATATGGAATCGCGGCGTGACCAATTGCAAGTTCTAGAACACTTTAACAAAGCCCTCAAAGCAGACAAAGCTCGTCCCCAGATTGCCCAACTAACCGAACTGGGTTTGGTAGAACTTACCCGCAAGCGCCAAGGTCAAAATATTTACGAACTGTTTGGCGAAACTTGCCCCACTTGTGGTGGTTTAGGGCATACTGTACGTCTGCCTGGAGAATCCGAAAGCCGATTACCAATCACAGCAGAAATACCAGACCGTTTTGTATCTCTGCCTCACAGAGAACCACGTCTGCCAACTGCTCGGATTACTGAACCGCGAGAAACTTACGATACATTTGGAGAAGGATTTGATGGCGATTCTGACTTGAGCAGCTTGAATTTGATTAATCATCCCAGCTATCAAGAACTTGGTGATCAGAACAAACGTACTACCCGCACCCGTCGTAGACGCATCGGCATCAATGGAGGGAATGGGAAAGATGAAACCCGGATTACTGCTAATCCACTAACTTTTGACAATGAGCCAGACTTAGACTTAGATGGCGAAGCAGAACTAGGGACAACACCAGATATCCCCTCACCCACCTTGGGCAAATCAGGTTGGACTGAACGGGCAGAACGTAATAAAATAGTCACCAAGGTAGAACCAGTCAAACCAGTGGTAGAACCACCGGAAATTAGAACTGTAGAAATGAGCCTAGAGGAACAGGATGTTTTTGCCTTGATGGGAGTTTCTCCTCTAGTGAAGTTAGATCGGGAGGTCAAAAATCCTAAGTCGGTAATTATCAACATTGTTCAGCCTGGGCAACTACCAACTGTACCTGCACAAATAACAATAGACTCAGCTGTTTCTGAAACAGAGAACACGGAAGTAAATACAAATACAGCAGAAACTGTATTACAAGAGCAATCCTTACCTGAAAGTGTATCTGAGCAAACAGAAATTGCGTCTATTTCAGAGGATAATGAAGCAAATAGCACTACTGGTGGTAGCCGTCGCCGTCGCCGTCGTTCCTCTGCGGTAGATGATACGTCCTCCCTAGACTAAATTAAAAATTAAAAATACAAAATTAAAAATTTTTAATTTTTAATTATGTCAGCACTCAAAATCGAATCAAGTTGGTTGGAGTTGTCCGCCATGTCAGTTCTTCCAGGGTTGGTTGCTGGCGTGGATGAAGTCGGGCGAGGTGCTTTATTTGGCCCTGTAGTTGCAGCAGCTGTGATCCTACCAGCTAGTGCTTTGAGCGAACTGATAGCAGATGATATCAAAGACAGTAAAAAGCTGTCTAGTTTTCGTAGAACTCAGCTAGCACAGCGAATTTCCGTGCTGGCAATTGACTGGAAAATAGGTTTTGCTTCCACTGCTGAAATTGACCAAATGAATATTTTGCAGGCTACATTGTTAGCTATGAAGCGGGCTGTACACAAGCTGAAGGTACAGCCAGCAATTTGTTTGGTTGATGGTAATCAGTTAGTCAAAGACTTGCTTGTGCCGCAACAAACAATAGTCAAAGGAGACGAGCGATCGCTTACTATTGCCGCAGCTAGTATCATGGCTAAAGTTTGGCGTGACGAATTGGTGTTGCGTCTAGCATCCAAGTATCCGATGTATGACATAGCACATAATAAAGGTTACGGCAGTCAAAAGCATTTGTTGGCATTGCGAGAATATGGCCCCTCACCGCTACATCGCAAGTCCTTTCGTCCCTGCCAAATTTAGTCCTGTGTAGGGGGTGGGGGGATGGGGGGATGGGGAGATACTTCTTCACTCCTAACTCCTCACTTCTGCCTTATACGACATCGCAAATAAAACATTACTCCATATTCAAGATTGGTAGTTCAGCACTGTTATCATCTAGCACTTTTTGTTTCGTTTGCAAGATTACCCAGTGGCGATAGTCTACCAGCAGTTGATGAAGCAATCTTTGCTTAACTGTCAACAGCACACTCTTGAGTAAACCATTACCAGTAGCTTCTAAAATTGGTTTAGGGGTCAGAGAAAATGGTGGTGGGAAATCAACTTGCACTTCTAAATCGGCTCTTCCTTGCAGGCGCGTGCCGGTACTTCCCTGGTAGGGAGACAAATGCCCCTGTAAATTTAGAGAAAAGCGCTGGTTAATATAATCTAAACCAACGATTTCACACGAGAGCGATCGCAAATAAATTATTCCATTTGATTCTGCCCAGACTCTCATGTCTACAGTGGGTTGAATACTTACGGACATAAAAGCTAGAGGACGCATTTTCAAGCGAAATACTTCCTCCGAAAGCTGCTGAATCCGGCTGTTGTCAACCAAAGCCTTAACTAGACGTTGAGGCTGACGCAAGTAGTGCTGAATGGGAATAGGCTGTTGTGGCACAGCAATTTCTACCGATTGAGAGGCAGTAAACTTGGTAGCCATGAATTCTAGGAAATAATTGTTTAGTACTTCTATTATTAATTAATTTTTTATATTTATTAATTTTAATTCAGTCAAAACACTATTTATCTCGACTGATTTATTTTAAAAACTATATTTGTTTATAGTTATGATTCATTACAACATCTTTTACATAAAGAATTGTGTAGGAGAACTTCATAATCTTTTCAGTGCAATCACAACCAAGTCTAAAATAGTACATTTGCTCTAATAGATCAAGCATCCAGACTGTTTGTGGGATAGAAAAGAAGACTGTGATAAGCTTCTGAACAATTACTCACATACTCCTGCTCATCTTCCCAGACTTCAATTACTATTTTTGATTGCAACTGGTATGACATCGCGTTAATGAAGAATCACCATCATTTATTGCTAATGCTGCTATGGTTAACCATTGGCACTGGTCTACGCTTTCTGCGTCTGGAATCTCTACCTCCTTGGACTGATGAGTGTGCAACGATGGTTTTTAGTTTGGGCAATAGTTTTCGCACAGTACCGCTAAATCAGTTCATTAGTTCAGATGTTCTCATGCAGCCACTGCAACCTACTGCTGTCACTGGAATCAGCGCTGTGATCCAACATCTGCTTGACGAAAGTACTCATCCTCCGGTCTATTTTGCGCTAGCCCATTTCTGGATGAAATTATTTTCGCCCACAGGGGAACTAGCCTCAATCTGGACAGCGCGATCGCTTAGTGCTTTATTCGGGGTTGCATCAATTCCTGCTATGTTTGGCTTTGGCTACTTAGCCTTTGGTTCTAAGTTGGTCGGTCAAATGGCAGCAGCAATGATGGCAGTTTCTCCCTACGCCGTTTTCCTAGCTAGAGAAGCGCGCCATTATACTTTGGTAATTTTGCTAGTGATTGCTTCTCTATGTTGCTTTGTCAAAGCAATTCAAACTATCCATCGTCAAAAATCTTTGCCTATTTGGCTAGTATTAGGTTGGATAATAATCAACAGTTTAGGGATAGCAACCCATTATTTTTTCATCCTGACTCTGTGTGCTGAAGGCTTTGTACTGCTGTGGCAAATTTGGAGAAAAATTAAGCAGGGTGGAGATGGTTATCTGCCAAATCATTGGTGGCGTATTGCGATAGTTATTTTAGGAACATTGATTGGATGTATCGTTTGGATACCCATCCTGAAAAGTATTCCTAGCAATGAACTGACGAACTGGGTTGCTAGTAGCAATCCTCATCTGAGATGGTTGGAACCAATAGGACGATTACTACTTTGGATTATCAGTATGCTATTGTTGCTACCTTCAGCAATCACAAATTTACCTACAGTGATTGTGATTGTTTCTGGTTTAGTAACTTTGCTGTTTTTACTTTGGAGCTTACCTTATCTCACTCAGGGGCTAAAAATACAGCAGCAACAGCCTGATACGCATCTAGCCATAGAAATCTTGAGTGGGTATATCATCAGTGCGATCGCTTTATGCCTGTGTTTTACCTACGGTTTGGGCAAGGATTTAACCTTGGCTGCTCGTTTTCAATTTATCTATGCACCAGTAATAATTTTACTTTTGGGTGCTGCATTAGCAGGCTGTTGGCATCAAGTACAAAATTTAAACCAGTATAAACAGAAATTCTGGCCGTTTGTGAATGGCAAAGTTGCAGTTAGCATCATTTGGCTGATGGCAATGCTGGGAGGGGTGACGGTAGTTGGTCATCTGGGCTACCTGCAAAACCAACGTCCTGACATCCTCGCTTCTTTGATCCAAAAAGTTTCTCCAGATCAGGTGCTGATTGCTACTAACCACCTCCATCACGGGCAGACTGGTAGAATGATGGGGTTAGCTTGGGAATTCCAACACTTACCTGCCCAAAACTTGCAGTTTTTCTTGGCTCATCAAGACTCAGAGACTAAAGAATATAGCCAAGCCATACAAGTGTTTTACGAACAACTCACTAAAATTTCACGACCTTTAGATTTATGGTTGGTTGAATTCCGGACTCCAGTGGATTTGGAATCTCAGCAATGTTTCCGAGATCAGCAATACGGTAAATCTGCTGGTGAATACAGTTACAAACTGTATCATTGTGTTCTTTAAAACAATGATCCGTATTAAACCAATATTACTAATAAATAAAAGGTTGATTTTCCTAAGATATAGTCTATAGAGCTAACACATATCTCAGGGTTAACTTTATGACTTTATCCATTGCCCATTTAGGGCCTCGTGGCACTTATGCTGAACAAGCAGCTATTTTTTATGTTGATTGGCTAACCTTGAAGACGGGAATTGAAGCTACCTTATGCCCCTATCCTAGCATTGCTCAGTCACTCCAAGCTGTTGCTCTAGGGCACACACAGTTGGCTGTTGTACCTGTGGAAAATTCTATTGAAGGGAGTGTAACCATGACAATGGATACGCTGTGGCAGTTGGACAATTTGCGAATTCAGTTGGCTTTGGTCATGCCCATTGTCCATGCTTTAGTTTCTTGTGCCACTGGTTTAGATAGTATTAAAACTGTTTATTCTCACCCGCAAGCTTTGGCACAATGTCAAGGCTGGTTAGAGCGGTTTGTGCCTACTGTGAAGTTGATTCCCACTAGTTCCACAACCGAGCCGCTACAGCACTTAGAAAGTGATAAAACCGCAGCAGTGATTACATCTAATAGAGCTGCTCAACTCTACAATTTGCCTATATTAGCCAGTGGGATTAATGATTATCCAGAAAACTGTACTCGCTTTTGGGTAGTTAGTCCTAGTGAAATAGAAGCAGACTACCATATATCTTCAGGCAATGCTAGCCATACTTCCCTTGCTTTTACTGTGCCTAGTAACGTGCCAGGGGCGCTAATCAAACCCCTGCAAATATTTGCTCAATTAAATATTAACCTCAGCCGCATTGAATCACGCCCAACAAAGCGATCGCTAGGAGAATACTTATTTTTCATTGACCTAGAAGCAGACACCACCTCAGCACAAATGCAATCTGCCTTAGAACAATTAACTATCTATACAGAAGTCATCAAAATTTTTGGCAGCTACAATGTTTTGTCAATCAACCCTTTGGAGTCATAAGTATATAGTCAATAGGTTAAAAATTTTTTACTTTACTATTGACTATTAACTCATCACTTTTGATTAAAAGTATCTTTAAGAACAGAACGAGCTGCCAAATGATTACGAGTAGAAGTCAAAATTTCTGCTTCTCGTTCTAAGCGAGCGGCAGTATCTTGCATTTCTAACAATGACTGCTGCTCTGCTGCTACACCATAGAGGTTGCTTGCCACCCAATAAGATAGCTCTGTAGGCAGATCAGGCAATTCTTCTGGCAGTTCTATGTTTTGTTCGGTTAATTTAGCAGACAGACGCACAACATCTCGCAGTAGTTGTTCGACATCAGTTGCCAAAGGGCGCAAATCTTTAGCAGGTGAGTGGTCTTCAATCCATTCCACTAATCCCACACGGTAGGGCTTTTCACGAACATACTCTAAAACACGAAACCTCTGCTGTCCTAAAGTCAACATCTTCATGCGGTCATCTGGCAGCCGCTGGTAATGAATAATTTCTGCACAGCAACCAACATTGGCAACTGTACCTTTGGCTGGATCGACCATTAACACTCCAAATCGGCGATCGCTCTCCAAAATCGTGTTCATCATGATTCGGTAGCGAAATTCAAAGATGTGTAAAGGTAATGGTCTAGTGGGAAACAGAACTACTTCAGGTAACGGGAACAGAGGTAGTTCGCGGACTGCAATTTTAGAAGAAAATGTCATTGTTACCTTGGTATAAATTTAATCTTTAAAAATTTATTCTTCTCTGCTTTTCCCGTACTTTGTTTACATTCTATCATTTTGTTTCCCAGCCAATAAAAAGCCCTGAAAGAAATTTCTTCAGGGCAAGGTAAATATTTTGACAACAGTCAATAGTTAAAACTATGGACTGTTGACTTTGGACTAAATAACTAATTACAATTTGACTTCAATGTCCACACCCGATGGCAAGTCCAGCTTCATCAAGGCATCAATAGTTTTGGACGAAGGCTGGTAAATATCAATAATCCGGCGATGGGTGCGGGTTTCAAAGTGTTCGCGCGAATCTTTATCTACGTGAGGCGATCGCAGCACACAGTAGATTTTACGTTTTGTTGGTAAAGGAATTGGGCCTATAGCTGTGGCGTTAGTGCGGTTAGCTGTATCTACAATCTTCTCGCAAGATGTGTCTAATAACCGACGGTCAAAAGCTTGTAAACGAATTCTAATCTTCTGCTGCTGTAGAGTTGCCATCTTAAATTGTCCAGGTTCTGAGTTTTAAGGGGACTGGGGACTAGGGACTGGGGACTAGGGACTGGGGACTGGAAAGGAATTTACTTCATCAAAGAGCGTTTTTCTGTCTAATACCTAATACCCAATCCCCAGTACCTAATCCCCAATCCCTTTATTGTGGGAAGAGAAAGGAGCAGAGATTTATGTTTATTATCCCTGCTCCTTCGTTATGAAATCAAAAAGGTGCTACTTGATGATTTTAGAGACGACACCAGCACCGATGGTGCGACCGCCTTCACGAATAGCGAAGCGCATTCCTTGCTCAATCGCGATCGCGTTGATCAGTTCTATAGTCACCTTAATGCGATCGCCTGGCATTACCATTTCCACCGCTTCCCCTGCATCCGATGTGAAGGCTTTGATGGTGCCAGTTACATCAGTTGTCCGGACATAGAACTGAGGGCGGTAGCCTGCAAAAAATGGAGTCTTGCGACCGCCTTCTTTGTCGGTAAGCACGTATACTTCACCTTCAAAATCAGTGTGAGGTTTAATTGAACCAGGTTTAGCTAGCACCATCCCGCGCTCAATGTCTTCTTTTTTCAGACCACGCAGGAGTACACCGGCGTTATCCCCAGCCAAGCCTTCTTCGAGACTTTTCTTAAACATCTCGATCCCGGTGACGGTGGTGCTACGAGTATCTCTAATACCAATTAGCTCAACGGTATCGTTAATCTTAATTTTGCCGCGTTCGATACGTCCAGTAGCCACAGTACCACGACCTGTGATGGTGAATACGTCTTCTACAGCCATCAGGAAGGGCTTATCAATATCCCGCTCTGGGTTAGGAATGTAGGAATCTACAGCATCCATTAGATCGTAGATTTTATCTACCCAGGGATTTTCTCCACGTTGGGTCTTAGGATTGGCAACCATTGCTTCGAGAGCTTGCAGGCCTGAACCTCTAATGATGGGAATCTCATCACCATCAAAACCGTACTCAGTTAACAGTTCTCTCAGTTCTAGTTCCACCAGCTCTAGCAATTCTTCATCTTCCATCATGTCTTCTTTGTTTAAGAAGACTACTAGCTTAGGAACACCCACCTGACGTGCTAACAGAATGTGTTCACGAGTTTGGGGCATAGGGCCATCGGTAGCAGCAACTACAAGGATAGCTCCATCCATTTGGGCTGCACCCGTGATCATGTTCTTCACATAGTCAGCGTGTCCGGGGCAGTCTACGTGAGCATAGTGCCGATTAGCGGTTTCATACTCCACGTGAGCTGTATTGATGGTAATACCCCGCGCCTTTTCTTCTGGGGCGTTATCGATTTGGTCGTATGCCCTAGCAACAGCTTGACCCAGAGCTGCCAAGGTCATGGTGATAGCTGCTGTTAATGTTGTTTTACCGTGGTCAACGTGGCCAATTGTACCGATGTTAACGTGGGGTTTATTCCTTTCAAACTTTGCGCGTGCCATGAATGCTCGTTTCCTCTTTTAATTAAGCTTTCCCTTTACTTTTTGCAATGATCCCCTCAGCCACGCTGCGAGGCACCTCTTCGTAGTGGCTGAACTCCATCGTGAAGATACCCCGACCTTGGGTCTTCGACCGGATATCAGTGGCGTAGCCAAACATGTTCGCCAGTGGAACTTTCGATGCCACCTTAGCCAGTCCCTGTTCAGTGCTTTGGCTTGCAATCTCCCCCCGGCGAGAGATGAGGTCACCAATGACGTTGCCGATAAAGTCTTCAGGTACTTCTACCTCAACTTTCATCATAGGTTCTAAGAGGACGGGTGAAGCTTTTAACACTGCCTCTTTCATTGCCATTGAGCCAGCAATTTTAAAAGCCATTTCCGAAGAGTCTACATCGTGGTATGACCCATCGACCAATGTTGCTTTGACATCAATTAGCGGATATCCGGCTAAAACGCCAGATTCGCAGCTTTCTTTCATTCCCTGTTCTGCGGGGTTAATATACTCTTTAGGTACAACACCACCAACAATTTTGGAAACGAATTCAAAACCAGTACCAGGTTCCCCTGGCTCCAAATCGATCACAACGTGACCGTATTGGCCTTTACCACCACTTTGGCGGATGAACTTACCTTCTACTCTGGTGACGTGTTTACGAATTGTTTCGCGATAAGCTACCTGTGGCGCACCAACACTCGCTTCTACTTTAAATTCACGTAACATCCGGTCTACCAGAATTTCCAGGTGTAGCTCTCCCATCCCTGCAATCACTGTTTGGTTGGTTTCTGGATCAACACTGACTCGGAAGGTTGGATCTTCTTCTGAAAGAGATTGCAGAGCCTTGGATAGTTTATCCATGTCATTCTTGGTTTTGGGTTCAACCGCCACCGAGATTACAGGCTCAGGAATGAATAGGGATTCCAGAATTACTGGCGCTCCATCATCACACAGTGTGTCACCTGTCAAGGTGTCTTTTAATCCCAACGCTGCTCCTAAATCACCTGCTCGCAGTTCTTCGACATCAAGTCGTTCATCTGCTTTTAAAATCACCAAACGGGAAATCCGTTCTTTTTTGTTCTTAGTAGCGTTGAGAACGTAACTACCTTTTTTCAGGATGCCTGAGTAAACACGAACGAAGGTCAGGCGACCGTAAGGGTCAGCCATGATTTTGAATGCCAGAGCTGATAGAGGTTCGCTATCATCAGCCCGACGCTCTACAGTATCGCCATTCGGCAGCGCACCTTGAATTGGTGGTACGTCAATTGGTGCTGGCAGGTAATCTACAACTGCATCCAGCATCAACTGCACACCTTTGTTTTTGAATGCTGAGCCGCAAAGTACTGGCACAATAGTACCCGCGATTGTGCCTTTACGCAGAGCAGTACGGATTTCGTCTTCTGTCAGTTCTTCGCCCTCGAAGTACTTGTTCATCAGATCGTCGTCTGTTTCTGCCACCGCTTCTATCAGTTTGTTGCGGTATTCTTCAGCTTGCTCAAGCAATTCTGCCGGAATATCAGTTTCTTGAATATCGGTTCCTTGGTCGTTGGCGTATATATACGCACGCTTCCGTACTAGGTCAACGATACCCTTAAAATCATTTTCACTACCAATTGGCAGTTGGATAGCAATGGCGTTGGCACGCAGGCGATCGCGCATTTGCTCGTGAACTCTATAAAAGTTCGCGCCTGTGCGATCCATTTTGTTGATAAAGGCTATGCGAGGCACTTTGTAACGGTCTGCTTGCCGCCAAACTGTCTCTGATTGCGGTTGCACGCCGCCCACAGAACAAAATACTGCGATTACACCATCCAACACGCGCATGGAACGTTCGACTTCAATTGTGAAGTCTACGTGACCTGGAGTATCGATAATGTTTATTTGATGATCTTTCCAACTGGTAGTGATCGCGGCGGCAGTAATGGTAATTCCCCGCTCCCGCTCTTGATCCATCCAGTCTGTTACGGCAGTTCCTTCGTGAACTTCACCAATTTTATGAATTATCCCAGAGTAAAACAATATTCTCTCTGTTGTTGTTGTCTTGCCCGCATCTATATGCGCCGCAATACCGATATTGCGTACTCTCTCTAGCGGGTTTGTACGTGCCACAGTAGCCTCCTATAGTTTTTGCCTCATGATATCTTGTATATTACTCTTTGTTAAGATTCTATACTCTACGGAAAACCGTCTTTAATTTTTGTAATTCCACGATATATCGTACTTAGAGAGCGATATATCGCTTCTTCACTTAGTAACGATAGTGGGCAAAGGCTTTGTTAGCTTCCGCCATCCGGTGTGTTTCTTCACGTTTGCGAATTGCATTCCCGCTTTCGTTAGCAGCGTCAAGTAACTCATTGGCTAACTTGCTTGCCATTGTGCGGCCTGGTCTAGACCTGGAAAATTGTACCAGCCAACGTAGTGCTAGGGTAGTTCCCCGGTCGGAACGCACTTCCATTGGTACTTGATAAGTTGCACCGCCGACTCGGCGAGCTTTCACTTCTACTAAAGGCGTTGCATTCCGCACCGCTCTTTCAAAGGTTTCTAAAGCAGCGTTCCCAGTGCGTTCCTCAATAGTTTTCAACGCATCATAAACAATGCGTGCTGCTAGGGATTTCTTTCCATGACGCATAATCCGCCTGATGATCATACTCACAAGGCGACTGTTATACACTGAGTCAGCCGGAACTGGGCGCTTTTGAATAACACCACGACGAGACATACTTCAACCTTTAATTCGGATTTGGCAACGAAATTATATGCTATCAGACACTGGACTCTAAGCGGTGACAGCCTCCGCTCAGACTTCACTTAATTTTTTCTACAGTTGCAGCACAGCTTACAAATTTACTTGCTGCCCACAATTAGACATACAAGGCGACAACATTAAAAACCTTAAGATTTTTCTTAAAATGCTGCTGTCACTCACAGGATGCTACCTAAAATTCCCTACATTTGCTCGCCCTTTCAAGGGTGTAGCTTGAGTTCTTGAAAAAGCCAACACGACTTGTTTTTCTATGTTTCTGCCCTTGCGGGTGAGACGGTTAATCGGCTCAAACACGATTAATCGCCTCTATTTTACTTTTTAGCTCCCTCTTTCGGGCGCTTGGTTCCATACTTGGAACGACCTTGTTTACGGTCTTTAACTCCCGCTGTATCCAAAGTGCCACGGATAATGTGGTATCTTACGCCTGGTAAGTCCTTAACCCGACCGCCACGAATCATCACAACGGAATGCTCTTGTAAGTTATGACCAATTCCTGGAATGTAAGCTGTAACTTCAAATCCAGAAGTCAGTCTGACCCTTGCTACTTTGCGGAGAGCTGAGTTAGGCTTTTTAGGTGTAGTTGTGTATACTCTGGTACAAACACCCCGGCGTTGTGGGCATTGCTTCAGAGCTGGGGACTTGGTTTTCTGACGCGCTTTTTCGCGTTCATTACGTATGAGTTGCTGTATTGTTGGCATGAGTCACAGCGCGTGGAGCTGCTTAGAGGTCTAAGTTTTAACAAATCCTGATTATAGCTTTTTTTATGGTTTTATGTCAATTATTATTTTTGAGGCAGTGCGAGAGAGGCGGTCTCCCCCATGAGGAACTGCCGATCTTCGCAGCGATCTTCGACGCAGGAGCGTCACCCATAAGGGTCAGTTGTTTTTTACCACTGACAACTAACTACTGACTATTGACTCACACAGAAGGAATTGCCGCAGCCACAAGTCGCGATCGCTTGGGGGTTATGGAAGCGAAAACCTCCACCCATCAAATCTTCGGAATAATCCAAGGCTAAATCATTGACGTAATCTAAGGTTTCGGCGTCTACAACTACTTGAATGCCATTCAGGTCAAAAAGGCGATCGCTGACTTTTACTGCTTCATCAAAGGACATATCGTAAAACAAACCGGAACAACCACCCGGTTTAACTGCTAATCGAAACAAGGCATTTGGCTGCTTTGACTTTAATCGCCCAATTTCACTTAAGGCTGCTGGACTCAGATGAATCATGAAATTCGTTTTGGCAATAAAATACCCCAACTTAAATATTACAGATTAGTTGGCGACAAAACTCACACGTAAAATATTTTGATGACGACATTATCCCCTATTACCTTCCAGCATAGGATGAGTTAGTTGATGTATATCGCTACAACACTAAAATATCCCTGCCTAGAGTAGGTAGGGACATTTTTGAACGCGCAGTTATAACCTCAGACGGTTTGCACAATTATGTTATTTAGTTTTTAGTAATAAGCTGTTACAGGTTGATTTATTAGTCGTATTTCAGTGTTAATCCTTGGTACGAGCATAATCATCTTGGTAGCGAATAATATCATCTTCACCTAAATATTCACCATTTTGCACTTCAATTAACACCAAGGGAATTACGCCAGGATTTTCTAAACGATGAGATGTACATTGAGGTACATAAGTTGACTGATTATTGCCAAGCAGTATTTCTTGTTCGCCGCAAACTACCCTGGCTGTACCAGAAACGACAATCCAGTGTTCGCTGCGGTGATGATGCATTTGGAGACTGAGGCGATGTCCAGGCTTGACTTCGATGCGCTTGATTTTGTATCCCCGCCCTTCTTCCAAAACAGTAAAAGAACCCCAAGGACGCAGTTCAGTAGCAGCAATACCTCGGTTAGTGATGGCGGTGGATATGGGCAGAGCATTAATGTGTGTGGTTTCTTGATATTGAGCCATAGTTACCTCATTTGGAGACATAACAAACTGTCATTACTCTTAACCATTGATGGAAAAATCTGGCGCAATCTTGCAACCGTGAAAATCAGCAATTTAATTCCACCTTGCTAAACATACCAAAATCAAGCTTGCAGGTGTAAACAACTACTATAAAAACTATTGTGTCTACACCAAGTCTTCATCAAGTCAAATGGCAGCTTGTTCTGAACTTTAAAAAGGGACTGGGGGCTGGGGACTGGGGATTGGGGACTGGGGACTGGGGACTGGGAAAGAGGTACTGTCTTGACACTCCCCTGCCTAAAGGCGAGGGGATTCTTGGTTCAACGAGTCCACTTAAACTAGACCCCTTGCGGTATCTAGCTCAGAGGTGGTTCTCTCCAAAGAGCGTTTACTTTCCGAGGCAAGAGCGGTAGTTGGATGGTTCCAAAATTTGTTTGATTTAATTTCTGAACGTCTAGCTGCCATGAAGATTTTACCTATTCCTGGGCAGGAAACTAGAACTATGGAATAGAACCCTATATCTTTAATTGTCAAGGTGCAGATTGCCGTTAGGCAGTTAGGTTTTTATACAGGTTGATTACCGTTCCTGTTGTACTTAATTCTACATTCAATTGACTCAGGCGTAAACACCTTTAGTACGGTTTTCATGAGGCAGTGCGTTGGACGGGTTCGCCGGCTTGAAGCAACTGCCGTCCCCTTGCCTAAAGTACGCTTGGACGGCGCTCTACGGCTCTTCCTCAAGGGTTTTCAACCAGTCTTTCTTATAAATCTTTTTAATTCTCAATCCCTAATACCCAATACCCAGTTGCTTATTTTCGCAAGAAAATGCCAATTCCGTTATGCACACGAGCGGCTGTACTGGGAGAACGGTCGAGTAGTTGCCCTCCTAGATATAAACTAGTTGAACTACCACCATCCAAATTTAAGGCATCAACACACCCCAGAAGCTTCATTAATTGAGCGTGTTCTGCCAAGGTAGGGCCAGGGCCACCAGCACGATTATGCACGGCAGCAATGATTAGTGTACCTGTTGGTGTTGTGCAAATACCGCTACGAATAGCTTTTTCCGCAATAAAGGCATTGCTGAATTTTTCAGCTTTGGCATCAAGGACTATTTGACCATTTTGTACTAAAAGTGGCCCAGCTTGGACAATGTGGGGGTAAAGGTTAAAATTAGCGGGAGTAGTGGCAATAGAAATACTGAGTGTCGTGCCAATAGGCAACTGCAATGCATTACTAGCAGCAGTTCCACGTAAACTTAAGAGGTAGCCATCTTCGGGAATGGAAACAGCAGCTTCACCAGCTTTGCCTGCCGATAATTGATTGGTAACTTGGTTTTTCTGAATAATAAGGATAATTTCGTTGTCAGTCAGAGGAGTATAGCTAGATCCCCAACTTGGGGTGTAACGAGCAATACCACTCTGGACGTAACCGCTGTTGAGAAACAGAATTGGCAAGCGTAGGTTATTGGGGGTGATTAAAGTTTCTTCTAAGGTGAGACGACCAAAGTAAAATTGTCCTGAATCATTCCAAGCGATCGCACCTCGGTTGAGAATTGGGCCTGATAACCACTGATTATCCCGACGCAGTGCGCCCAAGGGTAATTTATTATTGCGGTTAAAATAACCACCATTAATTGCAGCTGCTGCTAAGTACCGCTGTGCTGTCTGAATTATGGGGGCTGTGCCTGTTAGTGTGTCTGGGTTTGTCGAAATGGGTTTCAATGTTAGTCCAGCTTTGCGGGGATTAATCTCTAACCACACCACAGGAAAACGTTCTGTATCTAAATTGACAAATTGCTGCCGCCAGCGTAATCCTGATGCCCAAGTAATATCCCGCTGTACCATAGCATCAGGACGAATATCGATAATTAGCCGATTGGGATTGGCTAGGGTGTTGATTTGAGGAGACTGACCAAAGGGAACGCTAAGACTAATAATTGTTTGGTTATTGACTACTTCGACTTTTTGAATCAGTGGTTCTGTTTCTGGTACTGCTGGTAATTGTTTTAGCGGTTCTGGTGATGATATGGGCGGTGGTGCTGGTGGTAGAGGAGTATAACGCTGGATTAAGCTGGGATCGGCTATGCCATCAAGGGTAATTATCCACTCTCTATTTGGTTGTGTTGGCGACTTAATTGTCACCGTATCAGGGTCAGGGGTGAGTGTTTGAGGTCTTTTGATTGCTTGCCCTTGTGTAACTTGCCAAGGTGTTGGACGATCCAAATCAACGACAACGTGAGTTGGCTGCAAAGGCGTAATGCTGCTATCAACAGGTTGCTGACTCTCAAGAATATTTATCACTTGCGCTTTTGGGGTGGCAATCACCAAAGTATTGCCATTAATTTGCAACTGCCATCCCGCTGTTTGAGCAAAATTAGTAATATTGAGATAGCGATATCCTCCCAACAGCCTGGTGGCTAAAACTACTGGCTTGGTGGCTGACGAAAACCATGCTACTGGTTGTCTAGCTGGATTGCTGCTGTTTAAAAAATCTACCCCAATTAATTGCCGGAATGGCCCGTCACTGAGATAAGTTGTCACCCTACCTGCCTTTAAGGGTTGCTGCAACCAATTCCCTGGTAAGGTACGTCCATTGAGGGAAATTTGAGTACCAGAAGATGATACTCCTGTCAAAGGGGGTGTTGGGGATTGTGAAATTGTCGTAGGGATTGGTTTAGTATTTGTTGGGGACTGCTGGGGATTTGCTTGCCAGGTAGCAGACAACCACACTAATGTCGCCATAATTGGCGACATAGTAGCCCAAAAAAACCTGTGGTTAAACTTATTGGCAACAGCACTGTGGTCTTGTTGGCGGCAACAATTCGTCATTTTCACCATAGTTTACTAAGTACTTTTGAAAGCTATCACCCAAGGCAAAGATTAACTAATTATGGGGGAATCTTAAAAAATAGTGATTTAATTTTTGAATAAACGTGATAATGTATATATTGGCTTGTTGTCTCTTGTAGAACTCAACAAGCAATTTTTGTACCACAACCACCTGGAAAATAGTGTTTTAAAAAGCACTAACTGCAACCATAGTATACATAGTAATCTTGTGAATCAAAACTGGATTAATATATTTATTCCATCTTCATTGATGGTTACTATTGTTGTCACTTAAGTAGGGTTTAACTGGTAGTATCACAATTAGTAAAAGCTAATCAACAAAAATATAGACGACAACAGAGATATTTAGGAATTATCAAATGGCTATGTAGTGTAATACGCTGATTTTGTTGCAGAATCAGGATTATTTCTGCTCTTTAAACACTGATCTTTCGGTCGAAATTTTGTTGCAAGTCAATCAAAAATTGCTGCAACTAAAGCGTTGAATCTGGGAAAAGATAAAAGACTGTCAGATCAAAGGTAATTTGTCTAACACAGCATAAATACACAAATAAATAACGCATTGATTTTAACACGGGTGACCAAAAACGAAAAACCGAAGTTAAAATTTTTTTTCCCTAAATTTCGGTAATGTATGTATTTTTCCAGGATGTAATTTAGAAATTTTTCCTCACAAGTAGTGGCAAAATTTGTGACTCAATATTTCAGGAACGGGCTATGAACGATCAACCGATGAATCAATTGCAAACAATGACATTTTCAGATATCTACCAGGGACAAAGGTGGTTAGTTGAGGAAAGAGATGCTTGTGGTGTGGGTTTTATTGCTCATCGTCAAAATCAAGTCAGTCACGAGATTGTGACAAAAGCCTTAGCTGCTTTGACTTGCTTGGAACACCGGGGTGGTTGTAGTGCAGACCAAGATTCTGGTGATGGTGCAGGCATATTGACAGCTATTCCTTGGGATTTGTTTCAGCAAGATTATTTGTCAGGAAAATTAGCAGGTGCATCCGACAGCAATATAGCTGTAGGGATGATGTTTTTACCGCAAGAAAAAGAAGTAGCCCAAAGAGTTAAACAAGCAGTTGAATTGGTAGCTGCACAAGAAAAATTGACTGTACTGGGCTGGCGAGTAGTACCAGTGCAGCCTGATTTATTGGGAGTGCAAGCAAGAGAAAATCAGCCCCAAATCGAACAAGTTTTTCTGGCAGCTGAAGAAAGTGGCGATGAACTAGAACGGCAGTTATATATCACTCGTCGTCGCATTGGTAAAGCAGGTAATAGTATCTCAGAAGAGTTTTATATCTGCTCCTTGTCAAGCCGCACAATTGTTTACAAAGGCATGGTGCGGTCTGCTGTTTTGGGAGAATTTTATGAGGATTTAAAAAATCCAGCTTACAAGAGTGCTTTTGCAGTTTATCATCGTCGCTTTAGTACTAACACCATGCCAAAATGGCCCTTAGCGCAACCGATGCGGCTTTTGGGACACAACGGCGAAATCAATACTTTGTTGGGTAACATTAACTGGATGATGGCTAGAGAAGCTACCCTGACTCATCCAGTATGGGGCGATCGCGTTAACGAACTCAAGCCCTTAGTCCACATTGACAACAGCGACTCAGCCACCCTAGACAACGTACTAGAATTACTCGTGCGGTCTGGACGCAGCCCCTTGGAAGCCTTGATGATTATGGTGCCAGAGGCTTACCAAAATCAACCATCTTTGCATGACTATCCAGAAATTGTCGATTTCTACGAATATTACAGTGGTTTGCAAGAAGCGTGGGATGGGCCAGCACTTTTAGTATTTAGCGACGGCAAAAAAGTTGGTGCAACATTAGACCGCAATGGCTTAAGACCAGCTCGTTACTTCATCACCAAGGATGATTACATCGTCGTCGCTTCCGAAGCAGGTGTAGTTGACTTCCCAGAAGCCGACATTATCGAAAAAGGTAGACTTGGGCCAGGACAAATGATTGCCGTGGATTTGGTCAATCATGAGGTGCTGAAAAACTGGGAGATTAAGCAGCGCATCGCCAAACAACAACCTTACGGAGAATGGCTGCAAAAGTACCGTCAAGAACTCAAGCAAATTGTCAATGGTCATTCGTCATCTGTCAATGGTAATGGGCATCATGCAGCTTTGAATGGCAATGGACATAAAGCCAGTGACAACCGTAACGGGCATCAGGCATCTGGTAATGGCAATGGACATAAAGCCAGTGACAACGGACAACTGACAACTGACAAAATAGATCGACAAACCTGGCTGCAACATCAACTCGCCTTTGGCTACACCACAGAAGATGTAGAAATGGTGATTGAGACAATGGCGGTTACAGGTTCCGAGAAGACTTTCTGTATGGGGGATGATATTCCTCTAGCCGTGTTGTCAGAAAAACCTCACTTGCTTTATGACTATTTCAAACAGCGGTTTGCCCAGGTGACGAACCCAGCTATTGATCCCTTGCGGGAAAAACTAGTGATGTCGTTGAAAGTCGAACTGGGCGAACGGGGAAATTTATTAGAACCGAAACCAGAATATGCCAGGAGACTGAAACTGGAATCGCCTGTATTGACAGAAGCAGAGTTGGAAGTTGTGAAGCTGTCAGGATTTGCTACGGCTGAATTATCAACTCTGTTCGCCATTGCCAACGGCCCAGAAGGATTGAAAGCAGCTGTGCAAGCTTTACAAGCACAAGCCGCCGAGTCAGTGCGGGCAGGTGCGAAGATTTTGATATTGAGTGACAGGGCGGGTGAAGGAATCGGTACAGAATACACCTACATTCCTCCTTTGTTGGCGGTGGGTGCGGTACACCATCACCTGATTCAGGAAGGTTTGCGGATGAAAACCTCCCTGATTGTGAATACGGCTCAATGTTGGAGTACCCATCACTTTGCTTGTCTGATTGGCTATGGTGCTGGTGCTGTTTGTCCATACATGGCTTTGGACACTGTGCGGGATTGGTGGTTCGATGCCAGAACCCAACAATTCATGGAACGGGGTAAACTTGCTGCTATCAGCTTAGAGCAAGCGATCGCTAACTATCGCCAAGCTGTAGAATCAGGTTTACTCAAAATTCTCTCGAAAATGGGAATTTCCTTACTCTCTAGCTATCAAGCAGCCCAAATTTTTGAAGCTATCGGCATCGGTGGCGATTTATTAGAATTAGGCTTTAAAGGTACGACTTCCCGTATCGGTGGTTTGAGTGTGAGTGAACTGTCCCAAGAGGTGCTTTCCTTACACAGCAAAGCTTTCCCAGAACTGACAGTTAAGAAGTTAGAAAACCTGGGCTTTGTGCAGTACTTCCCCAAGGGTGAGTACCATATGAACAACCCCGAACTGGCAAAAGCGCTGCATAAAGCTGTAGATGGCAAGAAATATGACCACTACGAAGTTTACAAAAAGCATCTGCAAAATAGACCAGTTACAGCTTTACGTGACTTGTTGGATTTTGCCAGCGATCGCCAGCCGATTCCTTTAGAAGAAGTAGAATCGGTGACGGAGATTGTCAAACGCTTCTGCACCGGCGGCATGTCTCTGGGCGCTTTGTCAAGAGAAGCCCATGAAGTTTTAGCGATCGCCATGAACCGCATCGGCGGTAAATCTAACTCTGGGGAAGGTGGCGAAGACCCAGTACGCTATACAGTCCTGAATGATGTCAGTGATGGTCACTCGCCAACTCTACCTCACCTCAAAGGGTTAAAGAATGGTGACACTGCTTCTAGTGCCATCAAGCAAGTTGCGTCAGGACGCTTTGGGGTCACACCTGCCTATTTAAGCAGCGCCAAACAAATAGAAATCAAAATCGCCCAAGGTGCAAAACCTGGGGAAGGCGGACAACTGCCAGGGCCAAAGGTGAGCAACTACATTGCCATGTTAAGGCGTTCTAAGCCTGGTGTCACCTTAATTTCACCACCACCACACCACGATATTTATTCAATTGAAGACTTAGCACAGCTAATTTTCGACCTGCACCAAATTAACCCCAAAGCCCAGGTGTCGGTGAAATTAGTGGCAGAAGTCGGTATTGGCACAATTGCTGCTGGTGTCGCCAAAGCTAACGCCGACATCATCCAAATTTCTGGTCACGATGGTGGTACAGGTGCATCACCACTCAGTTCGATTAAACACGCTGGTTCACCGTGGGAACTCGGTTTAAGCGAAGTGCATCGCGTTCTCATGCAAAATAAACTGCGCGATCGCGTGGTTTTGCGTGTAGACGGCGGTTTTAAGAGTGGCTGGGATGTGATGACAGGTGCATTGATGGGTGGTGAAGAATTCGGTTTCGGTTCCATCGCCATGATTGCTGAAGGCTGTATTATGGCGCGAATTTGCCACACGAATAATTGCCCCGTGGGTGTGGCTTCCCAAAAAGAAGAACTCCGCAAGCGGTTTACAGGAATCCCGGAACATGTCGTTAACTTCTTCTACTTCATTGCCGAAGAAGTGCGTAGTCTGTTAGCACGCCTTGGCTATCGTTCTTTGTCGGAAATAATTGGACGTGCAGATTTGTTAAAAGTGCGCCCAAATGTGCATGTGAGCAAAACCCAAGGGTTGAATTTAAACTGCTTACTTCAGCTGCCAGATACCAAAGAAGATCGTAGCTGGTTGGTGCATGAACAAGTCCATAGCAACGGCCCGGTTTTAGATGACCAGTTACTCGCCGATCCAGACATTCAAGCTGCCATTAGCCATCAAACCACTGTCAGTAAAACTTTAGCGATAGTTAACACTGATAGAACAGTGGGCGCAAGATTAGCAGGAGCGATCGCTTCTCAGTACGGTGATAGCGGTTTTGCAGGACAAATTAATCTCAACTTCCAAGGCAGTGTCGGACAAAGCTTTGGCGCTTTCAACCTCCCAGGTATCACTCTCAGCTTGGAAGGAGAAGCCAACGACTACGTAGGTAAAGGTATGCACGGTGGCGAAATCATTATTAAACCGCCAGCTGATGCTAGCTATAACCCAGCACAAAATGTCATAGTTGGCAATACCTGCGTCTATGGTGCTACTGGTGGCTTCTTGTTTGCCAACGGTTTAGCGGGAGAACGCTTTGCTGTGCGGAACTCCAAAGGCGTAGCAGTGATTGAAGGCGCTGGGGATCACTGTTGTGAGTACATGACTGGTGGCGTGATTGTCGTCCTCGGCAAAGTCGGGCGTAACGTCGCGGCGGGAATGACTGGCGGATTAGCATACTTCCTAGATGAGGATGACTCATTCCCTGAGTTAGTCAACCGAGAAATTGTCAAAGTCCAGCGGGTGATTACAGAAGCGGGTGAGAAGCAATTACAAGAGTTAATCCAAACTCATAGCGATCGCACTGGTTCACCAAAAGCTAAGATGATTCTGCAAAACTGGCAAGAATACTTGCCTAAATTCTGGCAGTTGGTTCCGCCTTCTGAGGCTGATGGCCCAGAAGCTAATCCCCCTATGACTAACAGACAGCTAAGCCCGGTCTAGTTATTAGTCATTAGTCATTGGTCATTTGTAAATACAAATGGCTAATGACTAATTCAGGACTTACGCAACTGGCACAGATATTTTTGGCGATGGTAGTCAAGAGTTAAGGGTCAAAAATCAAAAATCAAGCTTTTTTGGACTATTGACTTTTGACTCTTGACAACCCACACGAAAAAAATATGACAATGCGCGTAAGTCCTATAATTTTCAGCATTTACAAATTTTGTGCTGTAGGGGCGTACAGCTGTACGCCCCTACTCATGTATCTGTATCAGGTATTTCGTGAAATGGTATGAGGCAAAAAAAGATTTATGCAAGAGGTCTAGTTATCAGTCAGCAGCCAACTATTTTTTATTTGCAATTAATTTATGGTCTTTATCTTGCATTTCTAAAAGTTCTGGGACAGTCACAAAGCTATAACCTTGATTGCGAAAGCCAGCAATAATTTCTGGTAAAGCTTGCACAGTTTTTGTACGATTACCGCCACCATCATGCATCAGTACAATACCACCTGGTCTTGCCAGCCTGAACACATTATTGATTAACTTGGGTACTGCCGGAAGCGAGTAATCTACCGAATCAGAAGACCACATGATGATGGCGTATTTGCTATTTCTAGCGTAACCGACCACTCCATTGTGCATGATTCCTCCGGGTGGTCGAAATAAATTCGTTTTAACGCCTGTTGTTTGATAAATCAAATTTGTTGTGTGGTCAATTTCATAGGCAGCTGCCTGTGGATTCATGTAATGATACCAGTGATGCCAAGTATGATTGCCAATAGCGTGACCTTCAGCAATTACCCGCTTTACCAAGTCAGGATAACGCTTCACGTTCTGCCCAACAACGAAAAAAGTTGATTTAATATTATTTTCTTTAAGAATATCTAGTATTTGTGCTGTGGTTTGAGGCCAAGGGCCATCATCAAAGGTGAGAGCAATCACTTTTTGACCTTGAGAGAGTTTTGCTGACTCGATTATTGCCCCTTGGAAGCGTGGTGATACACCATATGAAAGACCTTTTACTTGTGCCTCACGCTGCCAAGTTGTCAGCATCGTTGCCTTTAAACCCTCAATACGCTGCCTAGTTCCTAATTTGGCATTTACGGAGTTTGTATTAATATTTTTTATACTTGCCCTGCTCTGAGCCTCAGAAGTATTTGGTTTGAGCAGCATCATCGAACCAACGCTCAAACTTGCACTTAATGCAAGCAGCGCAACTAATATTCCTTGCGGCCAAAGAAACGACTTGTTGTTTTCCACTTCATAGCTCCTTCAAGGTCGAACCATCAAGCACGGTTCTGACAGTACTTTTTAACACATTTTTTCTCAAATATTAAATACCTAGTTATTTCCTGTTAATCCTGAAATTTCAGATACAAATTAACAAAAATTTCAAAACCCTGGATAATAGCTGATAAAACTTCAACTGCAACCTAATTAGGTTTCGAGCAATTGCTGTTTAAATAAGACTAAGTATTATTTATAACCTGTCATATACTGATGAAATATGGCTATACTCCATAGATCAATCATTTCAATTTTCAAAATATACCTCATCCGAGCGAGAATAAAACCGTTATCATATCAACTACCTGACACATAAAGGATATAATTTTAAGTTTTATATCCTTCCATATAGCTGTTGAAGACAGCTAGCTGAATCAGATGATTGACCACACCTTTAGTAATGATCTGATTAGTAGTCCGGAATTAGCTCACTCTTATCTCCTATCTATATTGTTAAGGTAACTATATTATGTAGCTTTTTTCAAATGGTGAAGTAGTAAATTATTCTATTGTTAAGTTAGTTATTTTCCAATAAGAACTCTGACTAACTATAAGTGATATACTTTACAAAGTAAATTGTACCGCCTAGTGTCATTACTTCCTTTTTAAGAAAAAGTTAAATTTTTTACTTACTAAATTACGGATTTTGCCTTTTCAGAAAAAGATAGACGACAATCGACTAGATATAGTTTCCCATTGCCAAGGAGATTTTAGTAGTTAATCTATATACACTTTACTCATTCATTTGAAATAGTCTGAATCATCTGCTAAGTTTTGCCTTTGCTGATAATACTTTAGCTATTAAATACCTATAGTGAGTTTAAAAGAGTCAAGCTTTTTACCTGCTAGGATTAGCCGCTGGTCAAAAATGATGATTACACCATTAATATTAGAATTCAAGGCACTTTGTTACAGTATAAATACTGAAATTCATAGCTGCTTTATAATTTAAAAACGCCAAGCTTCAGGCGTTTTGAACGCCACTTTGGTATGTTGGAGAAATCTGATGCTGGCAAAGCATAGGGTCTCACACTACTTGTTGCCTTTGGCAGAAGACACAGCAAAGCTTGCGCTGAGGCCGCCACTAGTTAAAAAATTAATAAATTTTAAGTACATTTATCTGCCTCTCAGTACCAGAGTGGGCTGGAGGGTAATAAAAGTGAATCAATATATCCGAGAAAAACAATGGCTATTTAGTTTACTTGGGGCATCTCTAGTTTTGTGGCTGATGTTTTTGGGAAACTCCGCTTTGCGAGACTGGGATGAAGGTACTGTGGCACAAGTAGCCCGTGAAATTTGGCGCGCCCCGGTTGGTTCAATGCGTTGGCTTTACCCCACTTTAGGAGGTGAACCGTATTATAATAAGCCGCCACTGATGCATTTGCTAATTGCTTGGGCTTACTCCCTATTAGGTGTGAGTGAATGGACAACACGCTTACCTAGTGCTGTTTTAACTGCTTTGGGAGTGCCTTTACTTTATTTAATAGGGCGTATGGTTTTTAGCCAAAGTTTACCAGCTTTGTTTGCTGCTTTGGTTTACTTGACGATGTTGCCTGTGGTGCGTCACGGGCGACTGGCGATGCTAGATGGTACGATTATTACTTTTTTTCTGCTGTTGTTGTTTTGTTTGCTAAAAGCACGACAAAACCAACGCTATGCTTTAGGCGTGGGCATTTGTCTGGGCTTAATTACTTTAACCAAAGGGATGATAGTTTTGTTGCTGGCAGGAATTGCCTGTTTATTCCTGGTTGCAAATAGACAGCTAGCTTTGTTAAGAAGCCATTATTTATGGGTGGGAATCTTTTTAGGAAATACTTTGGCGATCGCTTGGTATGCTGCTCAATGGCAATATTATGGCAGTAGTTTCTTACAAATTAATTTTCAAGCACAAACTTTTAGCCGCCTTGTCCAACCTGTGGAAGGTCATAGTGGCCCACCTTGGTACTATTTAATTGAGTTACTCAAATATGGTTTTCCCTGGCTGATATTTTTGCCAGGAGGATTTTATCTAGCTTGGAAAAAGCGTGATACTACCTGGGGTTGTCTAGTTATTATCGGCACAATTGTTTACTTAGTGACTATTTCTTTGATGAGAACAAAACTCCCTTGGTATATCATGCCTGTCTATCCATTTTTGGCTTTGGCAATTGGTGCTAAACTCAGCGAAGTTTGGCAGCAGCAGCATTTTAAAAGGTGGTGGGCAGTATTGTTTGCTGTGATTGCGATCGCAGGTTTAGGAGGTTGTGTTTACTTCGCTATTACTCACACTGAACCTGTTTTAATCGCTATGAGTATGGTTTTGACCATCAGCATGGGTATTGTAGCATGGCTAATTCAACAGCGCGATCGCTACTTTATTCCAGTTTTATTTTCTGGCATGTACTTAGTATTAGCACTGTTGATGAGTTCACAATCATGGGTTTGGGAGTTAAATGAAGCATTTGCAGTCAAGCCAGTTGCTGCATTAATTCGTTCACATGTCTCACCAGGAACAAAAGTTTATACGTCTTTTTCTTATGGTCGTCCTAGTTTAGATTTTTACTGCGATTGCAAAGTTATTCCTGCAAATTTACCAGTTTTACAACAAGTTTGGCAAAATAATTCTTATTTGCTGTTAAATCAAGCTAGTTTAAAAATAATCAATTTAACTGGGAGTAAGGTTTTAGGCACAGCCGAAGATTTTACTTTAATTGCACCCCAAAATCAGTAATTTTATTAACTAATGATGGGGGAATAACCACTGACTATTGACTATTGACTATTGACTATTGACTATTGACTATTGACTATTGACTATTGACTATTGACTAACCCAACCATTTATCTTGACTATAATTAGCCCATTGGTCAAATAAAGCAATAGCTGAAATGAGTAAGAAGTAAAACAGTGCTTTATAGATTTTTTTGCCGGGAATACAGAGATAGATATATCCCACTGCTATAAAAAAGAAAGGTAGTGCAAATATAAATCTTGCTAAGCTAAAAAGACGGTCTTGGGTGAAAAATACAATCACACAATGAATAAAACTAAAGTAAATAGAAAACCAAAAGATATAATTTTCACTTAAAGTTTGCGTATATTTATTAGTTGCTAACTTAGTTAATTTAGCTTGCTTCTGATATTTTAAGTAGTTGATAAAATACAAAATAATTAACAAAGGTGGATAAATTAATAATAAATTCCATAATTGAGACTTAGGAACAAATATGTTTAATTCGTGCCGAGTCAACTGAAAATATACAAAAATAACAGATAAAAATAAAATAATTGCAGGTAGATAAAGTCCTAGCAGGTCAAATAATGGTGATTTGGGAGTAAATAATAATTCTAAATGTAAACCAAACTTTTTACCCCATAATTTTTGATCTTGGAAAGTTGCAAAGAAATCTCCTCTAGTTATTAAACAGAAACTTCCATAAATTGAGTAACCAAATAAAGCTGACACACAAATAGTGATAGTAGTTTTAATTTCATATATGTAATTGGTAATGACGGCTAATAATTTATTATAGAAAAATCCTATTTCTCTCAAAGTTTGAAAATAAAATATTGTCCCCAAGCTCGCTATGGCAGAAAATAATATTTGGAGTAATACTGGACGCGTTAAAGCCATGAAAAATGTAATTATAAAAATTAAACACAGCTGAAGATTTTGATTGATTTTTAATTGAGGTAAGCAAATCCAAATAAATAAAATGCTAAGGAAGGCAAATAAGCTTTCTGTGTAACCTATGACTCGAAATATTGCCATAGGGTTTACAGAATAAGCAAGAACTAACCAGAAGACTAAATCTAAACGGCGTAATGCTGTTTGGAAAACCCAAAATACTAGAAATGTCGAAACAAAAAAAAGGGCAGTTGCAACAACTGAAAAGTAGTGTGCAGCCTGTTCAATGGTCTGAGGATGAAATACGGTGCGAATGATAAAAGGCCATAGAGGATAAAAGGCGTTACAACTAGGATTTAAAGCTAATTTAGCATAATGTTCTACATCCCAGTAGTAGCTTTTATGGGGTAATTGTGGAGGATTTTCTCGTGATAATTGTGTTGCAGAAAATAATTTATGAAAAGCTTCTGGATATACTAGCATTGCTATAGCAGTACACAGAATAAATGCACTACATATTAGTAAAGGTAAAAAAATTGCTTTGACAATTTCTTTTTGATTCATTTAAATACAATATTTTTGGTGAATTAGTAGGGGCGCAAAGCCTTGCCCCCGTACAACAGTCAAGAGTTTATTTATGGTGATCTACTTGTAGAGCGATCGCATCTGGCTAAAAATCAAATAGATTGGCAGTATCTACCAACCTACCCTACCCAACGCTCTTGAGCAAATCCCACAGCTATCTTAGTCAGTAATGTGACAAACAAGCCCAAGCTTAAATATCCCTGACAAGGATAACGAGACATCAGCATACCTATGGCTACACTCAAGGGTACAATACCGTAAGCAAGACGACTTAAAGAAATTGTACCTCCAGAAGCTAGGAGTAAACCTATACCGCAAAAGCCATAACTTGTAGTTACTGGTGTCAGTTGTTTGCGTAAATGCCATAATAAATAACTGCCACCCAATACCATAAATGTATTGAGTAAATTATTAATCAACTGTTCGTTTGCTAGTATTAACAAAAATGCAATTGAACCGTAAAATCCATAAATTACCTTGACATAAATCGAGTTTTTACGGAAGTACCATAAAAGGTAAATGCTGGCAACAATTATGCTAAACAACAGAGGATACCAAGGGTCTTGAATCCCGCCGGATGGATTTTGAATCCAACCAAACTGCCAATTCTTTGCACCAACTGCAATTTGCATGACCATGTTTAACCAACCTTGCCAATCAAACCCAAAAGATGGTCGCCATCCCTTTTGTGCTTGGATAAAAGCCAAGGGGTCGTGAAAACGAATCGCACAATATAAACTGAATAGAAACAGCCCCATAGCACTAGCTAAAGCAGCAATATAAGCAATGGGTGGTCTGCGTTGTTTCCAAGCTGCGATCGCAAACGCTGGGATCAGTGCCATACTTGTAGGACGAGTTGCTGTTGCCATTGCACCCCAAAAAGCAGTTTGCCCATACTGTTTTTGATCAAAAGCCCGTAAAGCGGCTGTACTCGCAAATAGATACAGCCCTTCTGTGTAAATCACCCCTGTAAACATAGCCGATGGATACAAGGACACCGCAGCAGTAGCCCACTGCGCTATTCTGATGCCATAATGCTCTTTTGTCCAAAAGTACAAATAGTGAAGTGCTGCCAAAAATGCCAAGTTGTTTACCAACAGCCCTGCTAGTTCAAAAGGCAACCCCAACTTCATTAAAACCCAGATGCTTAGGGGAAATAAGGGAAAGAAAGCTAAATTATGTTGTTTGCCGTCATTGGCAAATTCATACCCAACAGTAGCGATCGCGCGATAATGCATACTATCCCATGCATCAAAAGCTTTCCAACCAAAGTCGGGCAAAGTTTCTGCTGCTGGTGAAGGCAAATTTGGCGCAAGCAGCAACATCGCTGTCCAAATCAATATTCGGCTGAAAAACCACATTGCTGTGGGAAACAGGAAATCATTTTTCCATAAGAATTTTGTTATCACTATTTGAGCTTTATCCATAGGCTTGGGCGTTGACACTATCTCCTTTATGCATCCTTTTACCTATGGTTGCGTCGCTGTCAGTTTTTAGTAACATTCCGCACATCCATCACACGATAAAATCGACAACAAATTGAACATTTGCATAACTTATCACCTAGTTATGCTTCACTATTCAGTAGTCGCTATTAACTTTTTATTGCTAAATCACTAAGGATTTACAATTATATATATAGTATTTATATACAGATTTTTTATATAAACAATTCTAATATTGTAATTTTAGTAATCAATGTCTAGTGCAACAAGAAAGTGCTGAATGCGGAGTTAGGAGTTAGGAGTTATGAGTTATGAGTTAGGAGTTCTTATTTTCCCCCTCATCCCCCCCATCTCCCTCATCCCCCCATCTCCCCATCCCCCATCCCCCCATCTCCCCATCCCCCCTGCCCACAATGTGGCGATCGCTGTTATCAATGAGTCCCAACCAATTTATAGTGGGAGTTATCTATAAGATTCTTAAGAAATTGTGAAAGCTATTACTCTTCTTGGTTCCACTGGTTCAATCGGTACTCAGACTTTAGATATTGTCAGTCATCACCCAGATCAATTTCGGATTGTGGGATTGGCAGCTGGGAACAATGTAGAAATGTTGGCAGCCCAGATTAGGCAGTTTCAACCGAAAATAGCAGCGATTTATTCAGAAGAGAAATTGCCACTTCTCGCTGAAGCTATCAAAGACCTTGATCCCCAACCTATTTTACTCGCTGGCAATGCCGGGGTCATGGAAGTGGCACGTTATGGCGATGCCGAAACAGTTGTGACGGGTATCGTTGGTTGTGCTGGGTTACTACCTACCATTGCTGCTATTGAAGCTGGTAAAGATATCGCTTTAGCTAACAAAGAAACCCTCATCGCTGGAGGGCCTGTGGTTTTACCTTTAGTTGAAAAACACGGTGTAAAACTATTACCAGCTGATTCAGAACATTCAGCCATATTTCAGTGTCTTCAAGGTGTGCCAAAAGGCGGTTTGCGAAGGATTTTATTGACTGCCTCTGGTGGGGCTTTTCGAGATTGGGATGTAGAAAAGTTAGCAGAAGTCACAGTTGCCGATGCCCTCAAGCATCCCAATTGGTCAATGGGGCGTAAAATTACAGTTGACTCCGCCACTTTGATGAATAAGGGACTAGAAGTTATTGAAGCTCACTTTTTATTTGGTTTGAATTACGAAGATATCGAAATTGTCATTCATCCCCAAAGTATTATTCACTCGTTGATTGAGCTACAAGATACCTCAGTTTTAGCCCAACTTGGTTGGCCTGATATGCGCTTACCCCTACTTTATGCATTATCTTGGCCTGACCGCATCTATACTAACTGGGAAAGGCTGGATTTAGTCAAAGCGGGAAATTTAACCTTCCGTGAACCGGATCATCAAAAGTATCCTTGTATGCAGCTAGCTTATGCTGTGGGTAGGGCTGGCGGATCAATGCCAGCTGTGTTAAATGCCGCTAATGAACAAGCTGTGGCGTTATTTTTAGAAGAGAAAATTCAATTTTTAGATATTCCCAAGTGTATCGAATTAGTCTGCGATCGCCATCAAAATGATAACTGTGCAAATCCCTCTCTAGATGACATTTTGGCAGCAGATAAATGGGCAAGACAAGAAGTTTTAACAGCAACTAAAAAGCTAGCAACTCCTTCACCCATTATTTCTCTGCGCTAAAAAGCTATTTAGCATCAAAATACTGATGAGGGTGGTGTAATAATTTCACTACCCTCGCTACTTCTATTTCATAAAAATTCATAGTTTCTATATATCTACCAAAAAATAAAAATATTTCAGTAATTTTTCTATAAAAATCTGATAATTCACAAATTAGGGTGTCAATTTATGGTATGGTACAAAAACGGCAATTACTTAAAAAATCTACCAAATATTCCAATACTATAGTATTTATTGTTAAACCCCGTCCTTAAGGACGGGGTCTTCATAACTTGGATGAAACAGCTTCCGTGCCAGTAATTGTTAAGTGCATGAAAATATCCCTTTTTAAATAAAACCCTCTGACACAAGAGTGATTCTCAAGGAATTGGTCTTTATGATTCCTACCCTTATTGTTGCTTGGATTGTATTTGTAATATTGTGGAAGATACTGAAAACCACAGTGAGTTATGCCTTCACCATTGCTGCGATTCTCGTATTATTAAACGTTGGTTTTGGCATTACACCGCAAGACATTTGGCATCAAGTAATGCAAATTGCTCAAACTGTAAAGCAGATCAGCGTTGGTAAATGAAAAAGATGAAGGCGGAACTTCCAGCTTAATTTTTCCCTCCTTTTCAAGGCTGATAATTAGGCATATTTTTGTAAGAATCATGTTGCATTTACCAACATATTGCCCAGAACTTTAGTTATTGCTTAATAACTAAAGTCCACTTATGAAAGGTGAGATTTTCACTTTCAACTGAAAAAATTACATTGATTCACTTCTGAGAAACTTGTATCTGGTTATTTTCAGAAGACTTTAGCTATTAGCTTTGGGATTGATTGCTAGCCGGGATGACAATCAAGCTAGAGACTTAAAACATAGGAAGCATGATATGTATGATGGCATATCGCTCTTATACCAATTCTCTAAAATCCGGCAACACTTTCAAACCTCGAAACCCAGTAGAGACGATTCGCCGAATCGTCTCTACTCTGGAAAAATAAAAATCAAAGGCAATTTGTAAACATCAGACAGCAATTGAGTATTATTCTCATAAACACGTCTTTCACATAAAAATTTTACCTAGCAATGATTTTCTTTTTTTATCTGGTGAGAGTGATGAAAGAAGAATACAGTAATCAGATTTGATTTTTGAAATAGATTACGGGATAATACTTAGAGGAATGTTTGCTTGAAATGAAAAAATGATAAACCAGCATTTAGAAGCCCGCATACCTTCGGTAAGCTTGGCTAAAAAATCAAAATTTAATTTACCTTTACTGATAATCTTATGTGGTATAGCTTTTTCTTTATATTTACTGTCCTGCATACCTGATGAAATTTACTTTAGTGGAGATGCTGGGCTGAAGGCGCTACTTGCAAAGCAATTTAGTTCTGGAAAGCTAAATTTTGATCTAGATTTAACAGTACCTTCATGGGTGCAAAATGTTTGGGATAACGGATTGTACCCCTTTCAACCTCCTTTTAGTTATAAAATAGCTAATCGCTACTACATTACTTTTCCATTTACTTTTCCGTTAATCACAGCACCTTTTTATGCCTTATTAGGTTTTAGAGGTTTTTATATAGTCCCATTGTTATCTACATGGATAATATGGTTGAATTTTTACCGCATTTGCCAGTTTTTTAAAGTTAGTGTCACTGCTACATCTGTTGGTTTAGCTACGCTAATATTTGCTTCTCCACTAACTATGTATAGTGCGATGTATTGGGAACATACACTAGCAGTTAGTCTAGCTTTTGGTGGATTGGCAATTATATTAACCAAAGGTGAACAAGCTTTTACAGTAAAAAATGCAGTAGTTAGTGGTATATTGATTGGTCTATCTGTTTGGTTTAGACCGGAATTCTTCGCAATAGTTGCCACCTTAGTTATATTAGTTCTTGCTTCTTATAAAGTTAAGCTAGGTTATTTAAATATAATTTATGAAAATCAAACAGCTTTTCTTATTAGCTTAATTACCTCAATTTTTTGCTTTTTCATCATTAATCAATTAATCTACAACCATCCTTTAGGCATCCATGCTTTACAAGTTGTAGAAGATTTTTCCTTCAAACAAAGGTTACTGATTGCTTATGAACTTTTTGGTCGTTTGTGGAAAAAACTACGAGAAAATTTTCCCATTATCTACTTTACTATTGCGTTTATTGGATTGTCTGTATTTTCTAACGGCATGAAACTCACAGCCGTAATGCGGAAAATTTTACTTATATCTATACCATTTATTTTTTTAGTACCTATAATTCTACCTAGTGATGGCGGTAAGCAATGGGGGGCAAGATTTTTATTAATTCTTATTCCTCTAGTCAGTTTACTTGCAGTATTCATTTTTGATTCGACTTTATCTATAAGAAAGTTTGGTATTAGATATATTAGTAGCACCGTCTTTGTAGGATTATTTTTGATTGCCGTTAATATAAATACGTTCGTAGGAATAAATTACTGCTATTTAGATGCAAGCAGAGAAGCTTTAGATGTCCTCAATTTTTTACGCAAAGACAATCATAAGATTGTCGCTGTTGCTAATCAGTATATTAGCCAATCCTTTGAATCTGCATTTAAAGATAAGATATTTTTTCTGACAAAAAAACCAGATAATGTTGGCAAATTAAGTTTAGCTTTGCATGAACAAGGTTCTCAAAAATTTATTTATGTATGTGCTTCTTATGCCAGTTGTTTCTCTTCACCAACCCTACCTGATAAATTAGAAATTCCTCATCAACAAGAAATATTGCATGTGCAATTTACAGAAATCCACAGAAATAAAAAGTATTTTATTAAGGAAGGTGAAATTACTCAGAAGTTTTAAAACTTCCTCTTAGCTTGTCTTAACTCGTAACTTGCACATTTTAGAAGCCTTATATGGTAAAGCTTTTAGCCTTCCTTGAAAAATGTGCTAGTTTCATTCATTGCTAGCAGCGAAAAACGCGGCTAGTCGGGCGCTCACATCTTGCACCTAGCCGTGGCGAGAGCGAAATCGCACGCCACATGCGTGACTGTCGGCTAAGCCGCGATAGCGCAGTGGCTTGGCTAAACGCGCGTCCCTTCGGGTTCGCCAGTCGCCTGCGGAGGGAAACCCTCCCGCAGCGCTGGACTCACCGCCTGCGCGGAAAGCGCGGAAAATCAAGGTTTTGCTTGTGTAGCCGCGACTTACAGTGCAGGAGTGCAAGATATAAGTTAATGCATTTTTACCATATGCGATCGCATATGGTAAAACCTTTGTAGAGCTGATTTTTTAAGTTTTTCGATTTCATCAAAACTAGTGACGTAGAAAAATTTTTGCCACAAAGCCAGAACTTTTGCCAGATCACAAAAGTGGCATTATTTGATTTCGATAAACTCGAGGGTAGCTCAATTATTGTGTAATGCGGAAATCTTTGCTAATGCATCCTTGACACTTGTAGGTAACTGACGCATAATTTTACCTCTTTCACGATCTAATGCCACTAATGTCACCTTGGCTGTAACATACAATTGTGTTCCATCTGTTGAAACGATCGCATAATCCCAGTTAATTCGGACACCAGTCACTTCAGTCATGCGCGTTTTAACTACCACTGCTGTACCTAACTGAATTGAACGATGATATCGCACCGAAAGTTCTACAACTGGTAAATCACAGCCTAACACCACCAAATCAGCAAATTCAATACCTATTGACCGTAAGCATTCTATCCGTGCTTCTTCCATCCAAGCTAAATAAACACCATGCCAGGCAATACCTGCATAGTCGGTATGATGGGGTTGCACTCTTACAGGATATTCAAACCAACCCTCAAAAGTCTGATTCGATGGTATATCAAGAGCAGTGGTTGGTGGTAGCTTTGCTTGGCCTGTTTGTTGTTCAGACATTTTCCTCAGCTTTATTAGCAACTATGAATTTTCCACATCTGGAATAACATAAAAAACAGTCGGATTGTAAAATTATTTAGTTTCAACTCTGGCAAACACGGCAGGGTTTTTTATGTACCCTCATCTGAGATATTGTAGTATTTTTGCAATCAATTTACTTTTTTTCATGAATTCTGGGATAGCATACTCAGAAAATGAAGTAGCAAAATATCATCTTAGCGCACAATACAATTACGGTGAAAAAGCTGAGGCGTTACCCAATAAAAATAGGCAATCAGAAATTGGACGTTTAAATGTAGAAGCGATGGCTGCATCTAAGCAAGGTCGCTTTCAAGAAGCATTGCAGAGATTGCAGCAAGCTTTAGCTATTACTAAAGAAATTCAACAAAGTGATTGGGAAGCTGTCACCCTCAAAAATCTTGGCAGAGTCTACTAAAATCAAGGGGAGTATTCACAAGCACTCAGCTTTTATCTTTTGGCTTTACGTATTAACAAAGAACTCAGCGTTACAGAAAAGACTCCTGGAGAAGCTTACATTACATTGGGAAAAACCTACAGTAATATAGGTTATTTATTTGATATCCAAAATCAACCAGAGTTAGCAATTTTTTTCTATAAAGTTCCATTAGGTAATCGGCAAGTTGCTTTCTCTGGATTGCCATTTGCAGGAACAGAAGTAGAAAATTTAGCGGCTATTGTTCCCGAAACCACAAAACTTTTAAACGATGCCTTTAGTCCCCAGATTGCTGTGCCACAGATGGATGATTATACCATTGTCCATTTAGCGACTCATGCAGTCTTTGTGGTGGGTAAACCGGAAGATTCTTTTATTTTATTTGGCAATGGCGATCGCGTTAACCTCAAAGATATTGCCACTTGGTCACTCCCCAACGTCGATCTGGTTGTCTTGAGTGCCTGTGAAACTGGTGTGGGAGGCAAATTAGGCAACGGCGAGGAAATACTGGGGTTCGGCTACCAAATGCAAAAAACTGGTGCCAAAGCAGCGATCGGTTCTTTGTGGGCTGTAGATGATGGTGGTACTCAGGTACTGATGAATGCTTTTTATGCCACATTATCATCACAGCATTTGACAAAAGCCGAAGCCTTACGACAAGCCCAAATTGATTTGATTACTGGAAATTTGCAGCCAAAAAATGACAACATACCAGCAGCAGCCACTGGTAGCCTAAAGCATCCTTACTATTGGGCGCCCTTTATTTTAATAGGTAATGGGTTGTAATGAGTTCTGCTAATAGAGAAACTTCAAATTACTAGATTGAGGCGAAAAAAGTACAAGGAGAATCTGGATAGCCAGAAATGTTGGCATGGCAGACTGTTAGTAAGATATAACAGTAACGGTAAATGGGTAATGGGGAATTGCAAACCAAGCTACAATTACCGATTACCAATTACCAACAATCGATTTCCAATCCGCGATCGACGATGGAAATCTTTGATTAGAGTACCTCATCAGATACAAGAATCCTTATCACTTCTTAGCTAAGGCTTTGTTACCTGAACAGGCTGGTGACACTTCCTTGACAAGATTTGCCAGTTCTTGTAATTGGTTAATTGCCTCAGCACCCTCTAACTTCATTAATTCGCGGTCATCCCGCATCTCTGTCCAAGTAATTCCATAGTCAGATACCAGGAACCGAATCAGGTGATTGTCTCCCAAGCTGACCATAAACGAAGCACTATTCATTTGATCGCCACAAGTATAGCAGGACGCAGGATACCCACGGCGTTCGAGTACGATCGCCAAGGCTTGGAGGTTCATTACCAAGTCTTGGACGAATTGTCGGTGTTGATGCGCTAGTCTTAGAAACACGTTTGTCCTCCAGACACCACAGTCATTTTAGTTTCTTTTATATTTTCTTTAGATTTTCTCATACACTGGTATTGTAAACTATCGATTACAATTGCCAGGCATAGATGTAGTCATTAATTGACTACTTAGCTTAGGGTAGTAGATAACTGTTTAGCTTGCCGTATCAAACTATTCAGTTTGTCCATTCTATTTCTCAGACAGAATTGCTAAAATTAACATTTTCTTTATATAATCCCGTCTGAGTAGATGCCTACTAGAAGCAATCCGCTTTAAGAGTAACCTAAATCTGGCATCATTCAACCATAGAAAAGCTACGGATCTATTTTTGACTGACTGTGGATAGCAGAAGTTATTACTGACAAAGGCTTACAAGCCTGTTCAAGATTTCTTGCAACTATTGTGGCTATACCTTTGGTGAAGGTAGCAACCTGCTGCTTCTCCATTGTCTAATGTGTACTTATCTGTTCTAAATTGGGTTTTTTTTTGTTCCAGTTACTGGGTACACCGAGTCAAGTCTTCTATAACTATGGTTTTTGGTAGATAACCATGTAAATTTTAGATTTGAAATTCAGAATTCTTCACTGAGTCCAATTATTTTTTCTGATACAGGGTAAATCCGTAAATAACAACGCCAAATTTACAACCCCAATATTTATAGGCGTAACACTGAGAATAACTAAACTCAGAAAAGGTATGTTGCCATTTCGGCAATATTTTCATACTTGGGGAGTTGATGGTAAAAGTTACCTAAAATACAAAAATTATTGTTGCCCAATATAACGAACTGTTGAGTTATACCAATTTCAGAAAAGAAGGCCACAGATGAGTAGGTTGGGTAGCCACTTGCACTTCTTCGGTTTCCCTACATTAGCCTAGTGGCGTTTGAACCCAACCTACTAGTCAGCCAAGAAAATTATGACAGGTTAAAATCAGGATATAATCGTTGGAATTTAACTATCGCATCTGAGGCTGCAAAACGCCAATAAAATTTATTTTTTAAATCTATTTTTATGCTATTTTTTCACCTCTATCTCAACCTGTCATAATTTTCTTGGTAAACTACTAGTTTTATATACTCTTTTTATACTGTACTTACGTATTATGTTGTAATTTAAAACTAACAATCAAAAACTAAGCTTATTCTTTAAGACTATGGAAAAACAGAATAATTTCTGCTGCTGCACTATGGCTTTGGGTAAAAACTACTGCGCTCTAGCATTAGAACTAGCCAAAGATCTGGAAAAGCATTCGCCAGAAATTCCTCTTGCCGTGCTAACAGATAGTCCTAAGTATTTTAAGTCTCAAAGTAACGTTTTGGCATTTAAACATCATCAAGTTAGCTTTGGTTGTTACCACGATAAATGATTTGCGATCGCTTTAGCTATCTCGCTTTTTAACTCCTGCTTGTTTCTTGATGCAGATATGCGTATCCTAGCTTCTATCCCCTTAAACATCATATGGCAACCAGGCATTACAGCCAAAATAGTCTGGAAAGATATCACCAAACACAATAAAAATCCCTTTGAATTTAAACTCCTGCATCAAATGGCGAACAAGTTAAGCCTTAAGCTAGAGGATATCGATTTTGTCCATGAATGTTTATTTGTTGTCACAAGAGATTCAGGGCTTGAACTAGAGTTTCTCAAGTATTGGGACAAAATTGCACCATATTTTGAACTGCGGGGTTTTTATAGAGGAGAAGGACACACAATAGGTTTAGCAGCAGCAAAGGTAGGATTACCTATCAGAAGAGATTCAATGAGTGAGATTGTGTTTTTTAAAGACAAATTAGAGTTACAAGCAATTAAACGAGGTGAATCTAATCTTTCAGATAAAGCCGAATATTTTGAAAAGCAACGCTCTTTAGAATACCCTAAACGTTCAATTATCAATAAAGCTTTAAATAAAGTTAAAACAGCGTCTTACAATCTCTACCGCTTACTCAACTTAGTAACTATCACTCTGATGGACTTCAGATTTTATGGTAGATAGCAAAATTTATAATTAGGGACTTCCAGAAATTAAAATATACAGTTTCTCAGAATGATAATCATTCTGAGAGAAAGAGCGGTTGCAGTCGTTAGCGAAGCCATCTTCTACCCAAGAGCGTCACCCGTAAGGGTCTTGGGGGTTTCCACGCCATCTGCTTTGGCTGTCGGCAGAGCGCGATAGCCCAGGGCTGCCCCATGAGCGACTGGCGATCTCAAGAGCGAGCTTCGACGCTCGTAGCGTCATCCCGTTCGCGTAGCGTCTCCCTTTGGGAGAAGGGGTCATCAGTTATCAAAAGCCAGTGCTTAGACGGTTCTGCCGGCTTGAAACAACTGGCGCTCATCAGTCAACAACTTCAACCGGAATAATTTCTTTTTTGGAAGTACCTAACAGTCCATACTGAGTAAGGAATTTTTACAAATATCTAGAAGGTCTAAGAGACTACTTCCCACAAACCGAAAGCTGGCCCGATAAAACGAATAGTCACCCAGGCTACAACCATAACGCCAATGCCTATCCAGGCACCGCGAGTAGTCCAAATGACAAATTGTTCGGCTTGGGTTTTAGTGATGGGAACCCAAGACAAAATCCGAGTCTCTTGACCGTATTCTTCTCCAAGTGTGGTTTTGGTTGAGTCGATGGGGAGTATTATCTCCCGCACCTCTCAGTTAGATCCGTGCGTGCAGCTTTCACTGCACACGGCTCCCGATGTTCTTAGCTTGCGCTTTTGCTCATGTGCTTGTAATCGTGGCAACTCTCGTGAATTGCTTCAAGATTATTTTTCTTCCAGTTGGCGTGATTTCCGTCGATGTGATGTAGGTGAACCCGTTCCTCATCGATGAACTTTAAGCCGCAGGATGCACATTTATGGTTTTGCTTGTTAAGAGCATTAGAGGTTTCACCGTTGTAGAGCTTGCTATTACGTTCGCTCCAGTAGGTTGTATCTCCGTCATAGGGGGATTTTGTTCCTTTGACCATGACGTGTTTATTTTCGGAGTAGGGAACTGCTGGAAATGCTTTGTCTAGTATTTTCTTGCTAGAGTAGCGGTTTTGTTTGGTTTCCTTGTTAAATACCTTGTAAGCTCTTGTTTCGATGTGGCATAGGGAATTCCTGGAGCCGTCCATCTTGCAGAACTTATGGTAATTTCTCCAACCTCTAACTACCGAGGCTAATTTGTCAGCCTTTGTGGTAGCACCATAATTCGAGTTGTTGACGATGTGTTTTACTTTCTTACGGAACGCTTTGAAGTTATCCACTGAGGGGTTACATCTAAACTTTCCGTTTTTCTGGACTTTGAAGTGCCAGCCGAGAAAATCAAACCCATCTGTCGAAGCGGTAATTTTGGTTTTCTTTTGGCTTACATTCATTCCGCGTTTGCGGAGGAACTCGCTGATTGTTTCAAGTATCTCTGTCGCATCATCTTCGGGTCGAAGTATAATAACCATGTCATCTGCGTATCGGACTGATGGCTCGGTGATATCACTGACTGAGGTTTTGTCAGTGATTCTCTGCCCTTGATTCTCATGGTATCTGTGTATACTCTCAATCCCGTTGAGCGCGATGTTTGCTAATAGTGGGCTGACCACTCCCCCTTGAGGTGTTCCCTGTTCGGGGAATTCTGGGTTGACTCCTGCCTTGAGACATCGGAATATTCCGAGTTTTAAGCTTTTAGGGGCAATGAGTTCGTCCATTATTGCTGAGTGATTAATCCTATCGAAGCACTTTTCAATATCGAGTTCAATTACTCGCTTATTTATTCCGTTAGCTTTGGAGTTAAGGTTTAGGAAGATGTATTTTTGTGCATCATGGGCGGAGCGCCCAGTTCTGAACCCATAACTCCTGGCGTGGAAAGTGGCTTCGTGTGCTGGTTCAAGTGCATATTTTGCGAGGCATTGCCAAGCTCTATCCGCGATGGTGGGTATCTTAAGCATTCTGGTAGTCCCGTCCTTCTTAGGGATGGGGATTTCCCGTAGTCCTTGATGCTTCCAGTTTCCACTATTCATTTTCAGTAATTCTTCAAGGTTGAAGCGTTCTTCAAATGAGAGCGATTTTTTCCCATCAATACCAGCCGTCTTTTTCCCAGCATTTAGCTGAGATACTTGTCTTATTGCAAGAAATCGAGCCGAGGTTGATTTTAGAATAAGCTTTTGGAGAAACCGCGCTTTTCGCTTGTCTCCAACTTGAACAGCTTTAAATACGCGCTTTTGAAGGCGGAAAAGATTTCGGCGGAACTTCTTCCACGGTAAAGCTCTCCAAGATTCACTAGTATGTCTACTGTGTCTAATCATTTTCTCTTCTCTAGTTTGTATTCTCTGAACACCTCAGTCCAATTACGGACTGTCCTACCCTAACTGTGGGGATTCCTCCACTCGTCTGGTCTACCTGAGATTCGACTGTCTCAAGACCCACAATTAGTTTTTATTCGTTCCCTCGGAGAGATTGATGAGCCACTGCGTTGCGGAGGACAGTCGCGTGGGCGGGTTTCCCACGCCAGTCCGCACAACGGGGGGAACCCCCGCAAGCGGCTGGCTCGACTTGAGCGAACTGTCCGTTGGGGTTCCCCCCGTTGTAGCATGTGGCGTTGTTCCGTTAGATGTAGCCAATTCGACTACTGGATTCCCTAGACTCTTGCCGTTACTCGCAGTATGTTCGGCGGAAATGAACTCCAGTGAGGTCAGGGATTTTGCGTTGCGCCCTGCCTGCAAATAAGTCGTTTTTCTAGGCTCTGTTTCATCATAGGAACTCCCTGTTAGCGCCAGTGTCAACCCGCAACGGTCGTCTGATTGCGCCCTGTTCCCAGCTTCACTCTACAAGAACCGAGCTTGTTCGGTGTGGGCAGATAAGGAGTCAATTCTGAGTCTGAATGGCAAGACTTGCACTTGCATCTGACCGAGAGTTCAGTCCTTAATGACAGTAATCTGCTGTCGGACTGGTTTAGTTATGTACGGACTGATTACCGTGATTCACTAAACAACGAATCGCACACGACGCTTTGCTTCACCCATAATCAGCGATTCAAAATTAAAGTATGTTTGTCAGTGAGTACTGTCAGTTATATGAACTACACCAAAGATGTAAGTCATCACATCAATAGTACACATTAAAAGTATGACAGCTTATGCTGCTGAGAATCTCTCAATAAGCTGATAATACCGCTTGCTCAGAGATGATTTTCCTTCAGTTGACAAAATGTAAATAGTTCACTGATGACTGATGACTGATGACTATTGACTGTTGACTGATGACTGTTGACTGTTGACTAATGACTGATGACTAGGCAGAATTCTCCTCAGTTGGATGAGAAAATAGACTGGGGTCAAGATAGTTGATGCGTGCTAGAGGACTCAAAGCAGCAAGAATTTGAGCGCCGTAGCTACGGTTAACTACACGACTATCCAGCAAAGCAATGATACCTTGATTTTCTCCTCGCACTGGAGCGATCGCTCGCTGCAATTCATTTAAAGCAGCTGGCAATAAGTATAAACGGAACCAATCCTGATGCGATCGCTTGTAATGAGCTACTCTTCCACCTACAAGAGGATTTTCTAAAGATGGTAATGGCAAAGTGGCAATCACTAGCAGCTGGGGTGCAGGCAAGACTGCTTGATGTTCTCGCCAAAATTCCCAACCGCTGATTAAAATACCATTTTCATCCAAACAAGTTTTTTCTACCTGCACCCGTGAACCAAATTCGGAAGCTAAAATTGCTCCTACTTGCGCTTTTAGCGGTACATCCCCCACCAAAATCACCGTCAATCCTCGTGCTGTGGCACTCAGACACAGTAATGTACGGACTTTGTGAATAAATGCTGCTTGAAATTCTGGCGTGTTGGGTAAAGGCAACTGATGAGGTAAATATAGTTGAATTGCTTCCGCCTGGCTATCAGAGGAAAACTTCAAGCAAGTCACATCATCCAACCCGAAGCGTTGACGGAATAAAGGCGCCTCAGTTTCAGATTCTAAAGCACTACCAATTAACACTACTGGTTGTCGTTGCCAAATGGGCGAAAGTATTTTTGCTAATTCAATTGGCGCGTAATGTAAAGAAAATAAACCCTGACGACGGGCAATAGTCGCCCAAAAAAGAGCAGGGGGGGGAGGGGGGGATGAGGAAGATGAGGGAGAAAGATTTTCGTTAATTTCTTTAAATTGTTGCCGGAACTGTTGCCAAGGTTCTGGCAATGCTTTTACTGACTCTAAAGCAGAATACAGATGGTTTAAAATCTCTATTTCTGGTTGGGAAATTAAGTAGCACTCATACGGATTAACAGGATGCTGGAATAGTTCTTTTGTGAGTTGCACGCGTACAGAACGAATTACTTCAACTTGGTTGGGACAAGCTAGCATGAGTTGATCCCAATCATGGGGTTGAATATCCTCAGTTAGCTGCTGACGCACCCAATCTTCGAGATCATCTACCCCATCAATAATAGTCGGAATATCTGGGGGAAAACGCTTGTCAGATACGAGTTGCCCTTTTAACCAAGCTGCGGGGGAGGTAAGTAGTAGCCCTTGGAACTCAGAACCAGGCCAAGCGTCACCTGTTCTGATGGATTTATCGGCTTGCAGCCATTGCTGTAGCCGGGGAATTTCCACTCGCAGCAGACGTTGCTGTACTTCTTCTGGGGCAACAATAATTACAGGGCCATGCCACATCAGTGCTGATGCGACAAAACTAGTGCGATACCGCCCTTGATAACCACAAACTGCCCCAACTTGAATTAAGGCGCTACGTCCTAACCGCAAAGCCCGTGCTACCAACCTTGCCATCGTCAAATGATGGGGCCAGGAAGGAAAACCCGCCTGCGATCGCAGGAAGTTATGTAGTGACAAATGGACTTCTGCCTCAATCACACGTTTTTAATCCCATAAAAAGTGACTTTTACTTCCAATAGCCCCATTTCTATTATGTTGTCAGTTGTTAGATGTTAGTTGTTAGTTGTCAGTTGCTAGTTGTTTAATTGTTAGTTTTTCTACTAGCCACTGACCACTGACCACTGACCCCTTCGGGGTTCGCCAGTCGCTCATGGGGGGAACCCCCTCTTGGCCGCGCTGGCTCACCACTGACTACTGACCACTGACCATTGACTAATCACCCAAATTATGCCAACTTACACAGGAATTTCCAGCGAAGCCTTCAGGCATCCACTGGATCGGCAAGCTGAGCAAGCTTTACGAAATTTACCGGGATTTGATTTAATTGCTCGTAAATTTGTGGAATTTGTCTACGAACGCCCTCAGTTAGTCTATCTAATGGGCAACTCCATCCAAGTCGGGCCGCGACAATATTCCACCATTTACCAGATCTTTCGCGAATGCGTGCGAGATTTGGATATTTACCCAGAACCTGCACTGTTTGTCTCACAAAATCCCCAAGTAAATAGCTATGCACTGGGGCAAGAGAATCCTTACATAGTCATCAATACAGGGGCTTTAGACTTACTAAACGAAGCCGAAATTCGGGCAGTGCTAGCCCATGAACTAGGGCATATTAAGTGTGGTCATACTATTTTAATTCAAATGGCGATGTGGGCAATGAGTGCTGCTTCTGTCTTGGAAGAATTAACCTTTGGCCTAGGCAATTTCGTCACTCAAGGCTTAAATTATGCCTTTTTTGAATGGCGGCGTAAAGCCGAATTAACAGCGGATCGCGCAGCACTGTTAGTTATGGATGACTTAAATCCTGTAATGTCATCCATGATGAAAGTCTCTGGTGGTAGTATCAAATATGCCAATGAATGTAGTTTACAAGAGTTTATCAAACAGTCAGAGAATTATCACGCATTGGATCAAGACGGACTCAATCAAGTGTATAAATTATTGATGTATAATGGCGCTCAGGGTATGATGCTTACCCATCCTTTCCCTGTGGAACGCGTACAGTTCTTACGTGAATGGGCAGTATCAGAAGAATACCAACAAATTCGCCAAGGAAATTATCAGCGATCGCCTGCTTCCGGAGCAGTTAATGTTACACCTGATTCTCCAGAAAACGAAGCAGAAGCTTTACGCCGTCAAGTTGAAGAATTGCAACGAGAAATTAACAAAATGAGAAAATCTGAGTAAATCTTGTCAGGGTGCGTTATTACAAACCGAACGCACCCCATAAGCAACGGGTATGGGGCATAGGGCAAAGCAAAAACAGACTTGAAATTAGTTATGCCCAATTTCTTTTTTTTGCATCTGTTTTGGTGATGTCTTTGATCACAGATACTAATCTATAATTGTAACATAAAATACATATTTTTAATATTTATAAATAATTGAATTTGTCACAAAGACAACATTATTTTGCTAATCTGATGCTGACCTGATAATTTTTGTAGAATACGTGTCTGGTCTGCTGACGCTAGCTGTAGCATAATTTATCTTTTGGAATTCCCTGAGAATAGATAATACTTTTTAGCTGGACTACCACGTCCTTGATGTTGTGATTTAGGCATTTATCAACATGGCTATTAACTTTACAAAACGGCTGTCTGTGTTAGCTGTTACTATTTTTACTCTTGTCATCTTCATGCCTGTAAGTGCCTTGGCAACACCTGTTCAACTCCATGCTACTTCTGGTATCATTTTCGCCCAAACTACCAACGCTGCCAGCGAATCTGCCTCATTTTCAGAAATTAACCTGACTCCCCAACAACGCCAACAACTACAGGCGTTGCGTCAGCGTAGAAACCGAGAAATTAAGGCAGTCTTAAACTCATCTCAACTTGACAAACTTGGTCACAATTTGCGTTATGGTCAAGATATGAATCAAGCTCTAGAAACACTAAATTTACAACCAGAACAGCAAGAGTTGGTAAAAGCAATCCTCAAATTTACTGATTTGAAGATTAAGGCGATTTTATCTCGAAATCCACTAACTGAAGGTCAAAAATCAAGGTTTTAGTTGCAGAGTGAAATATTGAATCTTGGTTATAGATATCAATAATATTTTCTCTGACAGCTTTGTTTTTAAACAGCGATCGCTGTCAATATTTTAGGAGCGATCGCTTTTTATTTTACAGATGCCTTGGCGACTAGAAGTCGCGGCTACACAAACTCTCGTCCGCCTACCCTTCTCCTCACGGAGACGCTACGCGAACGGGAACGGCGAAGCCGAACGCGGACTAATCCTAAAGAGAATTTAAATGTAGCAAGGCATCTTCAATAATTAAAGGTGCGCGATTCCTGCGGCATAACACACCCTACTAGCTTTTTAAACAACCTCTAACAATTACGGAAACAGTTGATTAATCTGGACTTCAATTTCTGGAAAAGCAATCAAAGATATTGATACATTTTCTTCTAAAATCAATTCTTGATTGTAAATTGCCAAATCCGGTTCACGGAAAACATAAACCTGACGCTGATTCACATCTAAAATCCAATATTCAGCAATTCCCGCTTTAGCATAAAGAGGCGCTTTTTGTTTGCGGTCTGCCTCTAAAGTTGTATCCGCCACCTCAATCAATAAAAAAACTTCATTGGGTGCAGGATGATGATCAATGTACTTTCGTGAATCGATGCGGACAACAGCAATATCCGGTTCAGGTTCAGAATATTGGCTTAACTGAATGGGGTCTTGTACCCGAACTAAAACAACTTCCGCCAGCAGGCGCTTAAGGTAGTCAGACGCACACAGCGTTGTCGCCGCATGGGGAGGATTTTTGGCACTCATGGGGATAACTTGCCCTTCAATCAGTTCTACCCGTTCCTCAGCTTTAATAATCCCCGTCTCGAACATCCGGTGATATTCATCTACATTCCACAAGCGCACTCTAGTTTGTGTCATTGTATTTCCTTTGGCGATCGCACACGCCCTCAAGGACAAATATCTTTCACTGATAAGTTTTACAGCATTTATAAATTTAAATTATGCTTGTTTGATTTAGCATCAAGGCTGCCTATTAACCAAGACATTTTTTCACATCTTACATCCAGTTGCCACAACTGCCTCAGAATGAATTCTGAGGCTAATAGCTCAAGTCTTCTAAAGAAGACTAAGTAAAGGTTTTAGTCCACTTTAGTGGACTTTAGCTATTAGCCAAGAAATTTATTTCTTGGCGGGAGAAGGGGTAAGTACAAGATTTGAGTATTGCTTTCAATAACTCATTCCTCGCTACCTGGTTCATTGTCACTGCTGTCAGCAGTTCCATCCAGAATGCTTTTGAACAGTTCATCGGGTGTCACTCCTCGCTTTTTCGCCATATATTCCAGCATTCTTTCAATTTCAGGTTTTTTTTCAGCAATTCCAAAGCCTATAAGTAAAGCTGCTTGAACTGACTTGCTGCGATTATTAAGCCAAGCCCAAATAGTGAGCCAGTCATCATCATGTTCACCCAAGGGGCCTATGGGAAATCGCTTTGGCATCTTATGTTTCAAGTTTTTTAGTTTTTATAGCTAATTTGTTTCAAAAAGTATTTATAAACGTTTCATTTTTAATCCAATCTCTGGTAAGATTTGACTAAGCAAAAAGCCAGTGCGTCCCGTGGAAAGTTCGGCACTGGCTTTGCTCCAAACTCAATGGAGACTATATTATTATGCCCTATCGAGACAATCTCAATAGGTGGCTAGTTGTACGTTTACTTGCGAACATGCAACGAGTCGTTGTGGCGCGTTTCCGAAAACAATCAGAAGCTGAAGGTTATTTGCAGGCTATTCAGCGCTTGATACCCGATGGCAAATTTTTGGTGGTCTTTGACGGCGACAACAAATCGGAGGTAGATCAAGTTTGCAGATAATAATCCCACCTGTTCACAGCATCTATAATAATCATGCCCTCTTTAGTTCGTTAACATGTCCGAAGAAGATATTCGTGCCACTAGGCTGGAAAAAGTAGAGCAGCTAAAGCAGCTAGGTATTAATCCTTATGCCTATCGTTGGGAATCCAGCCACCATGCGGCGCAATTGCAAGCACAATTCGCTGATTTACCCAGCGGTGAAGAAGTTGATTTAGAAGTGGCGATCGCAGGACGCATCAGGCTGCGTCGTTTTATGGGTAAACTAGCCTTCGTCACCTTAGAAGATGAAACCGGCGCAATTCAGCTTTACTTAGAAAAAAAGCGCATTGAGGAAAGTATGGCAGATATTGTTGCCAATGCTTTCAAACAACTAGATAAACTTACAGATATTGGCGATATTTTGGGTGTTACAGGCACTATTAAACGGACTGAGAAGGGCGAGTTATCTGTCTACGTTAAACAATATACTATCCTAACCAAATCTCTATTACCCTTACCTGATAAACGACATGGGTTAACAGATATCGCCAAGCGCTACCGTCAGCGTTACGTTGACTTGATTGTGAACCCGGAAGTACGGCAAACTTTCCGCCGTCGCGCCCAAATTACTGCCGGTATTCGCCGCTATTTAGAACAGCGGGATTTTTTAGAAATTGAAACGCCAGTTTTGCAAAGTGAAGCAGGCGGTGCTGATGCACGTCCGTTTATCACTTACCACAACACCTTAGATATGGAGTTGTATCTGCGAATTGCTACAGAACTCCATCTTAAGCGGTTGATTGTGGGTGGTTTTGAAAAGGTGTTTGAGTTAGGGCGGATTTTCCGCAATGAAGGAGTTTCGACTCGCCATAATCCCGAATTTACCACCATTGAAATTTACCAAGCCTACGCCGACTACAACGATATGATGGCGCTGACAGAAGGAATTATTACCACTGTTGCCCAAGAGGTACTCGGAACATTACAAATTACCTACCAAGACACACCTGTAGATTTAACACCACCTTGGCGGCGGGTGACGATGCACGATATAGTCAAGGAATTTACAGGCTTGGATTTTAATTCTTTCCAAACATTGGAAGAAGCAAAAGCAGCAAGTAAAAATGCTGGACTTGAAGGTATAGAAGATGTACCATCCATTGGCAAACTGTTGAATGAAGCCTTTGAACAAAAGGTAGAAGAAAACTTAATTCAGCCTACCTTTGTCATTGACTATCCAGTAGAAATTTCGCCCTTGGCAAAACCTCACCGTTCTACGCCTGGTTTAGTGGAGCGATTTGAGTTATTTATTGTAGGGCGGGAGACTGGCAATAGTTTTTCCGAATTAACCGATCCCATCGACCAAAGAGAACGCTTAGAAGCACAAGCCGCGCGGAAAGCCGCCGGTGACTTGGAAGCCCAAGGTGTAGACGAAGACTTTCTCACCGCTTTGGAGTATGGAATGCCACCCACAGGTGGTTTAGGCATTGGCATTGATAGATTGGTGATGTTATTAACTGATTGTGCCAGTATTCGGGATGCGATCGCTTTCCCCCTACTCAAGCCAGAAAAATCAGAACCATTCCCGGAATCTGAAAGTTAGCCAAAAGTCAAACTGCATTAACAAAAACCTGTAGAAAAGTAACATTTTGCTTCACTACAGGTTTTTTCGTCAAAAAGTCATAAAATAAGCATCAAATACCCAAAATTAATTCATTTTTTAATATTCATATTTTTATGTGAAGACAGAATACTGTCGCTACAGACTAACGCTTACATCGAGTTTTATTAAATAAATACTATTACAATAATTTCAAAAGCAAAAATAGGTCTAATTGTGATGCAATCAATTTTTTGGAGTGTAGAAGAAGTAGCCCTAAGAGCTAAACAATTTTACGAAAACGGTATTCGTCAAAATGTTGAGTATGGTGACAATATCGGCAAAATGATTGTGATTGATGCGGAAACTGGTGAATATGGGATAGATCCAACTGGTGTAGAGACAGCATTAAAGTTAAAGCAGAAAAACCCTAATGCTAGATTGTTTACTATAAGAATTGGTTATGATGTTGCTGTAAGTTTTGGTGGTGCAATGGAGCGTACTACCGAATGATTTATGGCAAAGTAATCGATGGTATGGTAATAATTCCAGTAGTTTTTCGTTTACCTTTGCAACCAGATTTTTCTTTGGATTTTATCATTGATACTGGATTTAATGACCATTTAACTTTACCACCACAGGCAGTCAGTGCAATGAATCTTCCCTTGTATTCTAGTACCGAAGCAAGGTTAGCTGATGGTAGTAAAGCATTATTATCTATACATTTGGCAACAATTGTATGGGACAGTATAGAAAAAATAGTGCCAGTTTTAGCTGCTGGTTATAAACCTTTGCTAGGAACTTCTTTGATGGCAGGATATCATCTAGAAATTGATTTTCAAGAAAATGGTTTAGTTTCCCTAGAAAAACTTTAATCGATTAGTTATTGTTTGGATAGAGTTGTTAATTATTAGAATAAGCTAATTTTTCCCCTCTCGGTAGCATTATTAAAAATTGACTTTATAGATATGGCAAAGCTACGGTGTGTTAGGTGACAGTCTTAACACACCATTTTTTTTGCACTCACACAATCTAGACAATATTCCTTACAAAGAATAATATAGTTGACATTCCCTATAAGGAATACTATATTGAGAGGTAAGAAGTGACTTGGACTTGGGAACTTTATCAACACGTCGATGGGGAAATTCCCAAAGATTTACTTGCTTTTTTCATCAGGATGATTCCTCAAGACGAACAACCAGAAAATCCACCAAAGCCGTTACTGAGTGCTTCCGAAACCAGGCGTTTGCAAGTTAATCTTGGCTACCTGTGCAACAAAGGACTCGCATCACTTACCAGTGGCATTTTTGAGAAGCTGGAAGATGACCTATATGAATTACGTATGACCAAGAGTGAACATAATCCCCGGTTTATCTTAACGGCTGCTACTCCTCAGCGGTTTGTGGTGCTGCACGCCTTTATGAAAAAATACGACGACGCTATCAAAGACAGAGACAAAGAACCTGCAAGAGTGAGATTGCGGGAATTGCAGCAGAGGGAACAATCATGAAAAAGCCTAATTTTCAAGCTTGGTTACAGCAGCAGGTAAGCGACGATCCTGAAGTGATTTTGGCGGGGAAGCTAGAGTATTTACGCCTTTACCTTACCGATGCTATGCGGGAAATACGTAAAAAATCCGGATTGACTCAGGCACAGCTAGCGGAAAAACTCGGAGTACAGCAAGCGGCGGTGTCTAAGTTGGAGTCGGCGTTAAAAGAACATGAATTGGAATCGGTGTTGCACTATTTACATACCTTGGGTGCAGATTTGTTGGTAGCCGTCAAACAAGGAGATGACTTATATCAAGCCAGCGATAACGATGGTGCATTCCTAGTTGATGTACCTGCTGTAGTTGCACAAAAGGCTTTGGCTGCAAAAATGAGCGTGCGTGAATATGTTCTTGCAGCCATTGAGAAGTTTTCTAGCCAGGATGATGGACTGAGAACAGCTTTGGTAAGGTTGCTGGAAAGCGATGATGTGGTAGCGGTGAAAGTGAGGGCGCGTTTAGGTTCGAGGACAATTGAAGAAATCGCTGTAGAGTTAGAAAAATGTCTGAGTCTTTCGGAAGAAGAAGACCGAATTTTTGCCGTGAAAAATGTGTTAGCGGGTAGTGCATCAGTTGGAGAAAATACTCGTGGAACTAGTGATGATGTTGATGAAATTGAGTTATTGTATTTAGCAGAGGAATTACTGGATAAATTGATAGAAATTTCTGAATAATTTTTGATAATTTTAATTTCAGAAATGACAAAGTATATTTAAATAACTAGCTACTATCAAATTAGTCATGAAAGAAGAATTAATAAGTTTTTTGATGCAAATAGTGCTTAAAGTATCAGAAAGTGATAGCGATATAAATATAATTTATCCCTTCCTAGAAGATAATCTAGATAAACTAAATTCTAATTTTGCTCAATCGTTGCGTCATTGGGCTACAAATTACTTTGCTGGAGAAAGCCCAGATCAAACTCAAGCAGTAGCAGGAATTATTGGTAATTTTGGTGTTTTAATTGCAGAGTTTCCACATGGAAACATAGCTGATAATTTAGATATTGCAATCGCTTGTTTTGAGGTTATTGAAGTCATTTTTAATTGTGATAACTTTCCTAAATATTGGGCTACATCTAAATGGAATTTAGGAAACGCCTATGGAAACCGCATCTATGGTGATTCGGTAGAGAATCTGGAAAAAGCATTATTAGCTTATGATGATGCTTTAAAAATTTATACTTACGAAGAATTTACTCTAGAGTGGGCAGAAATTCAAAATAATTGTGTTTCTTTTTACGTAAAAAAAGCTAGAACTACAAAAACTAAAGTTAATTATTCTAAAATTTTAGAAAATATAGTAAAGAGTTGTAATTTAGCATCAGATATATTCAGACAAAATAAATTAATTGAAAAATGGGCTATTGTTAAAAATGCTCTTGCATCTGCTTATTGCGATCTACCGAATGATAATTATTCAGAGAAATGGGAATTAGCAATAAGTATTTATAATGAAGTTTTAGAAGTAATCAATAAAAATACATTTTTTAAAGAATGGGCAAATACTCAAATGAATCTGGGTATTGCATATGATAAAAGAGTTCATGGAGATCCACAAAAAAATTTGCAATTGGCAGTTAAAGCTTGCCATGAGTCTTTAAAATTCTATACCCGTGAAAATTATCCATTTGCATATGCTACACTTCAGAATAACTTAGGTAATGCTTACCGTGACCAAGGTTTAACTAATCAAGCAATAGCTTGTTATAGATTAGATTTAGAAATTCATACGCCTGAAATCTATCCCGCTAATGCAATTATATCTGGTCGCAATTTTGGAAATACAGCTTTGAAAGCAGGACTTTGGCAAGAAGCTATTGAAGGTTATAGTATTGCTATTAATGCTGTTGAACAAAGTCGCAGTTGGCTCAAGTCTGAATATCGTCGCCAAGAAATATTAGAAAAATCCATTGACATATATAAAAATATTGTGCAAGCTTGCATCAACGCGGGACAAATAGACAAAGCTTTTGAATACGCCGAGCGATCGCGCTCCAAACGTCTGGTAGACTTAATGGCAAGCTACAACCTCTCTCAAGGCGAAGAAATACCCCCGAAAGTTCAAGATTTATTGCAGCAGTATGAAGAACTGCAACAGCAAATTGACCAAGAACGCCAACGCCATCAATCTCAAAATAACCGTAGTGAAACACGCGCTGCATTCCAAGCTTATAATGAAGCGATCGCAAATTTAGAAACCCAAAAACAACAAGTTTGGGAAAATCTCAGACGCGAAGATCCCGTATTAGCTGGCGAAATTCAAGTTAACCCCCTCAGTTTGTCAGAAATTCAAAAGCTAATTGACCAGCCTAATACAGCTATCCTCAGTTTCTACACTACCAACAGCGACACCCATATTTTTGTTGTGCAGCAAAAGCAAATTACTCTCCACACCTGCACAGGACAAGGTTTAGAAACGTCGCAAGGCTGGATTAATCAGAATTGGTTATTGGCTTATATGAATGATACCCAAAAATGGCAAACTCAAATTAACAGTAATCTCTGCGAATTAGCTAAACGCCTACAAATATCTGAACTGATATCCCAACATCTTCAAGGAATAGAAGAATTAATTTTAGTACCTCACTTATTACTGCATCAGATTCCCTTTGCTGCTTTACCTACAGGTGAATATCAGGAATATTTAGCAGATAAATTTTTAATTCGTTATACCCCAAGCTGCCAAATTTTAGAATTTTGTCATCAACGTGACGCTGTAGAAAAATTTAATGCAACATCTCCAAAATATGGCACTGTGGAAGATGCCGAAGATAACCTTCCTTGTGCCAGATTTGAAGGCGAACAAATCGCCAAAATGAACAACATTTCACTAGAAAATAGATTAATCGGTAGCAGTCAAGCCACCTATAAAAACTATCGACAGTTAGCACAACAAGTTAATGTACTTCATTCCTCTCATCATGCCCAATCTCGCCTCGATAATCCTTTAGAATCACAGTTAAAATTAGCTGATGGCTGTATCACTTTGGGGCAATTAATGACACCAGGCTGGCGTTTACCTCAACTTGTAGAAGTGTTTCTGTCTTGCTGCGAAACTAATTTGGGTACTCCTTCTTTAACTGATGATATTCTCACCCTTTCTACAGGCTTTTTGTGTGCGGGTGCAAGAAGCGTTCTTAGTAGCCTTTGGTCAGTGGATGATTTAGCTACAGCAGTATTTTCTATATTTTATTATCAACACCGACAACAAGGTAAAAGCCGTCCTGAAGCGCTACAGCAAGCCCAAATTCAGCTACGAGAACTTACAAAAGTAGATTTAAATCAGATATTTCAAGAAGTAGAAGCAAAGGAAAAAGAACTAATAAAAAGTAGAAAAAAATATTCCCCAGGTTCCCCAGAACATGAAAAATGGAAGCATGAATATAATTTTTATGCCAAATTGAACAGACGGATTAAAGAAATCGAAAACTCTACTCAACAATTTCCCTTTTCACATCCTCGCTATTGGGCTGCTTTCATTTGCCAAGGTTTACGATAATGAAAATGATGGTAGAATCACATAATTTCATATGAGTTCGATAGCTTTTGATTCACTAATATCTTGCACCAGTTGTAAAATCCGCCTAGTGATTTTCGGTGCGTTAGGACTAAAGCCCTCTTCTTAGCGTCTTTGCGCCTCTGCGTGAGGCAAAAAAATATTTATGGAAGAAGCCTAATATTACAGCAAGTCTTTCACCTGCTAAAAACATAAAATTTTGGGTGATGCGATCGCACCACCCAACATAAACTTTTAATGGCTAAAGATAACTAATTCGCGACTTCAGCTACTTCAATCACGCGCCCTTCATAGTCTTTAACCAAGAAATTTAGGGGCTTTTCAGTGCGAATCTTGAACTTTAAACCACGCAATTCTACTCGCATTAAAATCAAGTCCAGGCAATCGCGGTCAAAACAAACGTGACGTTGCTGATTTTTACTACCTAAACTTGCCCCCGTAATCACGTGTAGCTGGGTGTTTTTCTTCAGCTGATACCACAGTCCCTCATTACCGCTATTCATTACCTTGTTAGACCAGCTGGGACTGGCGGACATATACAGCGGATCAACACTAGCTGCGCCTAGGGTTTGTTCGTAGTTGTAGTAGTAGTGCAAAGGCACTTCAGCTACCGGCAAATCTAGCAACCCTTCATATAACTGTCGGGCAATCTCCAAATCAGACACCATCACGGTATGCACTTTTGGCGCACTTGTGAGGAACATCCACATAGCACCGGCGTATGCTGCCAAGAGCAACACCATAATGCCTTGGGTGGAAAACAGGCTATCCAAGGGCAGGGAAGGCAAAAATGACCCTAAAGTCAAGGGAGGGAGCAGGAAAGGCATCACACTAGCTGCTATAAGCATGAACAAATTAAAGATTGTATAAGAGTGCCGCTTTTATTATTGTCGATACAGACTGAAAGTTAAGTCCTTGTTTCTAGTTTACCAATACTAAAGTGGTCTGAATCTTAACAAAAAACAGACTTATTGTAAAAATATGATGTTGCTAACTATAAAACTCCTGTTACCAATATTATTCTAACAACTATCAAAAGCCTTGCCCTATGCAAATTCCTCATTTTTCCGAAGCTAATCATCCGTTAGTTAAGTCGCTGTTTCATCACAGTGACCAAGAACTGTTAAGTTTGTTTCAGAGCCATCCAGAGCATGGAAAGTACTTTACGGTCATTTTTTGCCGCTACAGCCCTATAGTCTACACCTTGATTCAGCATTCGGCGCGATCGCCTGTGCAGGCAGATTATCTGTTTGCCCTCACCTGGCGACATATCTATTACGAACTTGGCGGACTCAATTTAAACAATCCTCCACCAGGCCAGGAAGCCTTAACCCTACAAAATTGGCTGATCAACATTACAGCTTTCTGTATCAACGAAATTAAGCTACCCCCAACAGAAGCAATTCATTATTCTCTACAAGCAACTTCACCACCACTATGGTGCTATGTAGAGCAAGCATTAGATCAACTACCACCAATTTTACGATTGATAATTTTGATGGCTCAGACTTTCCACTGGAGCGAAACTCGAATTGCAGCCTATTTGCAAGCTGAAGGCGAAAAGATTTCGCCTAGTGAAGTAGCAAATTTTCTCCAAGAAGGCTATCGTATGCTAGAGGACAAATTACCTGCGGATATGCGTGCTATCTACTTAGGAGAAGATTCAACCTCATCTTAGCTTCAGTATATACGCGTATGTTACTAATCTCATTTCGGGAAAATAAAACTTTCTCTTAAACCTTTTACTTAAAGCCGGAATTTCACGGGTTAAGTTTTATGAAACAACAGTATTTTTTCTTAAAGCATAGGATTTTGCACTTCACCCCAACACTTGGCACTGATGGGTTACAGATTTGGGATCGCGTCCGTCCATTGCACTGGCTGACTTTTTACTTTTTAGTTTTTAGTTTTGTGCTGAATCCCATAGCAGCAGGTGCTGCTGATATTACCCAACAACTTCATCGCCCTGCTAGTAATTCCAGCTGGCGACAATCCAGAGATTGGGCAGACAGCTTGTTACGTGTTGGTGAACAGCAGTATGCTTCAGGCTATTCTGATAAAACAATTGAGTCTTGCTTGCAGGCATTAAACATATATCGCTCCCTAGGCGATATCAAAGCGCAAGGTCTAGGTTATGATCTGTTGGCAAACGCTTATATCCAGGAAGGGCGTTTCAAAGAAGGAGAAGATGCATTACGGCGACGGTTAGCGATCGCTCGTGATACAAAAGACTTTCAAGCTCAAATTTTTGCGCTTAATAACATCGCTAGTTTACTACTACAAGCCGGAGAACCAGTGCCCGCTGGCAAAAGCATTCAGGAAGCACTGACAATTGCTCATAATGTCAAAAATATTGAAGGTGAAGGATTGTCTCTAAGTAATTTGGGATTGGTGACAGCCAGACTGGGAGATTACAACAAAGCAATTAAACTTTATGAAACTGCTTTAACCTTCCGTCGTCAGACTGGTGATAGCTTCGGTGAAGCAAATACCCTCAATAACTTGGGCGACGCTTATCTAGCAGCCGGCAATTATCAAGATACAATTGGCACTTATGGGGCAGCAATGCGGATTGCCAAAATCAACAGCGATCGCATTAACCAATTACGAGCAATTGATGGTTTAGTCACAGCCCACACAGCCGTAGGACGTTACGAACGTGCTTTTGATTTACTAGCGCAGCGTTTAACACTTGCTAACCAATCACAAAATCTTCGAGAAGAATTGAAATCTTTTGAATCTTATGCAAAGTTATACGAACAGTTAGGTAATTACCCAACTGCCCGTAATTTTTATGAAAGAGCGATTATTTTGGCACGTACATTGGAAGATAGCAAACAGGAAGTACGATTGATTGATAGATTGACTCAAATGTTGAAGCGGTAAATGAGTCATTTGATAACTGATGACTGATGACTGTTGATTAATCAAAGTAAAATGAGTCAAAAGTCAACAGTTTATGGTTTGATAACTGTTGACTATTGACTATTGACTATTGACTATTGACTAATTTAAGTAAACTGAACCGTTGGGTTCAATTCTGATTGCGCGTCTATCTGTCCTGATATCAGTAGCTTCTTGGAATGTGACTTCTAACACTCCTGGCTCTGAAGAAGCCTGTGGAGTTACCAACAGTAAGCCGCCATCTTCGCGTTGGAATGTGACTGTTACTGGTGCGCTTAAATTTTGTAGCGTCACATCTGATTTGCCTTGTAGCGATCGCGGTGCTGTATCACCAATGACTTCGTAAGTGACATTAGCCCCAGTGTCATTTCTTAACCTGATATTAACTTTACCATTTGCAAAGGCGATCGTAGTGCTAGCAGCTTGACGTGATGGCAACACCGATGGTTGAGTCGGTTGAGTCGGAGAAACCGATGGACTAACAGGGGTTACTTGACTGGAATTTGACCCTAATGCCTGCTGTTGTTGGGTAATAGAATTGGACGGACATCCTTGAGGCACTATATTTCTACTATTAAAAGGTTCTTCGTAGTAAATCTTAGGGCAAGGATTCAGTCCGGGAGTGGCTGACTGGGCCGCTTCGCCGCCAACACCCAACTGTGTCTGAGATGGTGATGGGGTAGCAGCAGTTGAATTCATGGGAAGCAACCCTTGAGCTGCTAGTCTTTGAGTGAGAGCATTCGGAGGACAACCTTGTGGCACTACAACTTGATTATTGTGTGGTTCTTCGTAGAAAATGCTAGGGCAAGGGTTAACTTTGGGAGTAGATTGTTGTGCTTGTGCTGCTCTAGGAATTACTGGCACACTCAACAATAATCCCCCACAAATAACACCAAGTATTTTAGCATATTTGCCAAGATTTTGTGAATTCATATTCATAATTAACTCCTGTGAAATGTTGATTTTTCTTGGGTGTAAAAATCTGGCGTTGATGAATACAATTAATTAAATTGAAACTTCAATAGTTGATATCACTGGCTTTTGCCAGTCAATTTTGAAAGTAGCAATATTCCATTACCACCAGTTAAATTGATGATTCAATTTTGTCAGCTTTGTTATATAAGTTAATATGTAAACTTCTAACTCTTCATCTGTCAGAGGAAACAAATGCTGAGTGTAAATTTAATACTCAAGACTTATTGGTAAAGTGACAATAAAGGTAGTTCCTTTGCCTAGAGTGCTTTCAACTTGAATCTGCCCTTGGTGATGTTCGACAATAGCTTGAGCGATCGCTAGTCCTAATCCTGAACCTGTAGTACTGTCTTTTGGTGTATTCCCAGTAGTATGGCTACGCGCCGGATCTACTCGATAAAAGCGGTCAAACAAGCGTGGGAGTGCCTCTGGTGGAATGCCAACCCCGGTATCACTCACCTTAATTTGCAACTGTGGAACACTGTAACGAATTCTAGAAACGCGATTGTTTGCTTCTAGATGTGCCAATTCCACATTCACGCGTCCGCCTGGTGGAGTGTATTGTAAAGCGTTGCTAATCAAATTTGTGAACAACCGCACCAGTTCATCCCATTTACCCAAAAGCGTGAACCAATTTTCTAGCAATTCCGGGCTAATTTCTGAGGCGGGAGGATCAACTAAATTTAAAGTCAGAATAATTTCTTTTTCAGTAGCTAATAGTTGTTGTTCTTCCACAACTTCCATTAATAAAGCATCTAGGGGACAAGGTGAAAAAACATCTTTGCTAATACCACTGTCCTGTCGTGCTAAGAAGAGTAAATCATTGACTAACTTACCCAAACGCTGGGTTAAACGTTCCACCACCTTTAATTGTTGTCGATAATTCAAAGAAGCAGTAGTTTCTGTCTCTCGCCACTCTAAATCAGCAAGGGCGACTTGCACATTAGTTTGAATTAACGTAATAGGACTTCTAAGTTCATGGGAAGCATCAGCCGTAAATTGTTTGAGGCGTTGGTAAGATTCTCCCACCGGTTCCATTGCTTTACCTGAAAGAAACCAACCACTTGCAGCCACAGAAAGCACCAGCAACCAAATACCTAGCGCTAAATCAAACATAAACTGGCGGCTGGGTTTGGTGACTTCAAACCAGGGATGGCTAACACGCAAATATCCCAACACCTGGCGTCCCATTTGTACCCGTTGTGTGATTTGTCGCAATAACAGCCCTGAGTCGCCCCAAGTCCCCTTTTCTCCCTTAATTACGCGCACAGTTTCACCAGTGCGGTTAGCATGAATGGGAATATTTAGAGGTTCGGATAGAGTTGACCAAAGTAATTCACCAGTTGGGCTAAACCATTCTAGGTCAATGTGGTCATCTTCTACAGTATTGGCATTACTGCGAAAACTAACTTCTACGTTAATGCGGAATTGGTCAACATCGTTGTTAACTGGCTCAATTACAAGCGATCGCTCGACTATTTCCACCACATGATTGAGGGTATCATCAATTCGCTCAATCAACGTACTGCGGACGTATAAGTATACACCACTAGCAAATACCAGGAGTAATACAGCAGTGACAGCTGTGTACCAAATAGCAAGACGGCGACGAGTAGCTTGAAACATATTTCAATTTTAAGTAGGTCAACCCAATTAAACGTGAAATGCCATTACAAGCGCAACGCAGTCAAGCGAAGTAATCACAAAGACTTTATTTTACGTTTATTAAAATTGACCCATTTAACTACAAATATACTAATTGAAAATCATTTATAGCCTTTCCTAAGCAACTGAGGTATCCCGATTACCTCACCTCCATCAAGCAGTACTTTATCTCCCCTCTCCTTAGTAAGGAGAGGGGCTGGGGGTGAGGTTTTTAGATCTACTTCACGCTGATTGAGAAATCCTATATCAGATTTCTGAACTCTCTATTCGTTCTCTTTTTATTAGTGTTATGTCAAGTTCGGATAAATAGTTATAATTCCCACAGTCATTGCACCCCTCCCCGTTAACGGGGAGTGGGGTAATGGTGCATGGAAACAAAGCTACGCTTTGGTGGGGTGGGGTTCTTAGGGTTTTACAAGTAATCAAGCGGACATGATATTATTCGTGTTACTTAAGGTTCGTTTTAAAACTTTTAACAAAACTGTTTGCTACTCAGATTTACAACTTATTGATTAAATCGTAAATTTAGGCAGCAACTATTAGCTTATATATTTTTTGTAAAAAAATAAAATAGTTATTTACTAAAAATAAACAACAGCCCTTATATATTACTCCCCTACAGCAAATTATGCAATTAGTGTTAGTTTCTTTGCTCAAATGGGTAACTTAAACTTCAGAGATGCTTAGAGCTTTTTACCTTTCTGAAATCTCTCTATAAGATTTTCTCAACTTCATCAAAGAAAACATTGCCATTTATGGCAATCACTATCGTGTGATTTCTAACCCTATTAAGCTTGCCATCAACACAACAGTTATATACAAATATATTCGAGGATTTCGTAATGGAACCAATTAGCCTCCAAAGCTTTTATTCTCAAAACTTTGATGGGTTAGTCAGTCCCCCATCTGGTTCTCTGGCTTGGAATAATGATGGTACTCTTGCTGCTCTGACTGGATGGTATGCAAACAGGTCTAGCGGTTCTCAAACCTCTCTTTCTGTATCTAATGGAGGTGCCAACAGAGGAAGTTTGTATAGCTACGGTAGCACTAATAATAAGGATCGCGCTTTAGGCTCCATTGGTTCCGGTACCACAGGCAATTTTGTTTGGGGAGTTCGATTTATCAATGATACAGGTAGTATCATCAACACGCTAGATATCGGCTATACAGGTGAGCAATGGAGGAATAGCGGTGCGGGTTCTCAAACCGTAGATTTTCAGTATCAAATTGGTGCAACCAGTATAACTACGGGTACATGGACTGATTACAATGGGTTAGATTTCACAAGTCCAGTTACCCGTGGAACTGCAACCAACCTCAACGGTAACGCAGCAGCTAACAAAGTTTCTTTAACAGCTACTTTAAACAATCTTTCACTCGCTGATGGTGAAGAAATCTGGTTTCGCTGGGTAGATATTGACCACAGTGGTAGCGACCACGGTGTAGCGATCGATGACTTTTCGCTGACAACAACTATTTTAGGTACACCCGATGCTGATACCCTAGTTGGTACTAAATTTCAAAATGCCATCAAGGGACTTGGTGGTAATGATACTATCACAGGCGGCAAAGGTGATGACAGTATCACAGGTGGCGGTGGTCAAGATACATTTATTATCCGTCGCGGCGATGGCAACGATATTATTACTGATTTCGGTGGAGCAGGTACAGAAATCAATCCCGTCTCATCTGTGAGAACAGAAATAGACATCTTAAAATTCGAGGGTGAGGGATTAACTGCAAAGAATATGATCCTGACTCAGAATGGCTTAGACTTGCAAGTTAGTTTTGAGGGTGTCAGTGATACCAGCGTCATTCTGAAGAATTTTCAGCTAGAAAACTTCAATAACCTTCGGGAACCGCTTTTGAGTGATCCGCCCATTGGTAACGCCATCTTTGACGGGGAAACTAATGTGATAGATAGTTTTGATGTTTATGCTCCCGATCGCACATCCACTACAAATTACAAAAATGATTATGTCACCTTTCTTAACAACCTCAACAATAATTACATCGGTCTTGTTGATTCCAATGATGTAATCAACGGTTTAGGTGGCGATGACACCATCGACGGTGACAGTGGTCATGATTTGCTGCGGGGTGGAGAAGGTAACGATAACTTGCTTGGTGGTTATGGTAATGATACGTTAGTGGGTGGTATCGGTAATGACATCCTTACTGGTGGTAGTGGTAGCGATCGCTTTGTGCTGGAAGTATTTCCAGGAACAGATACCTTTACCGATTTTACAAAAGGTGAAGACCTAATTAAGCTGTCAGGAACTTTACTCTTTTCTCAACTGAGCATTATTCAAGGCACAGGTATAAATGCCAATGACACTGTGATTAAACTCAAAGGCACTAATCAAGTGCTAGCAATTCTTAAAACAGTTTCTTTCAGCACTATTACGGCTGCGGATTTTACTTACGTTTAACCTCAAATGTCATGAAAGTACTTTGTACGGGCAGTTTGCTCAAGTCGGCAAAGCCTTCCTGTGCAACTGCCCTCGTCTTCCTTCGTGCCTTATTGGTAAAAATTTTTAACCACAAAGACGAGCCAGTGCGTTGGGCGGCTTTGCCGACTTGAAGCAACTGGCGTCACCAAGACACAAAGATAAAAAGAGTTTACATTCGTTGTGGTGTATGGAGTACATGACGAATATTTATCAAATCGGTTTAAGGATTTATAGAATAATATTTCTGGCATAGTCAGGGAGATTTAGTGTAGCGATCGCCCAACATTTCACACATCAGTATCTCATAAATTCTTTGCTTTGTTGAGCATGACAACTATTCAAAAAATCATCATATTAGTGAGTATACTGTAGACTTTATAAAAACTCATCCCAAAAATCGTATCAATACTTAAATTAATTAGATAAAAATGAAGTAAATTACAGATTTTTGCTGAGGTAAACATTTCAATAGCAGGGTTATAGTTTTGTGGCAAGTAATTTCATAGGAAATTTATCCAGATGAAGAAGATTTTAACTCTTGCTAGTATTTTGGGAATTGCTACTTTAGCAAACAGCATATTTTCAGCACCCGCCAAAGCTCAGGTATCAGCAGAGGTAACTATTAATGTTGATGTGCCACCAGTCGTATACTTACAAACCTACGAAGCTATCACTTACAAAATTGACCCTTTTACAGGAGGGAACGTCGAAAAAGTCGGAGGTGTAAATGTCAGCAGTGATGGTAATCCTGACCTTGAGCTTCCTGAGCCTAACTTGAGTCTGAACACTGGTACAGTAGCTAGCCCTGAGTTTCTCGCTTATCGAGTTTGGGGTATCAATGGTGTGGATGGCAAACTCAAAGCTGAGGTTAAGTATACTGGCACTAAATTGGAGAAAGACACTTCTGAAGTTGGAATTAAGCTAACATCAGCAGCTAGTACTGAACAAACTGCTCTAGGACTTGACCCAGCTAATCCAACCATACAAGGGAAAGTACAGTTTGAATTTGACTTGAGCAAGGTAACACAAGCTGGACTTCACGAACCTAAAGACGGGGGAGTTTTAAAAATCACGGCTAGTGCTTTATAAGCATAGCGGAGTTTGGCTTCAGTTATTACTCACAGAGAGCGGAAAGTAGCAGTTGAGATAGGTTTAGAGCAAGATTATTTTGCTATATCAATTGCTCTGTTTAGACTCAATTGCCTTATCGCTCTTTTTTTTATAATGTCGAGTAGAAATTTGATGAAAACGCAATTGTGTTTTAGCACGGTAGCAACTGTGTTTTGTCTATATCAATCAAGCGCTTTTGGGCAATTTACTAGGGATTTGGATAAAATCACTCAATCAGAAATTGTACCAAAAACTGTTGAGCTAATACAAGGAAATGCGTCAAACACAGCATTATCTACACCTTATTTTGCTACTCAAGTTGAGCGGCAAATCCAAATAAAAATTCCTACTAAGAGTAGTACATGTCCTCCGATTTTAAACGTGAATTATTTTTGGATGTCAGGTGATACTAAGTCTGGGCCACTCAGCCATAAAGGCTCACAGATAATTGCCACGATTCTCTCTAAAACTGAAACATGTACTCCAGGTGTTAGCCCAGAACCAGCTGTCGTAGAGATAAACGCAGAATTACGGTTAGATTTTCCTAGTATTAAATCTTCAGGCACTTATTCGGGCAAATTATTGGTGACTGTTGAATAGGTTTAAAAAATTATCTTTATCAGCAATGACAAAGCAAAAAGTGGTGTTTGGAAGATTGCAAAAAATATGTGGCGGTGTTCTAGCAGCAATTAGCGCAATAGCTTTGAGTTGTAATCCTGCGTCAGCAATTTCTATTGCAGTTAGTCCACCTAGATTTGAGTTGAAACTTGACCAAGCGAAAGCTTCTACTCAAGTATTCCGAGTAACCAATATGGGATCGAAGCCAGCCACGTTTAAAATTTATGTTCAAGGTTGGCAACTCGATGAAAAGAACGAGATTCAGGCTGTACAACCTACTGAACAATCCCTAGACCAATGGATTGTAGTTAATCCTCTGCAATTTACCATTCCTCCTCGTCAATCTCAAACAGTGCGGTTCTCAATTCGCCCCCGTGTTAAACCACAAGTAGGAGAACACCGCGCTTTAATTTTTGTGGAAGAGATAGCTTCTCAAAATGACACTGAACAAAAAAAGGATTCGGTGGATGTCAAAGTTGTGGGGCGTTTTGGTGTTGCTGTCTACGGCTACGCTGGTGATGTAAAAAGAGTTGGTGTACTCAACTCCGTTGCCGTAGACACCAAACTAAATCCAGTCAAAGCCAAGTTTGATATTTCCAGTCAAGGCAACGCCTATGTACGCTTGAAAGGTCAATACACCATTTGGAATGCTGCCAAGTATCCAGGGGCAAACGTCACCAAACAGATCCCTGAACTAGAAAAACCACAAGCCAAATTACCTGATGGTTTGTTGGCTGCTGGTACATTACCCTCAACACCCGTGCTACCTGATACTCGCCGACAGATATTGCTGAGTATAGCCAAGAAATTACCCCCAGGTAAGTACGTGTTGGATCTCAACGGTGAATTGAATGGTACTCCAGTTGACCAAGGTATTGCCTTTACTGTTACGGCTGGAAATAATGTTAGTGTCCAGCCTCAAACTAAATCTCCTACTTCTTCTTCTACCAGAAGGATCGAACCTAGCAGATAGTTTTTAGTTTTGCCTGATTTGATGGCGCATTGCAATTGAGTCAGACATATCGTAGAAGCAATTCATGAATTGCTTCTGCACTTAATCCGAACTTTACTCAAATTAAAAATGTTATATCTGCTGCCTAAAGATTATTTAGGCAGTGAATCTTTGCTATGTAAACTTTCCAGCTTTATCTACACAGTTCATTGCAATTTTGGTGCTTAAGTATGCCTAACCCACCTCTACCACCGACACCTCCAGCAATTATCAATAACTTACCATCAGAAAAGATAGCTGAAAAACACTCAGCAGTAAAAACTCTTGTTTCTACGGAGGTTCCAAATTTTTCGCTATCTAATTCTTGGGATAAGAATAATATTTCTGGCATCAAACCAGAAAGCATAGATATAGATCTGGCAGAGAGAACCAGCACTAATACAGAAGGACAAAATTTTTCCCTATCTACTTCCTTAAATAAGGATAATATCACTGACATTAAGGTAGAAAACTTAAATATAGATCTGAATGCAAATACTCAGAACACCTCAGAAGCAGCCACACCAATAATAGCTGAAAAATTGCCAGACAACTTTGATTCTGCTAATCCTCCTTCTAAAGGTGAAAGCAAAAGCAACTCAAATGAGGCTAAAAAAACACCAAATTCTGGCAATGATTCGGGTTCACTTAACAATCTTACTGAATTCGCCAAAACTGATTCCGAACCTTTTTTAGCTGGAATAATTATCAACGGAATAGAAGTTGGCACATTAGATATTATTAAAGATGGTAATACTTATTTAATTCCTTTAGACGCTTTCGCAGAACTAGCAAAAATAACTGTTCAAAACAGTGAAGGAATTACTAAAATTAAGACGCCTTTAGGAATTACTCAGCTAGAACCAGATTCACTGCGGAATATTAAAGGTATTACTTATATTAGTGATGCTTTAATTAAAGAAAAACTAGCCGCTTCTGTCGAATTCAACTCTTCAGATTTAGCCTTAATAGTTAGATTACCCTGGCGAGAAGGTAGCGGTCAATCTCAAACTGATTTAGCTGAACTAGAACCGGAAGTTAGACCTCCTTTAAGTGGACTTTCAACTTTAAGACAAGAGTTAAATATAGTTAACAGTTCAGGTGATACAACCTTCCGTAGTTCAACTCTTTTAGGAGGAAGACTTTTAGGAGGCTCGTGGCGCGCTCGTCTGAATAATAATTTTGTTAACCAGCCAGATATTTCTGAATACTTTTTCTTTAAACGTTCTGGTCGATTGAGCTATCAAATAGGTAGGCAACAAATTGGGCTGCATCCTCTGTTAAATGGGATGACTTTAACAGGAGGACAGATTGCTTATACTAACTTGCCACCAGACCGTTTTTACCAACGTGATACTGGCACAGAAATTTTACCTCGACGCGCTCAGCCTATACAAACTTTTAGTGGTCAAGCTCCACCAGCTAGTTTTGTACAGTTAAGAATTGGAGGGACTGTTGTCGCCCAACAACAGGTAGGTTTGAATGGACAGTATGAATTTATTGATGTCAATTTACCATTTGGGCAAAGTAACGAAATTGAACTTTTAATTTACGATCGCAACAATTTAAACACACCTATTGAAATCCGTTCTTTAAGGCTAAGTGCTTCTGATTTACTACTACCAGCAAATGGTAATGTCCAATTAGCTGGTTTTGGAATCAGTGGCAATTTAGCGCAAGATACTTTATTTAATAATTTAGATTCTACTGAATCTGGTCAGCCGATTGCCTTTTATCAATTGCGGCAAGGACTTTCAAATAATTTAACATTTGAAGGGACAGTGCAAACTATTCCTGATACTGTTCAGGCACAAGCTGGGTTGGTTTGGCGGTTAGCTAATCCAGTGATTGTAGCGAGTAGTGTCGGTACATCTTATGGAAAATTAGGTTATACAACTGATTTAGATATTAACTTGGAAAAATTGGAAATTTCTGGTACTTCCCAGTTATTTCCAACTGGATATACATCTAACAACCAATCACGCGATCGCTTTAACCACAGTTTAGAATTAAAATATAAATTCGCGAAGAATTTTGATTTAGGATTTCTAGCTCGTAGTCGTCAAGAAGAAAGTACTTCAGCTAGTTACATTTTGCCTACTTTTGCTTTACAACCTTTTTCTAGCTTATCTCTAAGAGGCAGACCAGACATCGATGGAGACTATTTATTCAGCGCTTATTATCAGCCAAATGCCTTTAATCGCCTAGCTTTTAATACTTACGGCGATGTCTACAGTGCAGATTATAGTTACAATGTCAATCGCAATTATCAGCTATCTTTCGGTAGTGAATTTGGCGGCACCCTCGCTCCTCGTTACACTGCAACTATCAATCACAATGCCAGTAATCTCAAAAATCTGAGCTGGAAGGTAGGACTAGCCTACAGCGATGGAGAAGTAGGCCCAGTAGTTGGTGCTAGTATGCAGGTATTGCCAGGTTTATTGGCTAGAGCAGAATATCAGGCTATTCCCTCCAGATCTGGAAGTGCTTTAGGAGGATTTGGTGACGATCGCTTAAGTGTTTTACTGGTATCAGATTTGTCTTTTGCAGGTGGAAGAATTGCCCCAGCCAATTCTTCCAGTCTGGGACAGGATCGGGGTGCGATCGCTGGTCGTATAGTTGTAGAAGGATTAAACAAAGACTTTGATTTAGGTGGAGCCAATATCCGAGTAATGGATAGTCGCAACAATAGAGTCAGTGCAGCCAGAACAGACGGTAATGGTAACTTCTTTGTTGGCGGTCTTAAAGAAGGAATTTATATGGTTGAAATCGATCCGGAAAACCTTGCTGTTGAGCTTACCACTATCAAGCCGTCAATCATAGCCGAAGTTGCGGGCGCTGCAATCACTCGTTTAGACTTCCCTGTCAGACCAGAATATGGTTTAGCTGGACGCATCACCGATGCACTAGGTAAACCGATACCACAAACGCGAGTAGAACTCATCAATCCCGCAGGCGCGCGCGTCCTATCATCTGTAACCGATCAATTTGGTCTTTATCGCCTAGATGGAGTTGCTGCTGGTAACTACACATTGCGGGTTCCAAACCAAGACGGCATTATTAACAGCGAAACACTGCCAAAATTAGAGGTAGCAATTAGCAAAGAGTTCGTCTACGACCAAAATCTGCAATTACCAATCACTGCTGCTGCAAAAGAAACAAAGGATAAATAGGAGATGGGGGGATGAGGAGAGAATTGATCAAAAGTCATGAGGATTTGGAAGTGTATCAATTGGCGTTTGACATCGCTATGCAAATCTTTGATGTCTCAAAAAAATTTCCTATAGAAGAAAAATATAGCGTTTCCTAATCATATGAGGTACATAATAGCCCCCTCCCTGCAAGCGGGGAGGGGGTTGGGGGTGGGGTTCTTGTACCTCACTCAACCGAGAACCGCTATATGCATTAACAGATCAGATTCGTCGATCATCTCGTTCAGTCTGTGCAAATCTAGCTGAGGCTTGGCGAAGAAGGCGTTATCAAGCAGCCTTTGTGGCAAAATTAAACGATTGTGAAGCTGAAGCAGCTGAAACTCAAACATGGCTGAAATTTGCTGTTAAATGCAACTATAATGCAACTATTTAGATGTTGAATTGGGTCGAGAAATTTATGTTAGCTACAATCAATTGCTGGGCAGTTTAGTAAGCATGATTAACAATTCTTCTTCTTGGGTGATTGAAAAATAAACTGCTAAGCCAAAAGTCACAAGTATAGACTGACATATTCCTGTACTATATTCTCTCCCCATCCCCTCATCTCCTCATCCCCCCATCTCCTCATCCCCCCACTTACATCTACACCCCATTTCATCTACTATATTTATTGTTCTCCAGCTGTATGGGCTACATCTGGCTACCCTGAGATCGTTATGCCGAAATCTAAAAAAAGCGCCAATCCCATCAATTTAAACGATCCGCAATATTATCTTAACCGAGAGTTAAGCTGGTTAGAATTTAACAACAGGGTATTACATGAAGCTTGCGACCCTCGAACACGACTATTAGAACGGCTGAAGTTTTTGGCAATATTTAGCTCGAACTTAGATGAATTTTTCATGGTGCGGGTTGCGGCTTTAAAACAACAGGTAGAAGCGAAAGTCAGCCAGTTAACTCCCGATGGTCGCACGCCACAACAACAGCTAAACGATATTTGGGCTGCCCTTGTTCCCCAGGTCACAAAACAGCATCAGCATTTTGAGCAAGTCCTACAACCGCTGTTAGCAAATCATGGAATTCATATTCTGGATTACATCAATTTGTCGCAAAAACAGCGGACTTATCTAGACAATTATTACGAAGAACAAATCTTTCCCGTTTTAACTCCTCTGGCGGTTGACCCTAGCCATCCCTTTCCCTACATTTCCAATCTCAGCCTGAATTTGGCGGTTGTGGTCAAAAACCCAGATACTGATGAAGAATTTTTTGCCAGAGTCAAAGTCCCTAACGTTCTCCCCCGATTTTTAGCTTTACCCCCGGAGTTGGGAATTCAGGACAACGACAAACCAGCCCATTGGACAGGAGTACCTTTAGAACAAGCGATCGCTCATAACCTGGAGTCTCTATTTCCAGGCATGAACATCCAAGAATATCATCCCTTCCGCATTACCCGCAATGCTGACTTGACATTAGAAGAAGATGAAGCAGATGACTTGCTATTAGCCATTGAACAAGAACTGCGAAAACGCCGCATCGGCGGGTCTCCTGTACGCCTAGAAATTCAATCCCAGACTCCTGAAACAGTACGTACACGCTTGTTGCAAGATTTAGACTTGACAGAAAGCGATGTTTATCAATTAGATGGTCTTTTGGGACTGCGGGACTTAATGTATTTTATGGGATTACCATTGCCAGAACTCAAAGACCCACCACGCCAGTCTGTAGTGCCTCAACGCCTGCAAAGATTACGAGAACCAAGTTTAGATCCAGATGTGCTGGATATAGATGAAGGAAAAGACTTTTTTGCTGTGATTCGGGAAAAGGATTTGTTGGTACACCATCCCTATCAATCTTTTTCGTCAACGGTGGTGCGCTTTATTACCCATGCCGCCCATGACCCGAATGTGCTGGCAATCAAAATGACTCTTTATCGGACTTCTGGAGACTCGCCCATAGTCAATGCCTTAATTGCTGCTGCCGAAAATGGCAAGCAGGTATCTGTATTGGTGGAATTAAAGGCGCGGTTTGATGAAGAAAATAATATTTACTGGGCAAGACGATTAGAAAGAGTAGGAGTGCATGTAGTCTACGGTTTAGTGGGGCTGAAGACTCATTGTAAAACTGTTCTGGTGGTGCGGCGAGAAAAAGACTCTATGCGTCGCTATGTACATATTGGCACTGGTAATTATAACCAAAAAACAGCACGACTTTACACAGATTTGGGATTATTCAGTTGCCGGGAAGAATTGGGTGCGGATATTACAGATTTATTTAATTTTTTAACAGGCTATTCTCGCCAAAAATCTTATAGAGAATTACTCGTTGCACCTGTGAACATGCGCGATCGCTTTCTTAGTTTAATCCATCGTGAAATCGAAAATGTCAAAAATGGATTTTCTGGGCGCATCGTTGCCAAAATGAATTCCCTGGTTGATCCTCAAATGATTGCCACTTTATATGAAGCTTCCCGTGCCGGAGTGCAAATCGACCTCATTGTTCGGGGCATTTGTTGTTTACGTCCCGGACTCAAAGACATTAGTGAAAATATTCGCATCATCAGCATTGTCGGTCGCTTTTTAGAACACTCTCGTATTTATTACTTCCACAACAATGGACAGGAAGAAATCTATATCGGCAGTGCTGACTGGATGCGCCGTAATTTAGATCGTCGAGTGGAAGTCATTACCCCAATCAAAGACCCAGATATTGCCAAAGATTTGCAAGAAATCCTCGGAATTTTGCTGGCAGACAATCGTCAAGCTTGGGATTTACAACCCGATGGCAGTTATCTCCAACGCCGCCCCTGTGAAGATTGTCCAGAAGCTAACTCACAAATAACTCTCATGAATATGGCATTACGTTCAACTGCTATAGGCTCCAACTTGATTGATTCCAAAAAAAGTTCTTTCTATACTGACAGCTAAATCAAGTGGATTTTTAGCAAACTTGAATTTTTCACAATTTCTTTAATCAATTGTTATGAAAAAAGCCAAATTATTCAACCATAGGATAGAGTAATGTCTGGCACCAGTTACCATAAACTATAAAAGTTATGGTAACTTATTTTTTCTTTTCTTTGAATGTTAATGTTCCCTTGTGAGTCTTCTACCTTGCGCGTTCTAGTGGTTGACGATCACGAACTAACTCGTTTAACCCTGCAATTAGCCTTTTCTTGCCAGGAAAATATTCAAGTTGTAGGGTTAGCTACTAATGGTCAAGAAGCTATAGAAATGGTTAAACACTGTCATCCTGATGTGATTGTTCTAGATTTACAGATGCCAGTGATGGATGGTTGGAGTGCTTCAAGCCATATTAAAGATATCTCTCCAAATACTCAGATACTCGCTTATTCCTCAGTCGAAGAACCAAATTTTTCGCAGACGAAGCTAACGCCCAAGTTTGATGATTTTTGCAAGAAAGATGTACCAACGACCGAACTTATTGCTATGGTTAGACAACTAGGGCAGCGTGCAGGAAACGCTTCAGTTACATGATAGTTCATGCTGCTTAGTGGCTTGCTTGATGAATCCTGGCTGAGTTCAATGATGGTAATTGTAGGAATCTTAAATATATTTAGCTATTTAGCTGCGTCGGTGCAACTGTCTATTAACAGTTGCACCGACGCACTCGTGATGTTAGTTGCTGCTTAGTTAAACTTAATTATTGTCAGTTTTTGGGATGGTGCGTTCAAATTCGTCAATTAACTCATCGAGTTCTTCTAAAGCCTGATTTACGTCAACCCTTAAAATTCCCAGGTCAGGTTTCTCTAGGAGACCTAACAGGTACTCACGTTTACCTTGAACCGCAGCAATTCGTTCTTTGATAGTCTGTAGATCCATTGTTTTATTTCAGTCCTTTAATATCCTTCACTTTCAAGTTAACTCGTAACGGTTGTCAGTGGTCAGTTGTCAGTGGTCAGTGGTCAGTGGCCAGTTGTCAGTTGTTAACACTCTCCCCTGCTCCCCTGCTCCCCTGCTCTTCCCTAAGTTGTTACTCATAGCCGATGATAATAAAACTGATGTGTAAAGAATTTATACTATCCTAAACTCATGTTACGCCAAATTTCATTGGGAACACTCGGTTTAACCGTCGGCAGCATATTAACCATTATTGGCTTCGTTGCTTATGCAGCAAATAATGCGACACTAAATCTTGTAGGATTTTTTTACGGCTTTCCTCTACTGCTGGGAGGTTTGGCACTCAAAGCCAATGAACTCAAGCCTATACCCTTTAGTCAAGCGACAAGTTCTTCTATTTTACTCTTGCGGCAACAGCAAGCAACTGTGACTCAAAATAAAATCCGTAAAGATATCACCCGATATTGCTATGGTCAAAATGCCCATTTAGATGGGGCGCTTGCTTACCTTGGTCTGAGTCCTACAGATAACCAACGTCCAATAGTTACAGGTTTACGAGAAACAGAAATTAATGGCGCTTATACTCTTATTTTAGAATTTGATTCGCCGTTTATATCTATTAACGATTGGCAAGAAAAACAGGAAAAAATGACCAGTTATTTTGGCCCTGGGGTAGAAGTTAAAATTACACAGCCAGATGAAGAGAAAATTGAATTAGCTTTGATTGCTACTGGTCAATAGTCAATGGTCAATAGTCAATAGTCAATGGTCAAAATACTAGAGACTATGGACTCTTGACTCTGGACTAATCAGATTTATTTTTCTAAGCGCACTGCATACCACTGCAAATATTCTCCAGGCCCAATATCTAATTCACAACTTGTGTCAATTAAATATTGGGCTTGAGTTTCCACAGAACTAAACCTGTGCAACTCTGGGGGCAAATCTTGAAAATCAATTTTTTGTATAACAATTTTCAGCTTCTCTAATAATTCTGATGCTGTCACAAATTGTTCTGGTTGGTTTGTTTCTAGGACAACAAAAGTATCGTTTTGATACATTAATGGGTCTGGCATGGAAGAATTTGGTTTATCTCAATTAATTTTAATTTTAAGATATTTCTTTGAAGTTAAATTTTAGCTGTTTTGACTATAACCAATAGAGATTCAGTTTCAACTTGCTAAATAAATTTACGAGTTATGTAAACAATAGATGTAGCAGTTGGAATGACTGTTACAACGTGTATATTTACCGTTTTTATCTGATTTTAGGTAATATATTGGCTTTTTTGCTCAAAAATTACACATGTGCTATTAACACAGATATTGATATCACGTTAAAATAGTAAATCTTACCTAACACAATAGCAGGAAAGTAACTGAAAAATAAAGTTTTGTGTGCTGCTTGATTTTAACGTTATGGAATTTATGTAATTATCCCAAAATTTAAGTCTGCTAAAGCCTGCTTAATAGTGTGATGGGTCGAAGCTGAGTCATAGCAAGAGGTAATATAGCTAGATTTCTACTACAGTTTTGTAATTCCTGAACTTTATATTAGGTTGATATTGACAGTAACTACAGATGTCAATTTTGCATTTGAAATTTTGCTGATAATTGTAATTACACTTTATCGCCAGGGCAATATAAAAGTAATAATTCCTCACAAAACTGCATCCGGACAAAAAGGTAGCAATTACCTTTGCGTTCAAAACAAATTGTCTATGCAACCTAGTTATCTATTTTTTTATTGGCTGAAAACCATTGAGCAGTCTATTTTGTCAAAAAAGTTGTTTGTGAAAGCAGACACAGCTTTACTGCAAGTTATAACCCTGATTCGGTGGCAATTATTCCTGTGCGATCGCATCATAGACTGTTTTCAAGTTATTTTTGTACATCCCTGGCTAGAGAAATCAGCCAAACAGAGATTAGTACCATCACAGATTCAACATATAGGTGATCTGGGGAGGGATAGCAAGGCTATTTCGTTCAATGTAGTCACAACTAAGCTACTATTCCACCCACAACAAATGTTGTGGTCATTGACCTGATACAAAATAGCTCTACTAGTAGGATTCTGACTACTGTAAAACTATTCTCGCCCATAGGTGATTTGGTTATGAGAACCAGGTTTTTCCTGGTTTACCCTCCGATACTTTCATTTTCTGTGGAACGCAATTCATGTCAGGCATAAGCCCATTTTCTCTTTCCAAGCAACCTCCGGTGATTCTGGTAGCTGATGATGACAAGACCATCCGAGTACTGTTGCGCGATGCTATGGAACAAGAAGGCTATCGAGTGGTTGAAGTCACTGATGGTAAGCAGTGCTTAGATGCTTATGAGACTGTCAAACCAGATATAGTTTTACTGGATGCTGTCATGCCCGTGATGGATGGGTTTACCTGCTGTAAGCAATTACTCCAAATTGCCAAGAATAATTTAATGTCAGCACTCGCAAGCCTTGATACTGATTCTGCTTTAGGCAATACCGTAATTTCTAAGATATGGGAACGTACTCCCATATTAATGATCACAAGTTTAGATGATCAGGAGTCAGTAGATCGTGCTTTTGAAGCAGGAGCAACTGATTATGTCACTAAGCCAATTCACTGGGCAGTGTTGCGTCAGCGGTTGCGAAGGCTGTTGCAGCAAGCACAAATATACAAACAGTTAGAGGCGGCAAACTTGGCTTTACAGCACCTAGCCAATGTGGATGCTTTAACTGGGCTAGCTAATCGTCGGCGCTTTGACGATTATTTAAATACCCAATGGATTAATTTAGCACAAGAGGGATCTCCTCTGTCGTTAATTTTATGTGATATAGATTTCTTTAAATTTTATAACGATCAATATGGTCATCCGGCAGGGGATGAATGTATACAAAAGGTGGGGGCTGTTTTAAGCCGTAAAGCACAAAAGCATCAAGATTTAGTGGCGCGTTATGGTGGCGAAGAATTTGCTGTGATTATGCCATATACTCATTCATCTGGTGCTGTTCACATTGCTAAAACGATACAAAATGGAGTGAAAAATTTACAAATTGCTCATAGGGGTTCGGCAGTGAGTCAGTATGTCACCCTCAGTATGGGGGTAGCTACTGTTATACCCACCTGGGAATCCTCACCTTCAGATTTGATTGTGGCAGCAGACAAAGCACTTTATCAAGCAAAAGCACAGGGACGGAATCGTATTATTGTCAAGTGAGTGTTTGTTAGTTGTCAGTGGTCAGTTGTTAGTTGTTTTTTTCTTTGCCACTGACCACTGACTACTGACCCTTGACTAAGAAGGATATACTGGCAACGTGAAGTGGAACCACGCTCCGCCATTGGGAGCAGAGTCTACCCAAATTTGACCGTAATGCGCTCGGATAATGCGTTGACATAAACAAAGACCAATGCCGTAGCCTTCTGTACCTTCATCGCGTTGCAGGCGGAAGCGGTTTTCAAAGATGCGATCGCGATTTTCTACGGGAATACCAGGGCCATTATCACCAACACTAAACTGAACTTTCTGGGTTGTACGGTGCAATCCGGCTATGCTAATTTTACCACCCTTTGGTGTATATTTAATTGCATTGTCTAACAGATTTACTAGCACTTGGCGTATACGTTCTGGATCAGCATATACGTTTGGTAAATCTTTGGGGATATCTGTTTCTATCTCTAATAATTTGGCTGTGTAGCGATCGCGCAATTCTTCAAGCACACTCAAGCATAGTTGACCAAGATGTGTCTTTTGTGGTATAATTGGCAGTTCTGTATCGTTGCTTCTACCTACTTGTAAAAGATCGGCGATCATCCGGTCAATTATTTTTGTTTGATTGCGGGCTTGTTTTAATAAATGCGCTGTCATTGACGGTTTGAGGCGCTCAAAGCTTCCGGTTTCTGTATTGTAATTAGATTGAAGAGTTTCAATGGCGATCGCGGCAGCCGTTAGAGGATTGCGGAGGTCGTGTGCCAAGATAGCAATCACCCTATCTTTAAATTGTATCTGCTCTTGAAGTTTATCTTGTTCCTGTTTCAAGCGAAAAATTTCGTCTCTTAGGCGCATGAGTTCGGCAGAAACAGCAACAGAATTGATGGTTGATTTGGAGGAAGACACCCGACCATTCTCATCAACACGTTCAGTGATGTCTTCTTGGAATTTTAAGTAAGTCTCTACAGCAGTTTGCCAGCGAGGCCACCAGGTTTTCAATTGGGCAATGATATTACTGCCAGCTAGAGTTTGTCTAGGCTCCGGGTGGATTTTGATTAAAGCTGGCGTCGCTACTAACTTAAAGTGTTCAGCCAAATAAGGTTGTTGACCAACATCTATAATTTGAAGTTCAAATTTATACTCAGCCTGCAATTCTTTTAAGTAAGCACGTATTCGCTGTACCTGTTGTCGGGACTTGGGGCGTCCATCGACAAACAGCAACAGTTGGAGTGGAGCCTCAGAATAAATAGGCTGATCCTGGGAAACTTGCATGTAATCGTGTTTCAGCACTGGTAACAACCCGGCGACGCTTTGCAGAAAGTAAAATAGACTGACGGTTGTCGATGGCCGGTCTTTTTTTTCAATTTAATATCTATTTTAGATTTTTCGTAGCCTTATCAGATCTGAGTTTTTGACATGAGATACATATTTTTCTGCATGAATGCTTGCTTTAAGGTTAACTTCATCTTCAAACAACACCCTTAGCCGTGAACATCAGCCCCTTTTTCCTGGAATTACAACTTGATGTGAAACTCATCACAAGAAAGTTTTTATACTAGGGTAACTCGATTGGTGCAGCAAAGGGACTAGCTACTACATACTGGAACTCAAAGGGAAATAAACGCAGGGGCTTCACCATTTGAGAAAGTCCTCACAAAACCAGATTCAACTTCTCTACACTTTGTCTAGAGTCAATTAACTATCCACATCAAGACTGTCAGGAAATGTTTGCTTGAATTAGTATTTATGTACTAATTGGTGTCGTCTAAGAGTGGATTTATCAACTTACCCCTTACCTCACCAATGAATTGAGTTATAAGCACAAATTTACTGCTATTTGTATACTTGTAGCTAGTAGTTGTTCAAACTTACCTTGGCGAAAGCAAAGGCTGTGATCTCGACGAGAAGATTTACCCTGAGTCAAATACCCAGCCCTAATTGCTGGCGATCGCTAATTAGATTCCCTGGTTTCTACTTTGCTTGTGCAGAATTCCCATCTCAGAAAGCTAGCGACAGTTTTTGCTACACATAAACAAAGTATATCTACCACCACTTACAAACGTCAGCATTCAACGAGCAACTGCTAAGGAACTCCAAAAAATAAATTACCTTGTTTGAAGTTGTTGAATGTTAAACGCCACTTGCGGGCGTCTGTCGGCAAAGACTCACCATGCAGTGTCCTTGGCCAAACACTTACTTGTATTAATTGTCAGCCGTGAAAGTTGAAAATTTACAGTTAATAGGGAAACTAGTAGTACTTGACCGTTTCACTTACGAACTTTAGCTGCAACAACCCCGAATTTACGCCAAGTTTCTAGAATTGCCACACAGGACGGGTACTTTTCGTGTACTAGTATATTCAACTGATTAATGTCAGTTGAATACTCTCCACAATCCATTACAACCCAGCCTTCGTGAGCGCTATCCTTTCCCCTTTTTGGTGATGCTAGGGTGATTTAATCTCAGTTTAGCACTTCAGGCTATTGGCGAACGGTTCTGTTTGCTGTATTCTGTACTATGTCACATCTTTGTAACTGATTAAGCAAAAATAATTACATTTATGTTCAGGAAAAGCGAAAGTAAAAAGCTTGCCCCCAGCAAACAATAAAGCTATGAAGAACGCAAAAAAAATTATTTTTAACAGTATAAATTTTTTATATTCGTCTTTTTTTCTTCCTGAAGGCAAAGCTAAAACTTTCCCCTTCCACTTGATATAGGTTTGTCAGAAATGTTACTTATTAACGTTTTAGAGTACCAACATAAAGGCAAAAGTCAACCCTGATTCAGGATAATTGTGCTGAAAGATTCACCTCATGTTGCTATATTTCTGCGCTCTCTCATGGGTGGCGGAGTAGAGCGGGTTATGGTTAACTTAGCCAATAGCTTTGCAGATGAAGGTTTAAGTGTCGATTTAGTACTCACTCAGGCAAGTGGCCCTTATCTATCACAAGTGTCGCCTCAAGTGAGCATCGTGGATTTGCAAGCTCCAAAGTTGCCAACTAGCTTGCCTAAACTTGTAAAGTACTTGCGGCAAAAGCAACCTGTTAACTTGCTCTCAGCCCTACACTATCCTTGTGAAATTGCCATATGGGCGAAGTATATTTCTAGAGTGCAGACACGAGTTATTGTGTCTGAACATAATACACTTTCTGTAGAAGCAAAGCGTTTACCAGAACTAACAGCACGTCTGACACCTTTAGCAGTGCGGTTATTCTACCCGTGGGCAGATGAAATTGTAGCAGTTTCTCAGGGGGTAGCAGAGGATTTAGCGCAAATTACAAAACTACCCTTAGAACGGATTCAAGTAATCTACAACCCCATAATTACTCCTGAGATATTAGAAAAGGCTCAAGAACCTGTAGAACATCCTTGGTTCCAAACTGGAGAATTACCTGTGGTTTTGGGTGCAGGACGTTTAATGGGTCAAAAAGACTTTCCTACCCTGATTCGGGCTTTTGAGCGAGTGATACAGGTGCTACCAGCTCGACTAGTGATTTTAGGTAATGGGAGGGAGCGATCGCAATTAGATGCATTAGTGCGTGAATTAGGTTTGGAAAATCATGTAGCAATGCTGGGTTTTCAGAATAACCCTTATGCTTACATGGCACGAGCCAGTGTGTTTGCTTTATCTTCAGCATGGGAAGGTTTTGGCAATGTCCTTGTTGAAGCAATGGCAACAGGAACACCAGTAGTTTCTACAAACTGTCGAAGTGGGCCTGCGGAAATTTTAGATCATGGCAAATATGGATTACTAGTTCCAGTGGGAGATAGTCAAGCTATGGCAGAAGCAATTTTAAACATCTTATCTGGCAAAATTCCCTCAGTTCCATCAAACTGGCTTGAGCAATTCAGTTGGAAACCAACAATTGCTAAATATATGAAACTACTAAATGTGACTTGATATCAATCAAGCAATTAAGTAAGTCGCTAGAAAAAATCAAAGTATGTGAACAAAAATGAACTAAGCTCAAACCTTCTTTCCTTTTGCATAACTGACTTCTGTTTTATGCCAAGTGTAAATATTGACACCGCTCTACTTAAATAATTAGCTAAATATGAAACTTCTTATTCAACACAGACATTTGAAAGGTGAAATTGCTGGAGTTGTAACATATATTTCTGCAATTACTCCAGAACTGGAAAATAGAGGAGTTGAAATTAAAACTGTCTCTACCAGAGAAGATAAGATGCTAAATTGGTGGCAAATGATTCATTGGGCAGATATTGTTCATATGAATTCAAATGATTTAGTTTTTGCTCTGTTATGTAAGGTTTTAAATAAAAAAATCATCATTAAATATCATTATTGTTTTTATCAATCACTGCATCATAAATATGAAAAAATGAGTTTTTTAAAAAGACTCAAAACTGAAATAAAATATACCTTACCAAAAGCAAATTATCCCTTAAAGTGGAAATTATACACAGGGGTAAAATGGGCAAGGCTAGGTACTAGACTAGGTACTGCAATCATAGCCAACTGCCACACAGCTTGTAGTCATTTTTTAAGTGAGTCTTGTGCTTTTCCTTGGAAAGTAACTACTTTATATAATCCCATTGAAATTAAATATAAAAAGCAGCAGAAGCATCTAGATAATTTATCTCATCCATATAAATTTGTCTTTGTGGGCAGATTAGATAAAGATAAAGGGGTGGATGTTTTCTTAAAAGCAGCACAAATTTTAAAAAATGAAAATAGAAATTTCCAGATTTCAATAATTGGAGATGGGCCAAAGGCTAGTGAATTGAAGCAGCTAGCATCTGATTTAGATATTTTAAATCGTGTGAGTTTTTTAGGTAAACTTCCTAATCAAGAAGTGATTGCCAAATTACAGGATGTTTTAGCTTTAGTTGCTCCCTCTCGTTGGCAAGATCCAGCACCTTATGTAGTATTAGAAGCCTCTAGCGCTCAAACTTGCTCCATTGTTTCAAAAATGGGGGGATTACCAGAAGTAGCTGGGCCACACAGCTTTTTCTTTGAAAATGAAAATGCTCAAGAATTAGCCAGTTGTATGAGATATTGCCTAGATCATCCCGATGAAGCAATTAATCGGGGTTTTCTCTCAAGCCATTACGCCGCAGAAAATTTTTCTTCAACTCGTGCTGCAACTCAGCTGCTAGACATCTGTACTCAACTGATTCCAAAATTGAGATTCACATAGTTTGATTACTCCTTTCCCACCTGAAGATTACCGTTTAGACAGCAGGGTAGAAAAAATTGCATCGGTAATCTTACAGCAGGAAGGGAGTAATTCTCAATTGTAAGGTGGGCAAAGTCCACCCTACATTACTGGGAATGAATGTTTTTACAGGATTTGGGCGGGGTTTGAATAAGAGTCCCCAGTCCCCAGCTCAATATTGACAGTCTGCGTTAGGGTAGAAATAGACACGCAATTTTTGACTGCCTGTGCTTCCTTATAAATATCCAGCTGTCTTAGTGAGTTTGGCTGTTTTACTCACTTCTTTAACAGCTTGTGCTAACAGTCCAACCGCCAAAAACCTTGAACAGTCTTTGGCGGCTGACCCTCAGTTGCAAAATAACCCTGTTGTCTTTGGGGAAGTTAAGGGGGCTGAATCACAAGCAGGGCAAAATGAAGCTATTGTTCAGTTACCAGCCGATTTTCCCAAAGATATACCGTTATATCCCAACGCTAAACTCCAAGAAATTACCCCTGTGAGTGGGTCAGAAAATAAAGTATCCACGCGCTGGCTGAGTTCTGACCCCAGCAATTTTATTACAAGTTTTTATCGCAGCCAGTTGCAAGCAAACAACTGGCAGATTTTACAACAGCCTACAGATGAAGTAGGAGGTGCTTTTGAAGCACGTCGTAACGATTTGCTGGTGAAGATATCTATTCAAGCTCAATCTGTTACTAACCCTGCACCCAATCAACCACAAACAGCTACTACATTACTGATTGAGTACACACCTAATAGTATCGCAACGGCACAACCCCAGCCAACTACTAGTTCTAAGGAAACCACTAACAACATTCCTACTCCAGGTGATGCTGATTTTATTGGGCCTGTACGACCTACAAACTTGGCAACACAGCCTCAAAACACGTCTGATGGGCAAACAACGACTATATCTACATCTGAGGAATTCAAAGATCTCAACAAAGTACCCCAAGAACTACGGCAATACGTCCAAGATTTAGCAGCCTTGGGTATTTTCTCTGGACAATCTCAGGGAAGTAAGAGTAATTCTAATGGTGCGATCGCTCAATTTGAACCTGGTAAAATTATTACTCGTCGAGAATATGCCCGCTGGATAGTTGCCGCTAACAATGCCATCTATACTAATGATGCGACTAAGCAGATTCGCTTGGCTGGGGAAACTACTCAACCAGCTTTTAGCGATGTCTCAAAAACAGACCCCGATTTTGCCAAAATTCAAGGGTTAGCCGAGGCTGGATTAATTGCTAGTACTTTGTCTGGTGATTCTACAACGGTTTTGTTTCGTCCAGATGCACCATTAACGCGGGAACAGTTACTACTGTGGAAAGTACCCTTAGATACCCGCCAAGCTTTACCCACAGCCAGCTTAGATGCAGTTAAACAAACTTGGGGTTTTCAGGATGTAGGGAAAATTGACCCCAAAGCTTTACGCGCAGTCTTGGCTGATTTCCAAAATGGAGAAAAATCGAATATTCGGCGGGTGTTTGGCTATACAACGCTGTTTCAGCCTAAAAAACCAGTGACTCGTGCTGAAGCCGCTGCCGCTTTGTGGTACTTTGGTTCTCAGGGTGAAGGTGTATCGGCTGCTGAAGCTTTGAAGTTAAAGCGATCGCCAAACTAAATTTTTTTGTCACCAATTGATAGTTGGTAGTAGGGCAGGCAAATAGCTTGCCCTACTTGTTTCTACGTACCAACTTCATAGTTTCTTTGCAATTAACTAGTCCAATAATAAAAATTACGTAAATCTCTAAATTTAGGGAATCTTACCCTCTATGATTTAAAGACTAATATTGCCACACCTATTCAATAGAATTACGCAAATCAAATTCAGTATAAGCGCCTAGCTTGGCAATAATTCAACAATAAAAACGGTAAATTTAACATTTACTCAATTTTAAGCCTAGCAAATAACACAACAGTTTAAATATGAAAAAAACACTGATGGCGGCAGGATTCGTTCTTTTTTCTTTCATGTTGCCGCTAAAAGTTTCCGCTGCCACTTTCGAGGATATTTATGTATTCGGTGATAGTATTTCAGATACTGGTAATGTATTTGCAGCTTCAGGAAACACCTCCCCTCCTCCTCCATACTTTCAGGGACGCTTTACCAACGGCTATAACTGGATAGATGAGTTTGCTAACAAGTTAAACATAGATTCTCCTACTCTATATGCGAATGTCGCCAATGGTGTTACACCCAACAATGGCATTAACTTTGCATTTGGTGGAGCCACTACCACAGCAGCAAACACAGCCTCCAATGCCCTATTTGGCTTACCACAGGAGATTGGGGCATTTCAATCTTACCTGAATCAAACTCAGCAACTTGCTGACCCTGATGCACTCTATGTATTTTGGCTTGGTGCTAATGATTATCTGCCCACCGACTCAGAAGATTTTGTGCCTTTTACTACCCCCGACCAAAGCCTCACGAATATATCAAATGCACTGCAAACCATTGCCAGCCTTGGGGCGAAAAATTTTATGGTACTAAATTTGCCAAATTTGGGCAATACACCACTGGCTTTGAGTTTAGATCAATCAATTCCTGGAACCTCTAGCAGGCTGAATGCGTTAACCCAAGAGCATAATGCTGGACTGGCTCAAATTATCAAAGAGTTAAACCAAGACCCAGTATTAGATTTAAATATTATTTCTGTTGATGTCAATCCTATATTGGATGACATAACGAAATTAGGATTCACAAATATTACTGAACCTTGCTTCAATAAAATTACCCAGACAGTCTGTGCTAATCCAGACGAGTATTTGTATTGGGATGAGATTCATCCCACGACACGCGCTCATCAGATATTTGCAGGAGCAGCATTGGCGGCTATTCCCGAACCTTCGCCAGCATTGGGAATGTTGGCACTGGGTGCTTTAGGTGCTGCTGGAGTGTTAAAGCGCAAGCACAAAAAGTCAACAGTGAGCATAGGGAGTAGGGAGTAGGGTGCAGGGGTGCAGGGGTGCAGGGGTGCAGGGGTGCAACGATTTGTATCAGTAATTGAGTGAAATACTGTAAATTAGATCGAAGTGCATCCTCAAGGATAGGATTGTTTCAGTTATCAACCTGATATTTGTTGTGAGACTGAACCTATCCATGTGGGATTACGATCGCCTATTTCAAAGCATCACAGAATTAGTTATGCACCATTCTCCTAGTGGTGTAGAAGCTGAAATCAATCAATTTTTGATACAACGATTGACTGCGCTGGGTGTACAAGTCTGGTGCGATCGCGCCGATAATATTATTGCCAAAATTCCCGGAAAAAATCCAGACAGAGCGATCGCTATCACCGCTCACAAAGATGAAATTGGTGCAATTGTCAAGTCTGTGGGCGATGAAGGTCGTGTAGAAGTTCGCAGACTCGGCGGTTCTTTCCCGTGGATTTACGGTGAAGGGGTTGTAGATTTATTGGGAGACAACGAAACTATCAGCGGTATTCTCAGCTTTGGTTCTCGTCATGTCTCCCACGAATCACCGCAAAAAGTTCAGCAAGAAGATACAGCCGTTAAGTGGGAAAATGCTTGGATTGAAACCAAACTCACCACCGCTGAACTAGAAGCCGCTGGTATTCGACCCGGAACGAGAATGGTAATTGGTAAGCATCGCAAACATCCAATTCGCTTAAAGGATCACATTGCCAGTTACACTTTGGACAATAAAGCTTCTGTCGCGATTCTCCTAGCTTTGGCCCAAACCTTGAAACAGCCAACAGTTGATGTTTATCTGGTAGCCTCAGCTAAAGAAGAAGTAGGGGCAATTGGGGCGTTATTTTTTACTCAAAACCAGCAATTGGATGCATTAATTGCCTTGGAAATTTGTCCCCTATCGAAGGAATACCCTATTGAGGACGGAAAAAGTCCGGTAATTCTGTCTCAGGATGCCTATGGTATCTATGATGAAACTTTAAATGGACAGCTACGGCATTGTGCAAAACAACTAGAAATGCCAGTGCAGTTAACAACTTTGAGTCAATTTGGCAGTGATGCTTCAATTGCCATGAAATTTGGCCACGTCGGTCGTGCTGCTTGTTTAGCATTTCCCACACAAAACACCCACGGCTATGAAATTGCCCATTTAGGAGCGATCGCCAATTGTATCGATTTGTTAAAAGCCTTTTGTGAGAGCGAAGTTAATTGATTTGAGGTTCAAGATTTCTCGGTTAAGTACAAAATTGGGGGGCAAAGCCGGCTAGAGCCTCAATTGATTTAGATAAAGTCGAGCTTAAAATATTTTTAACTCGCCGCTACCTTTTGCTAAGCATGTATATGCGGAAAAGCAGTATTCGTTATAGCACTTCTCACCCCACTTTAGTTTTTTTAAATTGCGTGTAAGAGGACGTATCATCAGCTTAAATTCGCGAATAAATGATTTCTTTTGCTTCATATTTACATACCAATTGTAGCGCTCTACTTCACTTGCTGATTGTGTAAGAAGCTCTTGAATAATTTCGTAACCCTCTGACTTAAGAAGGAACTTAAATAAAGATGGAGTGTATATGTTGATGTGACCGTAAGACAAAAAATGTTGATATTCTTTATCAACATCAACCGAATAATCTAAAGGTATTTCAAATACTTGAAAGCTGCTGACTCTTTTGAGTTCACGGAGTAACAATCTTGGATGTTCAACATGTTCAATCACATGGGAACAGTATGCCATATCAAAATATTTATCTGGGTAAGGAATTTCATAGCCATTAAATTTTTTTGCCTCCTGCAATTTTGGCAGGTTTCTCTTCTTGATTTCTGATATTCCACTTTCAGATATTTCTGTAGCGTATAGTTCAGTAAAATTACTGTTTTTATCTATAAATTTAAGTATACTTCCTTCACCAGCACCGCATTCCAGTACTTTTTTGAAACTATGATTTTCGCATACAGATAGAATGTTGTTCGCTTTATACTTACCTCCAAGTTCTCGCCAAGCGGTTTTTTCACTTACATAGAAGTCATCATATGATGACTGAACTGTTTGACTAATGTTACTATTATCACTTACCATACAGGTTATTTCCTCATTTACAAAACTTTGTTAGGACTTACGCATAGGAAACAAGAAATTAAGGGTTTGGGCGCTTGCATAGGGCATTGGGGAGCCACCCCCGTGGGCGGGTTTCCCGACTTGAGGGGAGTGGCGTCATGGGGCAGAAAAAAATCCCCAATGCCCTATTACCGAGCTCAACAAATAATCTAGCTGCGTAAGTCCTGTTTGTTTAACTCAATTTTGTTCTAGCCGTCGATGATTGCTAAGGTAAAACACTGAATTTTTAATTTACACTTAGGCTACACCATACCATATAACAAGAGTTTAAGGCTAATTAATTTCATATCTATGTAGAAGCCAGGATTTGTCAGATATCCGTCAAGACAAGATATTCTGACAGTGAGAGCATTTTAGCGAAGTTACTGTTAACTCAACCTTATTGCCATCTCACTAGCCTCTTTTTGTCAACTGGATTGACTTTTGCTCTCAAAAGTTATAAATCATTTTAAATAATAGTTGAAAGTAATTTGCAAAAATACTGCTAATAATTTCTAATGGAGAACTGCAAATGAGTGTGAGTCAAAAGGGCTTGTTGCTTGCTGGCGCGGCATTAGTAGCACTTACGGGTTTACTGGTCAGCACAGGAGGGTGTACACAAGATACAAACGCTAACTCCACCAATAATCAACAGACTTCAAGCTCACCTGCCCAAAATTTGAAGACGTTGACAGTTGTATTTCCGAGTCGTTCTGATTCCACAGACTTACAAAATAAAGCAAATGCCGTAGGGGCTTTTTTATCGAAAGAGTTAGGAATTCCAGTTCAAGCAAAAATTGGTGATGATACAGCTGCTGTGGAAGCCTTGAAAGTGAATCAGGCTGATGTGTCTTTTTTGAGTAGCCGTCCAGCTTTGAAAGCCGAACAATTGGCTAATGCAAAGCTGTATTTAGCTGAAGTCCGTCCCAACTATTCGGGAAGATACACATACGACTCAGTATTTGTTGTTCCTAATAATAGCCCCCTGACAACCAAAGATTCAGCCAAAGCAACCTTAGAACAACTGCGGGGCAAAAAAATGGCCTTTACTTCTCCCACTTCTGGTTCAGGGTTTATTTTCCCCGTCAGTGAGTTAGTGAAAGAAGGATTTGTGCCTAATCGCGATCGCTTGGATGGATTCTTCGGACAAGTTACCTACGGTGGTAATTATGGCAAAGCATTGCAAGCAGTAGTACGAGGTCAAGCTGATGTCGCTGCTGTATCTGAATATGCTTTAAATCCACCATATATTACCGCAGAAGAAAAAAGTAAATTGCGCGTACTGCATAAAATCTCCGGTGTACCAGCCCACGGTATCGCCATTGATGATGATGTTTCTGATGCTGACAAAGAAAGAATTGTCAACGCCCTTCTCAAGTTAAATGAGTCACAAAATAACCAGTTGCTTAGCAGCTTGTATAATTCCACCGAATTAGTGAAAGTTGATCATAATAGTCATCTAGCACCAATCCGTGAAGCCCTCCAGCGTGTTGGCATTGAACCATAAGGGGGCAGGGGGGATGGGGAGAAATAATTCCTGTCTTCTGCTTCTTAGCAACTGACAACTGACAACTGACAACTGACAACTGACAACTGACAACTGACAACTAACAACTGACAACTGACAACTGACTTTTATACCAGTGTAACAGTGGAATTGACCGAGGTGTAGGATGAGTGATTATGTAATTGAATGTCACAACCTAGAGACAGCTGACGCGGCTTCTCTGAATCGTCCTATACTCAACGGCATTAATTGCCAAATCAAGCGCGGCGAGTTTGTGGTTTTGCTGGGACTGAATGGTGCGGGAAAATCTACACTGTTGCGATCGCTAGTTGGATTAGTGCCACTAGTAAAAGGAGAAATTCGCATTAATCATGTAGCCATGACTCCCCAAACATTGCCACAAATTCGGCGCGACGTGAGCATGTTGTTTCAAGGTGGCGGATTAATTCGGCAACTATCCGCACTGGAAAATGTTTTGTGTGGACGCTTGGGTGCAAGGACAACTTGGCAGACATTGTTAGGATTTCCCAAACGCGATCGCCTTTTGGCGCTAGAGTTACTAGAACAGTTGGGCTTAAGACAGCTAGCCGATCAAAAAACTAGTTTACTTAGTGGGGGACAGCAACAACGAGTCGCCATCGCCCGTGCTTTAATTCAATCTCCACAAATTCTTTTAGCCGACGAACCTATTACAGGCTTGGATATTGTCGCATCTCAACAAGTGATGCAGACTTTATCTGAATTGCACACCGAACAAGGCATGACAATTGTAGCGGTTTTACACGATTTGGGCATAGCAGCAAAATATGCCCAGCGAGCCATTGTTTTAAATGCTGGACGCATCGTTTATGAAGGACTTTGCGATAACTTACAAGCTCAATTTACTGAAATTTCCAGTTAAATAGATTCAGTCATCTTTCCCAGTGAATTATTTATCGAATTCAAAAATTTTTCGTCGCTACCTTTGGATGAGTCCTCTATTCATCCTATTCATTATCATTGTAGTTTATGCTTGGGCTTTGCAAGGATTGAAAGTTGATTTTGAATTGTTGAAATCCAGCTGGCCCCACATTACAGATTTCATTTCTAGATTATTTCCTCCCGATTTTCAAGTTTTAGATATAGCAATTAAAGCACTAATTGAAACCATACAGATGTCTTTATGGGGAACCACCATAGGCGCAATTATTTCTGTGCCTATTGCTGTAAGTAGCGCTAGCAACGTTGCTCCTAATTGGTTGCGATCGCTAGCTAATTTACTGCAAAATATTGTACGTTCAGTTCCCTCAATTATTCTCGGATTAATTTTTGTTGCTGCCACCGGATTAGGCGCACCCGCTGGTACTTTAGCTTTAGGAATATACACCATAGGCTACCTAGCAAAGTTCTATCAACAAGCAATTGAAGCCGTTGATCCTCGTTCTTTAGAATCTTTGCAAGTTATCGGAGCCTCAAGATTACAAATTGCCCAATACGGTATTCTTCCTCAAGTGTTGCCCTTGGGATTAGGTTACACCCTATGGATGTTTGAATACAATATCCGTGCTGCTTCAGTGTTAGGCGTAGTTGGTGCAGGCGGTATTGGCTTTCAATTAAAAAGTTACATCGACGGGTTCGAGTACAACAAAGCCACAACCATGATGTTAGTGCTGTTGGTTGTCGTCACCGTAATTGATAGCTTCAGCAACCAACTACGTCGTCGGCTAGATTCCATGTAAAGCTGATTACGCTGAGATTGAGCAGATTTTAAACATCTCAAAAAGAACAGACCTTTTGCCAAAAATTTGGAAAAGGTCTAGTAGCTCTTGAGGAGAACAAAAACATTTATTATTAAATTTTCTCATTAATTATAGTAAAGACTCAGCTAGCTGCATCAGCAAGCCGTGCCATAGATATTTCTACTTGACTGTTATTTTCTGGAAATTGTTCCAAACCTTTTTCAGCAAAATGCTTGTCCATCAGTGCAGGGACTTGTGCCGCACTAATACGGCTGTAGCGGGTTTTATCTGGCATTACCAAGTTGGGGCCAGCCTTGCAGTTTTTCATGCAGCCAGTACCTTTGATAGTAACTTGGTCTTCCAAACCGCGATCGCTTAAACTTGCCTCCAATGCCTGACAAACTCCGTTACCGCCACGTTTCATACAATCAGACTTTTGACACACCAAAATTGTCGCTTTAGTTTTGGCTGGTTTTGTCTTGGCGCTATCAATTGCTGGAGGTTCCTGAACTGCGGTGGCAGCCTCAACTCTTGCCATTTCGCTTCGCGCCGCCATCACACGCTCAGCTTTAAATGTAATTTTATCGTTTTTCAGTTCGCGCTTTTTTTCACCAACAACTTGTAACCAAGTACCTCGTGGTAATTTCCAGTCAAAAGTTGCCCTTAAATGTTTAGCCAGCTTAACGTAGCATTCACCCTCAGCAGTCGCTAACAACAAACCTTTTAGTTTATAGCCATCTTTAATCACGAAATCGATAAATCTCCCCTCAAGGCAAAATTGCGAGATTTCTGTACTGTAATATGCACTCATGTTCTTTAACCTAAATATTTAACTAAGGTATGTCTAAGACATTAACTGAGATGGTTGAAACAGCGACCTTTGGAAACTGTTAGTTACGACTACGCCAGCATTGTTCAAGATGCAAAATCAAGTCTTGACGAGAGGCTGTAAGTCGCCGCATCACGTTCCAAAATTGAACACCTGCCGTAAAATTGCCAATTTCTACTTGCAATGGTTGGTTAGTCTCACACCAACAGGGAATGTCTAGTTCCTGTAGGCGTTGATATACCTGCCAACGGTCTGCCCAATTGACCTCTACAATGTGCTTGCTTTCTATTTGTGAACTGAACGGTTTCAAGAAACTAGCCCCCAAAGTGCGACAAACTTGCAGTAACCACCGTGCTTTACTCCCTGATATTTAGCCTTTGTGGGAATACAGCCTCTTTTATTTAGGATACATTAAGTGCAAACAATTCTCAGTTACTCTAGCAAAAAAATATAAAAAATTCGTAAAAATTCCCTGTTGCCAAGGAAATATGGGAGTAACAAGGGTTAGGGCAACATTCTCAGGACTTACCCAAAACTAGGGCTTGTAGCCACAATTGAGCGATCGCTGCTACATGAAAATAAGAGTTTCGCCTGTTGTTCGCGTCAGCCCTATTCTTGCAAAAGTATCTTTTGTACTTGTGTCGGAAAAGAAAAATTCTATTCTTTAGCCCTTTGCTTGCTCTAGGAAAATAATTGTCATCTACTAAGTGATCGATGTAACAAAATTTTGTCAATAAGCTAAGTTTGCACTTTTAACGACAAAAATTTTCAAATTTTGTGATATTAAAAGGGCTTGCATTTATTTTTAAAATGTTAATATGTAGAGACTAAGCAGTTAAAAAGCATAACTGCTAAAAAGCGAGGAGAACATGGCTGATACACAAACTTTGTTACAAAATTTTGGTCAGGTTTACGACAATCCTGTCTTACTGGATCGCAGTGTCACTGCTCCAGTTACCGAAGGATTTAACGTAGTCTTAGCTAGTTTTCAGGCACTGTACTTGCAGTACCAAAAACACCATTTTGTAGTTGAGGGTGCAGAATTTTACTCACTACATCAGTTTTTTAACGAAAGCTACGATGAAGTTCAAGACCATGTGCATGAAATTGGCGAACGCTTGAACGGACTGGGTGGTGTGCCAGCTGCAAGCTTCAGCAAACTAGCAGAATTAACCTGTTTTGAGCAAGAACCCGATGGTGTATTTTCTGCCCGCAAGATGGTAGAAAATGACCTAGCAGCAGAACAAGCTATTCTCAACGTGATTCGTCGCCAAGCCGCTCAGGCAGAAAGTTTGGGCGACCGTGGCACACGCTATTTGTACGAAAAAATTCTGTTAAAGACTGAAGAAAGAGCTTACCATTTAGCCCACTTCCTTGCCAAAGACAGTTTAACCTTAGGGTTTGTCCAACCTGCTCAGAACTAATACCCTTCTATATAGATTGGAATTGAGTAGACTGAAGAAAAGTTGGCAGCACTAAGTATTAAAAAAATATAAAAATGGCAGAGAGCGGTGTCTCTCTGCCATTTTTAATCTAATTACAAAAAATTACACAATATGTAATATGTCTCAGAAAATATATAATAAAAATTATTGGCAATTAGCTTACTAGGAAGTATTTCTATTTAAGTTATTCCATTCCTAGTAAACTGTTACTGATATTTAGTTGTAATAATACATGATTATTCTCAAATTAATCAGTTTAGGGACTTCTAGAAAATAAATTATCTCGGTTGACTGATGACTGATAATTGATGACTGTGGACAGTGGGATATTTTTTTACTTGCAAGTCCTTTAACTGAAATAGATTACAAAAGTATTGAAACTTACTTATTGAGAATTATTTAAACTTGAACATTCAAAAAAAGAGATTGTCAATAGTCAATAGTCAATGGTCAAGAGTCAATAGTCATTCTCCCCATCCCCCGAAACTGCCCCTTTGCGCGATCAAACCTGGAAAACTTGATAAGAAACAACATAACCAGGGGAAAGAATCTTAAAATAATCAGGATTTGTATTCTCCTACCCCATCCCAACGACTATGCCCCGCCGTCAAGACCTCCGAAAAATACTGCTGTTAGGATCTGGCCCTATTGTCATCGGGCAAGCCTGTGAATTTGACTACTCTGGTACTCAAGCCTGCAAAGCGCTGCGAGAAGAAGGCTATCAAGTGGTGTTAGTCAACTCTAACCCGGCGACAATCATGACCGACCCAGAAACGGCCGATCGCACTTATATTGAACCACTAACACCAGAAATAGTGGAAAAAGTCATCGCCAAAGAACGTCCTGATGCCCTACTACCAACAATGGGAGGACAAACTGCCCTTAACCTTGCCGTCACCCTAGCCAAAAATGGTGTCTTAGAAAAATATAATGTCGAGTTAATCGGCGCGAAGTTACCAGCTATTGAGAAAGCTGAAGATAGAAAACTCTTTAATGAAGCCATGGCCAAGATTGGGGTAGACGTATGTCCTAGTGGCACCGCCTCATCTTTAGAAGAAGCCAAAGCGATCGCTCGCCGCATTGGCACTTACCCCTTAATTATCCGCCCGGCCTTTACAATGGGTGGTACTGGCGGTGGTATAGCCTACAACCAAGAAGAATTTGAAGAAATGGCACAAGTAGGTATAGATGCTAGTCCCGTTTCTCAAATTCTCATCGACCAGTCCCTACTCGGCTGGAAAGAATACGAATTGGAAGTTATGCGCGATTTAGCAGATAACGTCGTGATTATCTGTTCCATCGAAAACCTTGACCCGATGGGCATCCACACTGGTGACTCGATTACCGTTGCTCCCGCCCAAACCCTCACTGATAAAGAATATCAGCGGTTGCGGGATATGGCAATTAAAATCATCCGCGAAATTGGTGTGGAAACTGGCGGTTCCAACATCCAGTTTGCTGTCAATCCTGTGAATGGGGATGTGGTTGTCATTGAAATGAACCCCCGTGTTTCCCGAAGTTCAGCTTTAGCTTCTAAAGCCACGGGTTTCCCCATTGCCAAAATAGCCGCAAAGCTAGCAGTTGGCTACACGTTGAATGAAATTAACAACGACATTACCAAGAAAACGCCCGCATCTTTTGAACCAACCATTGACTATGTAGTTACCAAAGTTCCCCGCTTCGCCTTTGAAAAATTCCCCGGTTCCGAACCAGTGCTGACAACACAAATGAAGTCAGTAGGAGAAGCAATGGCAATCGGGCGGACGTTTAACGAATCTTTTCAAAAAGCGTTACGTTCCCTAGAAACTGGACGGGCTGGTTGGGGTTGCGACAAAGCAGAAAAATTACCCAGCGGTGAACAAATTCGCGCCTCGCTGCGGACACCGAATCCCGATCGCATTTTTGCCGTGCGTCATGCCTTGCAACAAGGAATCACTAATGAGGAAATTTACGAACTCACAGCTATTGACCCCTGGTTCCTAGATAAACTACAACACCTGCTAGAGGTGGAGAAATTCCTCAAGCGCACACCCTTAAAACAGTTGACAAAAGAGCAATTTTATGCTGTCAAGCGCGATGGATTTAGCGATCGCCAAATTGCTTATGCCACAAAAACCAGCGAAGATGAAGTCCGCGCTTATCGCAAACAGCTGGGTGTAATTCCAGTCTATAAAACTGTGGACACCTGCGCTGCTGAATTTGAAGCATTTACTCCCTACTACTATTCCACCTACGAAGAAGAAACGGAAGTTTTGCCAACCACCAAACCGAAAGTGATGATTTTGGGTGGTGGCCCCAACCGCATAGGACAGGGAATTGAGTTTGACTATTGTTGTTGTCACGCTGCTTATGCTTTGAAGACAGCAGGATTTGAGACAATTATGGTCAACTCCAACCCGGAGACAGTCTCCACAGACTACGATACTAGCGATCGCCTTTACTTTGAGCCATTGACCAAAGAAGATGTGCTTAACATCATCGAAGCCGAAAATCCTGTAGGCATAATTGTCCAGTTCGGCGGACAAACACCGTTGAAGTTAGCTATTCCTCTCCAGGAGTATTTACAGGGACTGGAGACTGGGGAAAGTTCCCAATCCCCAATCCCTAAAATTTGGGGTACATCACCAGACTCTATCGACACAGCAGAAGATAGAGAGCGTTTTGAAAAAATTCTTAAACAGTTGAATATTGCCCAACCGCCCAATGGTACAGCCAGGAGTTACGAAGATGCGCTGATTGTCGCCAAACGTATTGGTTATCCGGTGGTGGTGCGTCCCAGCTATGTACTGGGGGGACGGGCGATGGAAATCGTCTATTCTGATACGGAATTAGAACGCTACATGACTTTTGCGGTACTGGTAGAACCAGACCATCCGATTTTAATTGATAAGTTTTTGGAAAACGCCATTGAAGTCGATGTCGATGCGATCGCTGACCACACAGGACGGGTGGTGATTGGTGGTATTATGGAACACATCGAGCAAGCAGGGATTCACTCTGGAGATTCTGCTTGTACTTTACCTTCTATTTCTCTATCACCGGCAGTACTGAATCAAATTCGCACTTGGACAGTGCAACTTGCACAATCTCTCTCAGTTGTGGGGTTGATGAATATTCAGTTTGCCGTTGTCGGCGCTCAAGGTTATTCTCCCCAAGTTTACATTTTAGAAGCCAACCCCCGCGCCTCGCGGACAGTACCCTTTGTTTCTAAAGCTACGGGTGTACCTTTGGCGAAACTTGCATCCTTAATTATGTCCGGTAAAACTTTAGAAGAGCTAAGCTTTACCGAAGAAGTTATCCCGTCTCACATCGCCGTTAAAGAAGCAGTATTACCGTTTAATAAATTCCCTGGAACTGATACAATATTGGGCCCAGAGATGCGCTCCACTGGTGAAGTCATGGGAATCGATAGCGATTTTGGACGCGCCTTTGCCAAAGCAGAGTTAGGAGCAGGAGAGCGTTTACCTTTAACGGGTACCGTGTTCGTGTCAATGAGCGATCGCGACAAAACCGCCGCTGTTTCTGTAGTTAGGGAATTTATTGATCTAGGATTTACTGTCATGGCTACACTTGGCACACGCCAAGTCCTCCAAGAACAGGGATTAGATATTGAGCTAGTGCTGAAACTTCATGAGGGGCGCCCCCATGTCCTAGATGCCATCAAAAATCAGAAAATCCAACTGATCATTAATACACCTTCTGGGGAAGAAGCCCACACTGATGCTAGATTAATCCGCCGCACAGCCTTGGCTTACAAAATTCCCATCATTACCACCATCGCCGGGGCAAAAGCCACTGTAGCCGCCATTCGTTCTTTGCAAAATACCACTTTAGACGTAAAAGTCATCCAAGAGTACTGCGTCAACCGTTAGCAATGCTCCTAGGGCATAGGGTATGGGGCATAGGGAATTGGGCATAGGGCATAGGTTAGGAGTTAAGAGTGAAGAATTATCTCCCTCATCCCCCTCATCCCCCCCATCCCCCATCCCCCCTCCTCCCCTGCTCAATCTGCATTAAGCAGTATTTACAAGGAAAATTAAGCAATTATTATAAAAGAATATTTATTGTTTCCATTGAGATATTTTAACAAATATGAGTAAATTATTTTTTGTCTACAGATACCCTTGTAAATGGAGTTGCGAAAAGTTTTGAAAGAAATCGCGATTGTAGCTCTTGCAGCTAATAACCATCACTTTCTCAACAACTGGGCTTAGCCTCATCTCATCTGGCAATCAGATTGCCTGACTTATTTATTAAAGAAGGCATAAGGTAAGCTAGTCAAAGATTGTAGCCACCCCTGATTCAAGATACCCCTCCACAGATAGGAGTCTGAAACCCGAAAATTACAAATTACCAATTAGATAAATCTATATGTATGAACTGAAACACCTGAAAAATTCAGGGTTAACCCATATTCCAATTTTTCTCATAAATGTTACAATTATTTATAATCATTAAATACAAAAAATCTCAGTTTCGCTACCTTTTATCTAACTATAGATACTTGTGAAAGCAAACAAATAACTGTAAGGTCTAGCAGTTAAGACCCTAATTTTGATTAATTATGAGCAGGCGAGATTCTCGCCTGCGTAAATTGTAAACAAGATATTGTTTCTCAGTCTCACTGGTTAGCGCCCTTAAAGATCACCCATAAGTTAATGACTCTACCTGAAAACCCATCATTACCAAAGAGTAGCGCCATGAAGACCGCTCCAACAGCCACAGACCTAGTGCGGACTTACCTGCGTGAGATTGGCCGTGTGCCACTGTTAACTCACGAGGAGGAAATTTTTTATGGCAAACAGGTGCAACGTTCAACCATGTTGTACGACATGAGGGAAGATCTTACTACCCAGTTGGGTCATGAACCGACTATAGAAGAGTGGGCGAAAGCGGCGAAGCTAGAAACAGCAGAGTTGAACGCAGTGATCGCTCATGGTGAAATTGCCAAGCGTAAGATGGTAGAAGCCAACTTGCGACTGGTGGTATCTGTTGCCAAAAAGTATATTAAGCGCAACGTCGATTTACTCGACTTAATCCAAGAAGGCAGCATTGGTATGCAGCGCGGCGTAGAAAAGTTTGACCCCACCAAGGGTTACAGATTTTCTACTTATGCCTATTGGTGGATTCGTCAAGCAATCACAAGAGCGATCGCTGAAAAAGCTCGTACTATCCGCTTACCAATTCATATTACCGAAAAATTAAATAAGATTAAAAAAGCCCAGCGCCACTTATCTCAAAGATTGGGACGCGCTCCCACAGCTTCAGAGCTAGCTCAAGAATTAGAATTAACTCCCAAGCAAGTAAGAGAGTATCTAGAAAAGGCGCGTTTGCCTTTATCTTTAGATTTACGCTTGGGGGATAACTACGACACTGAACTTGGAGAAATGTTGGAAGATCCAGGAGCTTCTCCAGAAGAGTTTGTCATGCAATCTTCCCTATCTAAAGACTTAGAGCAGATGATGGAAGAACTCACCCCCCAACAACGGGAAGTGATCACCTTACGCTTTGGATTAACCGACGGACAAGCCCTAACTCTTGCCAGAATCGGCGAAATACTCAATATTAGCCGCGAACGAGTACGCCAAATTGAGCGGGAAGCCTTGACTAAACTCCGCAAGTCTAAAGCAAGGATGGATGAATATTTGGCGAGTTAGTCAGTGGTCAGTGGTCAGTGGTCAATAGTCAATAGTCAACAGTCAAGAGTCAGCAGTTAACAGTCAAAAATTTGTCAACTTAGGGCTATGGACTATGGATTTTTGACTCTTGACTAGTAAGGTGAGAAAATACGCTGCTTTTGGTACGGTTACACCGACTTCCATGTGAGAATTCGCCTGTTACATTATTTGACAGGAACAGTTAATACTTAGTTAAGTCAAATAAAAGAAACAGGCGTTTATTATTCAAGTTACAAACACTAGTAATTAGTAGTTGAAGTACAGGAGGTACGACGTGAATAACCCATCCAATCGAGTTTCAGAATTTTTCAATAGTGAGTCAAGTGAGTCTGAGACTGCAAATTTGCTGTGGCAATATGTTAAATCCTTGAGTCCAGAGACTGTTACCCAGCTATCCAAACCTAATTCTACTGAAGTTTTTCAAGTGATGGAGCGCAACATTGTAGGTTTGTTGGGTAATCTACCCTCAGAACACTTTGGTGTCACCGTTACTACAAACCGCGAAAGTCTTGGGCGGCTACTTGCTTCAGCAATGATTAGCGGTTATTTCTTGCGTAATGCCGAACAGAGAATGGACTTTGAATTAGCATTGCAAGGAACTGATACTAATCATAAGGAAATTGATTAGTAATATGTAATTTTGTATCCAAAATTACAAATTGTTAGATTTTTGTCTGCTGTTAATGCTGGGGAAGAAAATCTAAAATTAGTATCATATGGAATTCTCATAATTCACCTTCCCCCTACCTTGAATCTACAGCGATGCGTTGGCACTATTCATCCTGACTTACCATTTAGTATGCTAACGCCGCCTGATTCAATAAAACTATAGTTACAAGCAATTTATAAGGTAAATTTTAACTTTCTTGGGTGCGTTATGGAGAAGTAAACCCAGCCCCAGCATCCATCAGGAGTGTATTACTAACACTAACTCGGCAGATATCCTAGTCCACTGCCGAGTTTTATTATTACTAGTCATTATTCTGTATTTTATTAACCATGTCACAAACTACGAGTGAAATTAGTGCTGTACCACCCCACAAAATTATTGGTGTTGCCGTAATTTGGAACGAGCAAGGGCAAATTTTAATTGATCGCCGTCGTTTGGAAGGTGCAATGGGCGGTTTGTGGGAATTTCCTGGTGGTAAAATCGAGCCTGGTGAAACCGTGGAAGAGTGTATTCAGAGGGAAATTGAGGAAGAATTGGGAATAGAGATTGAAGTTAAAGAGCATTTAATTACCATTGATCACACCTACACTCACTTGCGCGTGACGCTGACAGTGCATCAATGTCGTCTAGTTACAGGTATTCCTCAACCCCTAGAATGTGATGAAATTCGCTGGGTGAACTTAGATGAACTGGAACAGTTTGCTTTTCCTCAAGCAAATAGTCAAATTATTGAGGCTTTAAAGGGGAGCTGGGGGGAGATGGGGAGCGGGGGAGCGGGGGGGACAACGAGAATAACTAATGACCACTGACAACTGACTTCTACCTTCAACAAGTAACAATGTATTAACTCAATCAGGTTAGGAGCCGTAATTTTCTACAATAATCGCAGAGACTTTGATCGAAGGTATCAGCAAGCAAATGTCTAAAACCGTTGCCGATGTAATGAGCCATAACCCAATTGTTGTCAAGGCTGAAACTCCGCTCAAGGAAGCCGTGCAAATCATTGCAGAACGACGCATCAGTGGGCTACCTGTTGTGGATGATGCCGGAAAATTGGTGGGTATTATTTCGGAAACTGACTTGATGTGGCAAGAAACTGGTGTCACTCCCCCGGCATACATTATGTTTCTTGATAGCGTCATTTATCTACAAAATCCTGCTACTTATGAACGGGACTTACATAAGGCATTGGGGCAAACTGTTGGTGAAGTGATGAGCAAAAACCCCATAACTATTTCCCCTGATAAAACTGTAAAAGATGCAGCTAGGCTAATGCACGATCGCAACATCCACCGCTTACCTGTACTTGACAGCGCGGGTCAAGTCATTGGTATCCTCACCCGTGGTGATATTATTCGGGCAATGGCTGCTAGTTAGTCAATAGTCAATAGTCAATAGTCAATAGTCAATAGTGAGTCAGTGCGATCTTGGGGGTTCCTCCCCCAACCCGAAAGGGGGCCCCAAGCCCCCAATCCCCACTTCCTTCAGTCGTGGGGGCCCCGAGTCCTCCATGAACAACTGACAAACCCGAAGGGTCAACAAATCTTGGACTATGGACTCTTGACTCTTGACTATTTTTAAAATTACCTTGAAAAAATAGGATTATTAGATGAGTATTACTCCTGAGTCTGTGAAGCAATTGCTCGATTCTGAGGATTTAGGCGATCGCTTGCGTGCTGTTAATCAAATCCGCGAACTAGAACCAGCGATCGCTTTTGAACTGATTCAAATTGCTATTGCTGATAGCAATCCACGAGTCCGGTACTCAGCGGTCAGTCAGTTGAATACACTCGGTACACAGAATCTAGATTTATCGTTGGAGATATTGCGCGATCGCTTGCTCAATGACCCTGAAATTGATGTGCAAGCAGCAGCCGCAGACAGTTTAGGCGCTTTGAAACTACACAGCGCTTTTGAAGATTTAGAGCAGGTTTACCATCAAAGCCCTGAGTGGCTAGTTCAATTCAGTATTATCGCTACGTTAGGAGAGTTGGGCGACCCGCGAGCCTTTGAATTACTCAAACAAGCACTGACCTCAGAGAATGGATTAGTCCAAACTGCGGCTATTAGCGCTTTTGGTGAATTAGGAAATCTGGAAGCAGTTGCTTTATTATCTCCTTATGCCACTGATCCAGATTGGCAAATCCGCTACAGAGTTATGCAAGCCTTGACTCGTTTGGGTGGTGCAGAGGCTAAGGCGATTTTATCAACATTGGTGGATGATGAAATTGAAGCGATCGCTACCGAAGCACAAAAAGCCCTGCAATCTGTTTAAAACATGATGTAGAGACATTTTTTACCAGAGCAAATGTCTCTACAAATTTAATTGACCACAAACTACGGAGTTATATTAACTCGATTGGAGCGATAAATTCTATTATTGAGTCTATCTTCTAGAGTGATATACACAGCAGTTGGAGGAGTAGTATTACTCGCTACAAAAAACGAAATAGAATCTAAATCATTTGATGATGCTAAAGCACAGAAACTGCCAATTTCTTGGTCATTAGTTGCATTGTAAATAATCACCCTAGTTCTAGAAGAGTTAGTATTTGGTTGACATGGCGGTAAATTAGGTGCCGCGACAAATAAATCAACATACTTACTCTTATTAGCAACATTCAAGTTATATTCTTTGCCATTATTTTGAACGACAATGTGATTTTCCTCAAAAATGAGTATGGGTAGTGGTAACTTACCTACACCTTCAGCCGCACCACCGTAAACAATAGTCCGCAGCAAATCGTTGCTGATAGAATCATCAGCTAATTTCTCTCTAATATCCTTGCTAATTTCCAGTTGAAGACCTTCATTACTATTAGTTTTATTGACAATATTATCTAGGCTAGTACCTAGAATACCAGAATTACAATATGCACCTGTATCATACGACTCAGATTGATTATTAACAAATGTTAGCGGTGGATTACTAGTTAATACTTTATATTCGTTGATATAAGTTCTCACCAATTTTCTAGTAGTTAGATTCTTACCACCAATACAAATGGTATTACTTTGATCTAAGAGGTCAGGATCTGGCACTTTGGTAGTCTTATCATTTTTATCTTTCACTTCAATCAGAGGGGTACAAAGACTACTACAGCCATGAATTGATACTGCTTTAGGATTAAGTCTTACCAAACCTGTAGAACTTTCAGCGTCTGGGTCATTAAAGTTATTTGATGTAATGTGAAAAAGACAAAAGTTGCTGTCTTTGCAGCTAGAATTTACCTGTTTGCACTTATCCCTTGTGACATGACCCTCAAAGTTATAACGATCCCATTTGTACAATTTCTCTAAATCTTGACTAATTTTGCTTGTTCCTGGTTCAATATTTCCACCATGAATAGATAAGACTGTAACATCACTCTCGTTATTTTTGATAGTTGTATGCCAGTCTCCATCTACTGAACGGAGACATTTATTTTCATCTTTGTTATCATCTGTTTCTTCGTCTATTGAAGAACTTAGTAATGAAGGCAAATCATTACAAGTGCTAGCTGGTGTAGTTCCTGCACCTATAAAACAACCAAAAGTGTCTGCTTTTGCTATATCATTCCCGCTAAAAACGCTCAGAGAAATGATAATTGTTATTATGACCAAGAAATCTTTTAGCTTTTGAATGTATTTGCTAAATGATATCTTGGACTGATCAGTATTGATTTGAGTAACCATTGCTGTCTATCTCAATTTGAAGTTGATTTACTACCGTGCTGAAAGTGAAATATTCAGACACTGTTGATTTATCACCAATGGCTAGAAAAATTACGTTAAAAACTTATTAAATTTTATTAAAAAATACATTAACCTTTTAATAGACTTGTGACCAAGTTGTAACTATAAAAATTGTAACTGCACCAATTGCTAATACTCCCTGAACCAAATTCCCAACTAATGTGCCTACCACAATTCCTACACCAGCTTTGACAGCTAACCAGAATTGACGACGGTAAATATATTCACCAATAATTGCTCCCAACAAAGGCCCAAATAAAATTCCTATTAGCGGGCCTCCAAAAGGTAAGGTTGGCAGTAAACCAAAAAATCCTAATAATAAACCGACAATTGCACCAATTTGCCCCCACTTACTAGCACCTGCTTGTTTTGCTCCTATGTAACCACCTAAAAAATCAACTCCCACACTCAACACTAAGACAATAATTGTAACGATGAGTGGTATTTTGATAGCTGCAAAAGAACTACTAACAATTCCCCAAATAATAATTGCAATTAAAATTAAACTTGTACCAGGAATGGCAGGAACCACAGCACCGATGATTCCTACAAGCATTACTGCAATTAATAGCCAATAAATAATTTGCATGAAGCTTTAAATTCCCAATCAGTTTTTGTATTAAAAATTCCTAATTTTTATAAGATAGCATTTCTCAATAAGCGTGAAGTACATCTGGTAAACCTCACCCCCAACCCCTCTCCTTAGTAAGGAGAGGGGAGATAATGCTGTGCTTTATCGGGGTGAGGTTAAGCTGTACCTCACCTGCTTAATAAACGCTATAGTTCCTAACTCCTAACTCCTAAATCTTCAAGAGTAACAGCTAACTTATTAGCAATTCCCGCAATCCATTTTTCATCTTGTTTGGTGTAACTACGAGGAGTATTTGCTCCCAAAATTAAAGCACCTTGGTCGCCGATTGGTTGACAAATTACACCTTGAGTATTTTCTGGCAAATAATCAAATTCAATGCGTCCTGGGTAGACTTTTAAAGCAACTAAATAAATCGGCTTTTGTTTTTCTAAGACCTGTTTCAATATTGGGCCTGGTACGACTTCAGATTTAGGGGCCAGAATACCGCGACGTAACAAAATTTTACCTTGATAGAAAACTACAAGCGATCGCGTGACTGTATTAGTTAATAATAAGTGCGATGCCCAGGCTAGCTCTGTTTTCACGGCTTCTGGTAAATCTGGCGCTAAGATAAAACCTTCTTCTCCAATTAGTTCTACAGAATCAGGCGATCGCGGCTGTACTTGCTGCCAAATTAAACCTGTTAAAATCAACACCGCACTCAAAATTACACCCACCACATCTCCACGCGATTGGGACTCTGTTAATTGTGGTGTCAACAAACGGTTAATCAGCAAAAGTACAGCGCCTAAAGACCCGACAACAATGGGTAGACGCCGCAAAACTCGATTGGGATCAGGTTTGGTCATTAGTTCAGTGGTCAAGAGTCAATAGTCAATAGTCAATAGTCAAGAGTCAATGGTCAAGAGTCAATGGTCAATGGTCATTTGTCATTAGTTATTCTCTCCATCCCCCTCATCCCCCTCATCTCCCCATCCCCTACTCCCCTGCTCCCCTGCTCCCCTGCTCCTTACTCCTCCCCTGGTTCAATAATTCGCTGGAAAAGATAACCTGTACCTCGCGCGGTGAGAATCAATTCTGGATTACTGGGGTCATCTTCTAACTTTGCTCGCAAGCGGGAGATATGCACGTCTACCACACGAGTATCTACATGACGTTCTGGTGTGTAACCCCACACCTCTTGTAAAATTTCTGAACGAGAAAAAGCTTCTCCAGAACGACTTACTAGTAACTCTAAGAGGCTAAATTCCATTCCTGTCAATCGAATTCGCTCATCGCCTTTGTAGACTTGGCGCTTGTTCGTATCAATTTTGATATTTCCTACATGTATGACTCCTGAACTAGGAATACCAGAAGCACCAGTTTTATCTACTCGCCGCAACACTGAGCGAATGCGAGCTTCTAATTCTTTGGGGGAAAATGGTTTAACTACATAGTCGTCAGCACCTAATTCCAACCCAGTGATGCGATCGGCCACGTCCCCCAAGGCTGTTAGCATAATGATGGGGACATCAGACTCCTTACGTAATTCTTGACAAACTCCGTAGCCATCTAGCTTTGGCATCATTACATCCAAAACTACTAGGTCAGGATCAGCTTTGCGAAAAGTTTCCAAAGCTTCTTCACCGTCGCCAGCCGTCACTACGTCGTAGCCAATCATGGAAAGGCGCGTTTCCAAAATCCGGCGAATGCTGGCTTCGTCGTCTACCACCAGGATTTTTTCTTTATGACTTTCCAAGTTTCTCAACGCTCCTTAACTAAAATTTCTCATGATTAATTTTTAATACCATAATATTAAGATATCATTCCATCAATTGATTGGGAAAAAGCTCCAACTATTACTATTCATGGATTTTAGTTTTGACCACAAAATTAAGGAAATATTAAGATTAATTAATAAGTTTTAAGAATGGCAAAATCTAAAACCTTTTTCATTTGTAACGAATGTGGGGCAGAATCTTCCCAGTGGTTTGGCAAGTGTCCTAATTGTGATACTTACGATTCTTTAGTAGAGCAAACTACCAGCCCTTATTTAGCAGACATACCCACTCGTGGGGGAGTGGGTAATTGGCACGCTACTCAGAATAATGGTAAGTCTACCGCTAAACCAGCAAAACCAGCGAAAGCACGCGCATCTCTGACTTTTGAACAAATTAGCGATCGCCAAGTCATGCGCTGGGAATCTGGTTATGGAGAACTAGATCGGGTGCTTGGTGGTGGCATTGTTCCTGGTTCTATGGTGTTAATAGGTGGTGATCCAGGTATCGGGAAATCTACTTTACTGCTGCAAGTATCCAGTCAACTAGCGGAAAAATATCGCATCCTCTACGTTTCGGGGGAAGAATCGGGACAACAGGTAAAATTGAGAGCTTCTCGTTTGGGAGTATCAAAACCCTTAGAGATACTTAGTGATGAAAATGGCAAAGTAGTAGAAACTATTGATGAGAATGGCACAGCAGCAAAAATTGCCGAATTAGAAGAACATCATATAGATGCAGATTTGTATGTATTACCGGAAACAGATTTGGAGGAGATTTTAAAGGAGATAGATTCCCTCAGACCGAATTTAGCGGTGATTGATAGTATTCAAACTGTGTTCTTTCCAGCACTCACATCCGCGCCTGGTTCCGTAGCCCAAGTTAGAGAATGTACAGCGGCGTTGATGAAAGTGGCAAAGCATGAAGACATCACCATGTTAATTGTGGGACACGTCACCAAAGAAGGAGCGATCGCTGGGCCGAAAGTTTTAGAACACTTAGTTGATACAGTACTGTATTTTGAAGGCGATCGCTTTGCCTCTCATCGATTATTACGAACTGTAAAAAATCGCTTTGGGGCAACTCACGAAATCGGCATCTTTGAAATGGTGCAAAATGGATTGCGGGAAGTTCCTAACCCTAGTGAGTTATTTTTAGGTAATCGTGATGATCCTGCACCTGGTACTGCCATTGTAGTTGCTTGCGAAGGCACTCGGCCGATTGTTGTGGAGTTGCAAGCCCTTGTCAGTCCCACCAGTTATCCGTCTCCCCGTCGTGCTGGCACTGGTATAGATTATAACCGTCTAGTGCAAATTCTCGCCGTCTTAGAAAAACGGGTGGGGGTTCCCATGTCGAAATTAGATTCCTACGTAGCTTCCGCTGGCGGGTTGAATGTGGAAGAACCAGCAGTAGATTTAGGAATAGCCATCGCCATCGTTGCGAGTTTCCGCGATCGCATAGTCGATCCAAGTACCGTATTAATTGGGGAAGTTGGTTTAGGCGGACAAGTGCGTTCAGTTTCTCAGATGGAACTGCGGTTAAAAGAAGCAGCTAAATTAGGGTTTAAAAGAGCGATCGTTCCTAAAGGGCAAAAATTCCCCGATTTTGGCATCGAGATTTTACCAGTATCCAAGGTAATAGATGCAATTATCGCCGCTATTCCCCATCAAGAACTGACAGCCGAAGATTTAGAACTTGATGACGAGTAGATCTAACCCCTCTCCGACAAAGAGAGGGGCTGAAAAAACTAAGGAAAAAAGCCATGACAGCTATTGTCACTCATAACTACAAAATCACTTGGGAAAAATTGCCCGATGACTATAAACTACCAGATGACCCAGTGGACAACATCAACCAACCAGCCTTAGCAGCAGCACTCACAGAAAGCCTACAATTAGCCGGAAAAATTTCAGCTAACGCCTTAGCAACAACTAATTACGGCATTTGTGCCACCTTAAACAACAGAATCGTCATTAAAGCCCCCGATTGGGCTTTCATTCCCAAAATTAATGTTAGTAGAGAACAAGTAATACGTAGTTATACCCCTCAACTAGAGGGTGACATTCCCGTAATTGTGATGGAATTTATTTCCGATACACAGCAGACAGAGTATTCTGTCAAAGCGACATATCCACCTGGCAAATGGTTTTTCTACGAACGCATCTTAAAAGTGCCAAACTATATCATATTTGAACCAGATAGCGGCAGTATCGAAATGTATTGTTTAGATAAAAACGAACAGTACATTTTGAAAGAACCAGATGAAAACCAGCGTTACTGGATATCAGAAATAAGCCTCTTCTTAGGTGTATGGCAAGGTACTCGTGAAAACCGCGCAGGAAACTGGTTAAGGTGGTGGGATGAACAAGGAAACCTCCTACTTTGGGGTGGAGAATTAGCTGAACAAGAACGACAACGTGCTGAAAGACTAGCAGCACAATTACGGGCGGCGGGAATTGAACCTGAAGATTAAATTTCTTGCAAATAATTTACGATTGCTAGATTAGCTAAAAAATTGCTAAATCTAGCATTTTTTTTAGCTCTAAACTTGCACATTTTATATGAAATTCGGTTAAGCACTTAGAGGTTGTTTGAAAAGTCCTTTTGTTGGTATCAAAAGTTTTAGATCCCTCTAAATCTTCCTTTTTAAGGGAGACTTTGATTCAGGTTCCCCCCTTTTTAAGGGGGGTTAGGGGGGATCTAAAAGTGCCTAAAGTCACAGTGAAACACTTTTCAAACAACCTTTTATAAATCAGCAACGCCCTTTTTTTAAACTGGTATAACAGGCCAAAATTGTGGGTAATTCTGTTAACTACTGTTGCTAATATTACTCCACCTAAGCATAATTTATCCCCGTTAAAACTTGAGAGTTTTTATTAAAAAATTTTGCAATAGTAATTGACAAGTATAAAATTATACTTTATTATAAAAGCATGATAAAGGCGATCGCCCAATCCCGCAAAGATGATGCGATCGCCCTTATCTAACATCCACAAATAGTAAAGGCGATCGCCCAATCCCGCAAAGATGATGCGATCGCCTTTATGTAACATCCACAATCGGAGTACGACTACCATCATGGCACAATCAGAAAATTCTGCCCAGTCAAAGTTAGAACAGTTTTTGAGCGAAGGTTTAAATACACCAAGCCTCAATCAATCAACTGAAAAACCCTTTCCCAAGAGAGAACCTGTTAAGCATTTATTAATTGGTTCCGAGAAAGCCGTTACCAGGACAATTCACAGATTGCAGCTTAGTGGCTACGCTAGTGTAGGGGATTGGAGTCCACTAGTACCGACGGGGAACCAAAATGAGGTAATGAGTATTTTAATCCGGCAAATTCTGATGCAATAAACTACATTTAGAGACGTTGCATTGCAACATCTCTAACGTCAAAGTTTCCCCTCCCCGTACACGGGGAGGGGTTAGGGGTGGGGTGCAATGACTTTAGGAATCATAACTAATTAACCGGACATGATATGATGACTGCCATCAGTTATCAGTCATCAATCAACACAATTAGATATGCAACGCCAAATGGACAACAGCTGACTAATTTTTCTCTAATCTCTGTTCCCAAGTCTCTGTTTCCTGGGAATTTTGCACCTGATTAGCAATCATGCCATTCATATAGGTAACAATTATAATTAATTCCCCTATCGCTTCAAGTTCAGTCGCTTCTTGTGGTGTGAGGAAATTAAGGATTTTTTTATCAACAAGCTCCTCCATCCGAGCTTGCAATTCGTCTGTAATTTTAAACAGATTCACACTATTGATATTTTCAACTTGAATACCCTTCTCTAACCACAATGAGGGTTTAATTACTGGTGGTGTCATAAGTTTATTAAAATTGGCTACACTACTTATTGTATGCTGTATCAGAATCACGATCGCCATCTTTTTCTCAGCAACCAAACCACAAAACTAACAATGATTCCAACCATCAGACTGGAACTGAAAGGATAGTCACAAAAATAAGGAATTTTAGGAAAGATATCTTTCATACTTTCTTTACTACAGAAATCTTTAGCAGGTGATTGTAGTAGAGATGTTGTTGCTATTGCTGAACCTGCGACAGCTACTAATTCTTGAAAATTGCGATCGCGTTCAGATTTTTCTACTTCTATACGGCTGCGAGTAGCGTTAATTGTATCTTCTAAAAGTTGCAAGCCCAGCTGCATATTTTCGATATCTTTGGTAATTTGTGGTAAATATTTTTTGTTGGCTAGCTCGCTAAATTTTTCCAAAAAATCTAACTGATTGCTTTGACTTGCTTTTTCTTTAATCACAGCTAAACGTATTTGATAATTAGATAAATTAATTTCAATAATTTCTTTTTGAAAAGATAGGTTTAATAAATCGATTGTGTATTGCTGGAGAATGTTATCAATATTATTTAATATCTGGCGAGAAGTGGTAAAATTATGCTTCTCCTGCCTATAATTACTTTGGTTGGTATTTTTTCTATTTTCTTCAATTTTTTTATAATGATTGAGCAGAGATGCTTTAACTAAACGACTTTGCCAATAAGCCCACGAAATCTTACTACGATAACAAAATAATCCCATCCAATCTTTATAAAATTCCGCAGCTTGCTCTGCGCTCTCTCGATGAGGATAGATAGCAATAATTACATGATGTTCGTTACTATTTAGATGATTGGTTGTATTTTCTGAGCGCCATATTTCAAAAATTTTTCCGCCTAAAAAAGTACCTCTTTCTGGTTGCCAATAAGTATCTTTAAATAAAGCATAATAGCAATCTTTAGCAATATCTTCAGGATTCTGAGACGAATTTTCTGGTAGCCAACCAGAAAGCAACCAGGTTTTTCCAATTATTGCCAATTCTTTATTTAGTTTTTGTTCGACTTCGGTTTTTAAAATTGTAAAAGACTTGGCTGGTTGAGTTTCGGTTTGATTATTAATAGAAGAATCTATTTGCAAGCCATAAGTGTCATTTAATCTAACAGGATAATAGTATCCTTCTACAGTCTTATTGTGAGAAATAAAGTTAATTTGAGCAGGATGGGTAAGCTCTAAATACTCGGCTTCAATGTCAGGATCGTTGAATTGAGTATCAGGTGGTAATTGAGCTAAAAAAGCTGCTTTGTTCTTTTGTGTTTCTGCGTCAGTTGTGTTTAAAGAGGTTTTTAAAGCATATAAAAATAAATCGAGTGTAGGATAGATTAAATCGGTCATGACATTGTAAAAACTAATTTGACGGATTGGATTGAGTTAAAAATTGTTTCAACTTTCCTAAAAAGGTGGCTTGTTTAACTGTTTCTTCTGGTTTTTCAGAAGTACCAACAATGACTACAACATTATTAAGTTGGCTTTCGTAGTCTGTAGCTTCAGATTTTGGTTTAAATCCTCTAGTTACAACAAATTTTTTCCGAGGGATGAGGCTGCTAATTTCTGCTTCATTAGGCAGTAACTCATCAGGAATTTCTTCTATATTTTCTAATTTAGACTGATAAAATTGATAGGATTGATTTAATTCCTCATTTGCGAAAACCATCTCTAATAAACGTTCTTTAATATGTGTTTCCCACGCTTTGGGTTGAGTATCTAATTGCTTGGCGACTTCCTGGAAATTTTGTTTTTCTTGGGCGCTAAGGGAAGTTTTTAAGTCTTGTAACGCCAGGAGAAAAGCTATGATAGTGTTGTCAGTGTTTGTTGTCATCGGTTTTTATCACAAACTCACTAGGGCCAGTATAAACATAATTTAAGTGAGTTGATTACAGCAGATATTTGATTTTTACCTTTTATTTTATCTTCTTAGAGAGAATATTTATAAATTTATTCTGCATAAAATATATCTTATCTACAGTTAAATAAAAAAGTTCTCAGGATTACTTAGGTAGCAAAAATGGCATCTGAATGGGCGGCTCAAGTTACTGGAATTAATTATTACCCAAAGTACACCACCCTAAAGCCGCTAACAGCAGCAGCAGAGGATGCAGAAAAAGTTGCTGAACAGTTAGAAAAATATGGTTATAGGCCTTTTCGCGCTCAGTGTTTACCTATAACTTTAAACCAGAAGGGAGAAGGTAAAATCGATCGCGGCGGGGCGGTAAAGGTGCAAGAATTACAAGAAGCGATCGCTAATCTCTTCAATCCTCCTCCTCCTAACCCCGTCCCAGAAACAGCGTTATTCTTCTTCTCAGGACATGGGTGGTGCAGAACTGTGGCTGGGAAGGAAGAAGTATTTCTAGTTACCAGTGATGTTCTACCGGAAGCAGAAATCTATGGTATACCCTTAAGTTGGTTGGGAGAGCAATTGCAAATCAGTCAAGCTAAACGAGTCATTGTTTGGCTAGATTGCTGCTATAGCGGTGAATTGTTAAAATTTATTCCTACAAATAAAGACTACTGTTTAATTACTGCAACCCGTTCTTACGAAACTGGAGTAGAAATTCCCCACACCCAGGGGTTGTTGACGCAGGCTTTACTTGCAGGGTTGAACCCGGAAAATGATCCAGATGGGATCATCAATAGCCACAAGTTGGCAGATTTTATTATTAGCGGAATGCCGGATACAGTCCAGCGTCCGTTAATTGCCAATTCTCCACGCGCAATTCTGCTGACTACTAAGTTTTCACGAAAAAGCTTTCAGGATAAGTGTCCTTATCGTTCCCTGTCATATTTTAGCGAGACAAAGGAAGATGCTGAGGTTTTTTATGGGCGGAGTGCGTTAACTCAGCAGTTAATTCAACAGGTAAAAGAACAACATCGCTTAGTTGCTGTGTTAGGAGGTTCCGGTAGTGGGAAATCATCTTTGTTACGCGCTGGGTTATTCTATCAACTGAAGCTAGGACAAGAGATTCCAGGGAGTGATGCCTGGACTTATATTACTCCGTTTACGCCTAAAGAAAATCCTGTGAACAGTTTACATGAGGCTTTTGCACTTTCCTTGCCTCATCTTTTCCTTCCAGAGAAAACAGCAACCCCACCCCCAACCCCTCCCCGTGAACGGGGAGGGGAGCGTTTGCGTCAGCAAATGCGGGGTGGGGTTCCGGCTATATCGCTCGGCGAGGAGTTAAAAGCATTAAACACACCAGTCATTTTGATTATCGACCAGTTTGAAGAATGCTTCACCATGTGCGATGACAGCCAGCGTCAAGAATTCTTTGACTGTTTGCGGGAATTAATTGACTGTACAGATAACCTTTATATTTTCATTGGGATGCGATCGGATTTTCGGGCGAGATGGCGAGAATATCCCGAATATGCCGCCAGAATCCATAAACCTTACATCAACGTCGAACACCTCAACCGTCAGGAAATTGAAGAAGCCATTACTAAACCGGCTGAATGGGTAGGATTAGGCATAGAAGGCAGGTTAAAACAGCAACTAATTAATGATGTTGAAGATTACCCTGGAAGTTTGCCCTTGCTGCAATATACCTTGACTGAGTTGTGGCGTGAGTCGAGAAATCAAGGCGATGAAGTTGTCAGCCTGAAAACTTATGAGGATTTAGGCGGGGTTGAAGGAACGCTACAAAAACGCGCCGATGCAGTCTACGACAGTCTTTCACCAACAGAAAAAACTGTGGCGCGGCGGATTTTTCTAGAATTGACGCAAATGGGAGAAACCACAGATGTACGGCGGCGCGTGCGTTTGGGCGAGTTGGTTAATTCCCATCATTCTCTGGAACTTTTGCAACAGGTGAGCGAGAAGTTAGCCGATAAAGATGCCCGATTAATTACAAAGACGGATGAGCCGGATTCCCAGGATGTAATTTTAGATGTTGTCCACGAAGCCTTAATCCGCCATTGGCAAATGTTGCGGGATTGGAAAGAAAAATATAAGGTGGGAATAGCCATTGAGCGACAGATTGAAGCAGAAGCCCAAGAATGGGAGAGGAATGATAAAAAGCCAGGATTTCTGAGAAAAGATGATAGATTAGCACTGGCAGAAGCATATTTAGCTAGATTCGGCGATTGGCAAATGCTGAATGGGGTAGCCGAGGAGTACATTCAGAAAAGTCAAGAATTAAGAAATCGCCTTGAGAGAGAAGAGAAAGAACGCACAAAGCGTCTGCTCACAGTAGCTTCAATAACATCAGTGTTCTTTGCTGGATTAGCCCTCTTTGCTGGGTTTGAAGCCAGAGAAGCACAAATTGGTCAAGTCAATTTTTCTAGACAATCAGCAGAAGCACAATTGCTCTCCGTCCAAGAATTAGATGCCTTGCTCGAGAGTGTCCGCACAATAAAGCTTCTTAAGCATCCACTTTTGCAATTATTTCCACCAACAGATGATTTACGAAAGCAAGTGCAAATAACCTTAATTAAGGTGTTTTCTAAAGTAACAGAACGCAATCGACTGCAAGGTAATCAAAGGAGCATCAAGAGCGTTAGTTTTAGCCCTGATAGCAAAGTCCTGGCTACTGGTGGTGATGATGGCGTTCGCATCTGGAACTTGCAGGGTAAGGAGTTAAAAGCAGGGATTCAGGGAGAATTTATCCAGAGCGTTAGTTTTAGCCCTGATAGCAAAGTCCTGGCCGCTTCGGGGGGTGAAGACGGCACGATCAAACTCTGGAGCATCGACGATGGCAAGGTGAGGACGCTTCAACATGGCAGTCAAGTTTCTAGTGTCAGCTTCAGCCCCCACGACAATATCCTGGCTTCGGGGGGTAAAGACGGCACGATCAAACTCTGGAGCATTGACGATGGCAAGGTGAGGACACTTACACATGGCAGTGCAGTTTTGAGCGTCAGCTTCAGCCCCCACGACAATATCCTGGCTTCGGGAGGTAGTGACGGCACGATCAAACTCTGGAGCATCGACGACGGCAAGGTGAGGACACTTACACATAGCAGTGGTAAAGAAGTCGAGAGCATTAGCTTCAGCCCCGACGGCAAGATGCTAGCTTCAGGGAGTTATGACAAGACCATCAAACTCTGGAGTACGGTGGATGGCAAGCAACTTAACTCTCTTAAAGGGCATAGCGATGCTGTCAGGAGCGTAGTTTGGAGTCCCGATGGCCAGATGTTGACTTCAGCTAGTATTGACAAAACTGTCATCATCTGGAGTATTGAGGGCAATATCCTCAAAACGATTCAAAATGATAGCTGGATCGAAAGCGCAGCTTGGAACCCCAAAAGCAAGATTCTGGCTTTTGGTAGTGATGACGGCATTATCAAACTCTGGAATTTTGAGGGCAAAGAAGTCAAAATTACAACAGGGCATATGGATGCGGTCAGGAGTGTTAACTTCAGCCCTGATGGCAAGATGCTGGCTTCGGGGAGCGATGACGGCACTATCAAACTCTGGAGGACGGTGGATGGCGAGGTTTCGCGGGAAATTCCGGTGCATAGCGGTAAGGTCTATAGCGTCGCTTGGAGTGCCGACGGCAAAATGCTGGCTTCAGGAAGTGAAGACGGCACTGTCAAACTCTGGAGTACGGTGGATGGCAAGGAACTCTGGAATCACAAAAAGAATTATTCCGTCAGGAGTGTCAGCTTTAGCCCCGATGGCAAGCTGCTAGCTTGGACAAGTGGCAGAATCATCAAACTTAGGAGCAAAGGCGACAAGGAAATCCGTACACTCAAACGGCATAATAAGGAAATTTTGAGTGTCAGCTTCAGTCATGACAGCAAGATGTTGGCTTCGGGAAGTAGAGACGGCACCATAAAACTCTGGAACTTAACAAACAACAAACAGGAGATGTTGACGGGGCATAGGGGTGAGGTCAGAAGCGTCGCTTGGAGTCCTGATGGTAAACTCCTAGCTTCGGGGAGTACCGACAACACTCTCAAACTTTGGAATCTGGAAAACCGCAGGGAACGCTGGACTCAGAATGGAGGTGGTGGCTTTGTCTACAGCGTCAGTTTTAGCCCCAACGGCAAGCTGCTGGCTTCGGCTAGTGATAATGGGACTATCAAATTCTGGAACCTTGAGGGCAAGGAACAGATGACACTTAAAAGGGATAACAGTGGGGTTAGAAGTATAGCTTGGAGTCCCGACAGCAAACTGCTAGCTTCAGGGAGTAATAATAAGACTGTTTTGCTGTGGAACTTGGAGCTAATGGATGAAAATATAGCATTAAAGCGCGGATGTGAATGGCTGCATGATTATCTAACAAGCAACCCTACAGACAAAGATCGCGATCGCACCCTCTGCAATGGCATTCCTACCAAAAGCAATTAGCTTTGCAACCAGAAATCAATTACTGCGAGCAAATTACTGATGTGGCTTTGACTGGGCAGCGATCGTAATTGATACTGAATTTGTAGAATAACAGCATCAAAATATCATCTTAGAAGAAGTGGTAGACCGCCGAAAAGGAGATAATACAGAAGTGAAACCCATCAGACTTTCCCAACATGCTTTGGGTTACATTACAAAACGCGGTTTCACAACCACTGAAGTAGAAGAAGCCATCCGCAGTAGCCCCTGGGGAGAAGCTGAAGAAAATCGCTTACAATGCCAAAAAGACTTTCCCTTCGGTCAAGAATGGAATGGTAAGGTTTATGCTACAAAACGAATACGCCCAATATTTATTGAAAAAACTACAGAAATCGTAGTTATAACCGTTTACACTTTTTACTTCTAAAAAGAGATATTCCTATGAAAATTAGCTATGATGCCGAAGTTGATGCTCTCAGTATCACTTTCCGTGAAACAACTGTAACAACGCAACACTTAGCCCAAGGAATTGCAGCCGATTATGATGCAGAAGGACAATTGGCTGGTATCGAGATATTAGATGCTGTCAAGCGGTTTGGTGGACAAGAAACTCTCCGCCAAGTAATTATTGAAGGTATGGGTTTTTCAGTTTCAGGTGAAGATGTGACAAGTACCAAAACAATAACGAATTAAGTTTTAAGTATAATAAATATTTCAATTATTATGACTTTATCTTTTAACTATATCCCCCAATCTGACCCACCGCTTCCTCCTTGGGAAACCCTACCAACAATGTATGATTTACCTAGTGAGAACCCAGAGGAACCAGGTTTGCCAGACGACTTTCACTTTTTACAGCCCTTACTTTTATATTTAACTTTTCAGCCAACTAACTGGAATCCTGAATTAATTTACAGCGCTGCTGACCTCAATCTTTACTACACTATCGAGCATCCTTTATGGTATAAACGCCCAGATTGGTTTGGTGTAGTTGGAGTACAAAAACTATACAAAGGGCAAGACTTACGTTTAAGTTATGTAACTTGGCAAGAACCAGCAAATCCCTTTGTGATTGTTGAGTTATTATCTCCAGGAACAGAAGAAGAAGATTTAGGTATTAAAAAAAGTGCAGCAGACAAACCTCCTAGTAAATGGGAAGTTTATGAAAAGATTTTGAGGATTCCCTACTATATAGTTTTTAGTCGCTACACTAACGAACTTCAGGCATTTCACTTAGTAGGCGGTCATTATGAACCAATGAATTTGACTGACGGACGCATACTAATGCCAGAGTTAGGTTTAAGTTTAGGAGTCTGGCAGGGAACATTTCGAGATATTGAAAGGTTGTGGTTGCGGTGGTTCACCTTAGAAGGAGAAATAATTCCCGCACCCACAGAGGAAGCCGTTGCGGCTACAGAACGAGCTATGATTGCTGAACAACAAGCTATTGAGGCTAAACAAGAAGCTGAACAAGCAAAAAGAAAAACCGAACAGTTAGCGGAACTTTTGCGCCAATTAGGGGTAAATCCTGATGAAATTGAATAATTATTGAACTTGAGGTATCTTATCTCTGCTTGCTAATAGACCTCTAGATAGACTTGCGATCGCCCATAACTTGTCACAATAATGGCGACAACTGTTATTTTTACACCATCAATCTTATGGGCTTTGGTATTGGTGATCTATTCTGGATTTTCGTTTTCTTCTCTTTGCTGCAACCCGTTTGGCAAAAACGTCAAATAGAATATCGGCGCTTACGTGCCCTAGAGGAATTCCAGCAGCAACGTAAAAGTCGAGTGATTTTGCTGATTCATCGCCAAGAATCCCTCAGCTTATTAGGAATTCCTGTGTCGCGCTACATTACCATCGAAGATTCAGAACAGATATTGCGGGCTATTCGCCTCACCCCGCCAGATGTTCCAATAGACTTAATTTTACACACTCCTGGTGGTTTGGTCTTAGCTACCGAACAAATCGCTAGAGCATTAATTCGCCACCCATCAAAAGTGACTGTGTTTATACCCCACTACGCCATGAGTGGCGGTACGATGCTAGCCCTCGCCGCTGATGAAATTATTATGGATGCTAACGCCGTCTTGGGGCCAGTTGATCCTCAACTGGGTAACTTACCCGCAGCCAGTATTCTGAAAGTGGTCAAAGATAAACCCATCACTGATGTAGATGACGAAACCCTTATTATGGCAGACCAAGCAGGCAAAGCTATTCAGCAGGTACAACGCTTTGTGCGGACTTTGCTTAAAGATAATATACCCAAACAAAAAGTTCTGCCTGAAAATATCGAACCCATTATTGAAGCTTTGACAACCGGACGCGTTACCCACGACTATCCCATCACAATTGAAGAAGCAACAGAAATGGGGCTGCCCGTAACTGTCGGACTGCCCCTTTGTATTTACGAACTCATGGATTTGTATCCACAACCACAAGGCGGACGACCCACTGTACAATACATCCCCATGCCTTATGATGACCGTCGCCCAATTCTGCCCACCCCCAAGGGCAGACCTTTAGAAGAACCAAATCAGAAATTTTGAAGGTTTGGTCTAAGAATAAACTTGGCGATACTTAGGGTGTAGGCGTTGGTGTTGCCGTCGGCGTTGGTGTTGGGGTAGGCGTCGGCGTCGGTGTTGGGGTAGGCGTCGGCGTTGGTGTTGCCGTCGGTGTTGGGGTAGGCGTCGGTGTTGGCGCTGGCGTTGGCGTTGATGTTGGCGTCGGTGTTGACGTTGGCGTTGATGTTGGCGTCGGTGTTGACGTTGGCGTTGGTGATGGACTAGATGTTGGTTGAGATGATGGCTGACTGATGGCTTTCTTTGCCTCTTCATTCAGCTTTTGGCGCAGTGCTAAATCAGCAATTCCAGTTTGTTGCAAGTTATACTTTTTCTGAAACTCCTTAATAGCAGCTTCTGTACGAGGCCCATAAAAATGATCGCGCGGTAGAGGAGGATTTGGTTTAAGTGTCGCATTCAAATTCGCTTGCAGAATTTGAACAATATTAGCAGCAAAATTTTGAGTTTTTGGCCCTGCTATCCCATCAACAGGTAGCTTATATCCCTTCTGAAATTCACGGATTGCTTTTTTAGTTGCCTCATCTGTCAGAGGTGTATTTGTAACCTTAACGTTATAGCCTAATCCTCGCAATACAGCACGGAATTGCTGTGGCGAATAACTACGCCCAGTAGCAGCAAAAGATGTATCTGAAATTACAAAACTAGCAGTTATCAAGCAGGAAGCAGCGATCGTCATGCTTGATTTTCCAAACCCACACCACATAGTTGAAAACTCCTTTGAATTGAATCAACAGGATATATAGTTTAACAGGTGCATTTTACGTTTCTTTAAACACTTTGTTTCAATTATTCATAATTTTTGATTAATTACATATCTATTGATTAAATTTAACTAATGTCTAAATTAAGATTTTTGCCATCTGCCTATAGAAGTATCTTGACTTAGGCATTGGTAATGAGTTAGAAAAACTTGAAACTCTATAATTTTGTATAATTAATAACTAAAAAATGGCTAACAGAAAACCTTTAAAATGGTATAACCTCTATTTTGAAAGAATAATGGCATTGATCGCCATAGTAAATTTAGCTTTAGTATTGTTTAATTTGAGTTACGTACCTTGGCGGGATTTCTATTTGCGAAAAATACCCGAAATTGTTGAGATTTACGATCCAATAAAGGGCATTGAACCCAATAGAGAAACGAAAAATTATCTGCAAAAAGTTAAAGCGTTAGAAGAACAAGTTAGCCAGACAGGGTTAACATCACCAGAGGTTAAGACTCAGCTTGAGGAAATCAGTCGTCTCAGCAGAGATATGATCGATGGCAATCCATTCGCAGCAGCAGGTAAGAGTGGGACTCTAGAAAAAATTAAAAATCGAATGCGCGATCGCACCAACCATGAATCTGCAAAAATTGCCTTTGCTACCTTTTGGAGTCCGGCTTACTTATCTCAAAATGGCTGGTTACAAGAAATAAATTTTTTCAACAAACAAATTGCACCTTTAATTGCTACTAACTACTACCGTAAAATTGACGAAGATGGCGCATTTATTGATCAATTTTGGCGGATTGACTTACCTTTTATATGTTTATTTGCTATAGAATTGCTAGCACGTTGTTTGATTCTGCGGCGTCGCCATCCGGGTCTTAGCTGGTTAAATGCAATTGTGTGGCGTTGGTATGACCTATTTTTATTACTGCCATTTTGGCGCTGGTTGCGAATCATACCTGTAGTAGTTCGCCTCGACCAAGCACAGCTATTAAATCTTCAACCGTTACGGCGACAAATCAATCAATTATTTGTAGCTAATTTTGCCGAAGAACTGACAGAAATTGTCGTGGTGAGAGTGATTAACCAAATGCAGGGTTCGATTCAGCGGGGTGACTTAACACGCTGGCTGTCACAACAACAAAACCTGCGTCCTTATATAGATATTAATAATGTTAACGAATTGGAAGCGATCGCTGGTATCTTCGTGCAAACAGTAGTGTATCAAGTTTTACCCCAAATTCAACCGGAAATTGTCGCCCTTTTGCGCCACAATATCGCCACAGTTTTTGATCAAGTCCCCGTCTACCGGAACCTCCAGAATTTACCTGGTATTGGAGAAGTACAGACTCAACTCAGTGAGCAACTAGCAACCCAAATCACAACTAACCTATACAAAGCCATAGTTAGCGCTATTGAAGATCCCGTAGGCGCGAAACTAACCAGTCAATTAGTACAGCACTTCAGCGAAACCTTAGGAGCAGAAGTACAGAAAAAACACGTAGTTTCAGAAATTCAGACCTTATTTTCAGACTTATTAGAAGAAATTAAGATTAATTACGTTCAGCGTTTATCCCAAGAGGATATCGAGCAAATAGTCGAGCAAACCAGACAGTTAAGAACAAAAGCACCTATCCAGCCAATAGTAGGCAAAAATCCTGCTCTTCCAGAAACCAGAGAAAGATGAGTCAGCTTTTGAGCAGGGGAGCAGGGGAGCAGGGGAGATAACTAATGACTATTGACTATTGACTATTGACTATTGACTATTGACTATTGACTATTGACCACTGACCATTGACCATTGACTATTGACTATTAAAGAAATGCGCTAAACTCGAATTAGAGGCGAACCATCATTAGGTTCGTTACAAGACTTCTTGGAAGATATCCCTATCGCAGGAAGTGGGTCAGTGCCCACTTTTTTTATTGATTTCTCGCATGACTCATCCCTTAGTCCCACAAATTATAGATTTGGCGGCACCAGTAGCAGAACAACTCGGCTTAGAAGTCGTTGGTATAGTTTTTCATACTAACCAACGTCCACCAGTATTGCGGGTAGATATTCGCAACCCCCAGCAGGACACTGGGTTAGATGATTGTGAGAAAATGAGCCGTGCTTTAGAAGCTTCCCTAGATGAGGCAAAGATTATTCCAGATGCTTATGTCTTGGAAGTGTCCAGTCCTGGTATTTCGCGACAACTAGTAACTGACAGGGAGTTTATTTCCTTTAAAGGATTCCCTGTAATTGTCTCCACTTCCCCACCCCACGATGGACAGCAAGAGTGGACTGGTCAGTTGATTCGCCGGGATGAGACAACAGTTTATTTAAATCAAAAAGGACGTGTAGTTGAAATTCCCCGCTCCCTAATTACTAGGGTGCAGCTAGATGAGCGCCGGTAGTGGATTTTAGGTTTTAGATTTTAGATTTTGGATTTTCGTGAGGTAGCCCCCATCTTGGTGGTAAGGCAGTCCGGTCTTGGGGTCTCCCCAAGTAGAGGAACTGCCGAAGCGCGTTAGCGTTAGCGACGGAAAGCGTAGCGTCTCCCCTTGGGAGAAGGAGCGTCACCCGTAAGGGTTTCCAACGATGGAGGACTGCTGATCCCGAAGGGATTTTGGACTAGTGACGGTAGACAGGATGCCTGTTCTACTTAGCTGATAGTCAGGAACAGTAATGAGTAATTGGAATCCAAGCCACAATTATCATTACTAATTACAAAATCCTAATCTTTTAATCTAAAATCCAAAATTTAAAATCCAAAATTGTATTGGGCGCTGACATAAAATTTAAGGAGAATGCTTATGTCAATGGTGACTTTACCAGGTTTAAAAGAATTAATTGAAAGTATAAGCCGTGAGCGGAATTTACCTCGTTTAGCAGTTCAATCAGCTATTAGAGAAGCACTACTTAAAGGTTACGAAAGATATCGTCGCGCTCAAAACATGGAGCGAAAACAGTTTGATGAAGATTATTTTGATAATTTTGAAGTAGAACTCGATATTGATGGAGAAGGGTTTCGTGTTCTTTCCACGAAAACTATCGTTGAACAAGTCAGCAACACCGACCATCAGATTTCCTTAGATGAAGTACAACAAGTCGCTCCTGAAGCGCAGTTGGGAGACTCTGTGGTCTTGGATGTCACTCCCGATCAAGGAGAATTTGGTCGCATGGCAGCGATGCAAACCAAGCAAGTTCTGGCACAAAAACTTCGAGACCAACAACGCCAAATGGTGCAAGAAGAGTTCCAAGACTTGGAAAGTACCGTACTGCAAGCTAGAGTCCTGCGGTTTGAAAGACAATCAGTAATTTTGGCAGTTACCAGCGGCTTTGGTCAGCCAGAAGTTGAAGCTGAATTACCAAAAAGGGAACAATTGCCCAATGATAATTATCGGGCAAATGCCACATTCAAGGTATATCTCAAAAAAGTTTCCCAAGGTCAGCAACGAGGGCCACAGTTGTTAGTATCCCGCGCTGATGCTGGATTGGTAGTTTACTTATTTGCTAACGAAGTACCAGAAATCGAAGATGAAGTCGTGCGGATTGTCGCAGTAGCACGAGAAGCCAATCCCCCTTCTCGTTATGTCGGCCCCAGGACTAAAATTGCTGTAGATACCCTTGAGCGCGATGTAGACCCAGTTGGTGCTTGTATTGGTGCTAGGGGATCACGAATTCAAGTAGTAGTCAACGAATTACGCGGTGAAAAAATAGATGTGATTCGCTGGTCGCCAGACCCAGCAACATATATTGCCAATGCTTTGAGTCCAGCACGGGTAGATGAAGTGCGCCTCATGGATCCTGAAACCCGACAAACTCATGTACTAGTAGCAGAAGACCAACTGAGTTTAGCTATTGGTAAAGAAGGACAAAATGTTCGTTTGGCAGCCAGACTCACTGGTTGGAAAATAGACATTAAAGACAAAGCTAAATATGATTATGCAGGAGAAGATGCCAAATTTACTGCTGCACGCGCCAAATATCAACTAGAGCTGGAGGAAGAAGAATTCGAGGAAGATGACCTGGAGGAAGATGACATTGAACTAGAAGATGAAGATGACAATTCTGAAGAACTAGAGGATGATTCTTTAGACGGTAGCGAGGAAGAATAATTAATTAGCCCTGTTGAGTTCTGATACCATAAATAACAATACTAGTCTTAATGATTACTTAGAATAAAGCAACTTGGTATAAGTAAAAGTGGCCTTGCTAACTTTAAATTTCATAGCCAAAATGCTAACCTGAGGTCATCATAGACCAATGAAACCGAATTATCGGCGTTGTATTAGTTGCCGCAGAGTAAGCTTGAAACAAGACTTTTGGCGGATTGTCCGCGTCTTTCCATCGGGAAATGTACAATTAGATCAGGGCATGGGGCGTTCAGCCTACATATGTCCACAGCTGAGTTGCCTACAAGCGGCTCAGAAAAAAAATCGGCTAGGGCGATCGCTACATGCAGCAGTGCCAGAAACACTGTATCAGACATTGTGGCAACGTCTAGCCCCAAGCAATCCCCAAAATAAAATTTAAGGTGAACAGCTTTGCGGTGGTAATCCCCAGAGTATTTGTGCTAAAAGCCGAATAGTCTGGCTATAATTGCACCCTCTGCAATTGTCGGAGTTAGTGCCAAAATAGTAAATGGGTGTAGTTAGCGAACGCCTCTAGGACAAAAACAAGGGCAAAGCAATACTCCCAACAAGTTTCACTCGATTGTGTTGTGGAAAACTCAGAATCAGCAAAACAAGAAACTACAAAATGGCAACCTGGTAGCGCTCAGGCGCAGTTCGGCATCAAGGGTTTAGATAAAGATTTTTTATGTAAAAAATTTTTATGGCTACCCGCTAACCATCATTCCTGGTGGAGATGCCAGTATTAAACCGAAACATCTCTCTTTCCTGATTGGAGGCACCGGCAAAATCTTAACGGCAACCTAAAAACAGTAATCAAAGGATGGAGATGTCGCACTCCCAGGCAGCCATCCGCTAAAAAACTGTAAATTAAAGGGGAAGAGTGGATGAACAACGGCAAAGTTAGAATCTACGAATTATCAAAGGAATTGAATTTGGATAACAAAGAGCTATTAGCAATTTGCGACCAGCTCAATATTGCGGTCAAAAGCCATAGCAGCACAATTTCAGAATCTGAGGCAGAACGTATCCGGACAGCTGCCGAAAAACTGGCAGCTACAAATGTGATGCCTAAAAAAGAACAAGGTTCATCCAGTCAGAAACCAAATTCACCACAAACTGGCTCTCGCAACCGACCTGCCCTACCTCACAAACAACAAATTTTGGAAATTCGTAAACCCAAAATATTGAGAAATCCTACCTCCAACGCCCCAGAGGCGTCAGTTGCTAATAATCCGATGGCTGCTGCTTCTGAAGTTAACCCCCCTGCACCTCCACGACCCTTCGCTACACCAGTCTCACCCATGAAGCCGACGGCACCAACTCGACCTGTACCCCGGAATCAATCAGAGACCGCAGTTGAACCTGTTGTAAAAGAGGCAGAACAAACGCCTTCAACAGAGGTAACGGAACAAATACCGGAAACAATAGCAGAAAAAAAACCGGAAAAAGTAGTTCCACCAAGACCAAAACAGGAAAAACCCACCAAACCACAACTGGTATCGCCACCTGCAAGACCTGCGGGGGAGAAATCTCAGGTGGTTATTGACCAGGAAAATCCCGCAGAAAAACCAATTCTCAAACGCGATCGCAGCGACGGGCCCAAGCCCAAAGTGGCTAAGCCAACGTCAGCAGAAACGCCACAAGCGCCAGTGCCAAAACAGGCTCGTACCACTCCCTCCCCTGCCAAACCAGAGCATCGAGGTAATAGACCTCCTGGCGCAGCACCAGGAGGAGATGGCCCTAGACCCAGTAGACCAGTACGCAGTTCGGAAGCTGTGGCAGCCATGCCCATAGCTACCCCCCCCAGAGCAATGCCAGGGGGGGCTGGAAAAACAGAGGTTGGGGACGAGGCGATCGCACCAGATCTCCTAGACCTCAAACGTCCAACACCACCTCGCATAGCCAAAGGTGGCAAAAAGTGGATTGAAGAAGAAATTATTGACGAGGTAAAAGAAAAAGCTGGCAAGGGAGCTGTTAAAGGCAAGCGAGTCAAGCCGATTCTAGATGACGATTTTGAAGAAGACGATCTTCTAGATGATGACGATCTAGACGCACCAGCGACTGTCCAAGTCAGCCTTTCCATCGCCCGTCCCCCCAAACCCAAGGCCGCTCGACCTGCACAGACAGCAGCTACAGCACTCTCCCATGCCCCAACCACTAGAGCGAAAAGAAGCAGTTCTAGCCGCGATCAAAACCGTCGCCAAGAAGTAGAAACCAAACGTGAGCGACCGGAAAAAGTGGTGGTCACAGGGCCAATGACAGTGCAAGAGCTGGCTGATCTATTGGCTGTTGCTGATACAGAGATTGTAAAAATCCTGTTCATCAAAAGCATGGCAGTGAGTATCACCCAAAACTTGGATATTCCCACAATTACTTTAGTAGCTAAAGAGCTAGAAGTAGAAGTGGAAACGGCCCAACCAGAAGCGGAAGCCCGTAAAGTCACTGAAATGATTGACGTGGCAGACCTAGAAAACCTCCATCGTCGTCCGCCAGTAGTGACAATTATGGGTCACGTAGACCACGGTAAAACTACCTTACTTGACTCAATTCGCAAAACCAAAGTTGCCGCTGGTGAGGCTGGTGGTATTACCCAGCACATTGGTGCATACCATGTGGATATCGAACATGAGGGTAACAAGCAGCAGATAGTATTCTTGGATACCCCTGGTCACGAAGCATTCACAGCCATGCGGGCACGAGGAGCCAGGGTGACAGACATTGCCGTTTTGGTAGTGGCTGCCGATGATGGTGTTCGTCCCCAAACCGTTGAAGCCATTAGCCATGCTCAAGCTGCCGAAGTGCCAATTGTAGTGGCAATCAACAAGATTGACAAAGAAGGGGCACAGCCAGAGCGTGTCAAACAAGAACTCACCCAATATGGTTTAACGCCAGAAGAATGGGGTGGTGAGACAATTATGGTTCCTGTGAGCGCCATCAAAGGTGAAAATCTAGATACGCTCCTAGAGATGATCCTGCTGGTAGCAGAAGTAGAAGAACTGAATGCCAACCCAGACAGGACTGCCAAAGGAACTGTAATTGAGGCACATCTGGATAAGGCAAAAGGAGCAGTTGCAACTCTGTTGATCCAGAACGGTACCTTACATGTAGGAGATATGCTGGTAGCAGGCTCGGCATTTGGAAAAGTGCGGGCAATGGTCGATGACAGAAGCAGAAGAGTAGACATTGCTAGTCCCTCCTTCGCAGTTGAAGTGCTGGGTTTAAGTGATGTCCCAGCCGCAGGCGATGATTTCGAGGTCTTCGAGAACGAAAAAGAAGCACGAGCCTTAGCAGGCAATCGCGCCGACAAACAACGCCTATCTCGCCTCTTACAAGGACGTGTCACCCTGACAACCCTCTCCGCTCAAGCACAAGAAGGCGAGTTGAAAGAACTCAACTTGATTTTGAAAGGAGATGTCCAAGGTTCAGTGGAAGCCATTGTGGGAGCGCTCAAGCAAATTCCGCAAAACGAAGTCCAAATTCGGATGTTGTTGGCTACTGCTGGAGAAATCACCGAGACAGATATCGACTTAGCCGCAGCCAGTAACGCTGTAATCATCGGCTTCAACACGACTTACGCTAGTGGAGCCAGACAAGCAGCTGATGAAGCAGGTGTAGATGTCCGGGAATACAACATCATTTACAAACTCTTAGAAGATATCCAAGGAGCCTTGGAAGGTCTCTTAGAGCCAGAATTGGTGGAAGAACCCCTGGGTCAAACCGAAGTTCGTGCCGTCTTCCCAGTTGGTCGTGGTGCCGTTGCCGGTTGCTACGTTCTATCAGGCAAGCTCGTCCGCAACTGCAAACTGCGGGTGCGTCGTAACGGTAAGGTAATCTATGAAGGCGTCCTAGACTCCCTCAAACGGATGAAAGAAGATGCCCGTGAAGTCAATGCCGGTTACGAATGCGGTATTGGTGTTGATAAATTCCATGACTGGGCTGAAGGTGACATCATCGAAGCCTACCAAATGGTGACAAAGCGTCGTACTCTCACATTGACAAAATAGTGCTGAGGGTCAAAAGGTTAGGAGTTAAGAGTTGCTAAGTTAGGAGTCAAAAAACTCATAACTCCTAACTCCTAACTCCTAACTTCTAACTTTAATATGCGCTCATTTCGCTCTGAACCTATCTTGTGGATTCATATCGCTGGATTAGCGATACTGCCAATTCTATTGGGAATGTGTTTATTGTTCCTGTCTGTGGGCAAGCCAGTGTTACCAGTGTGGATGGAACTATCCTTAGTTGGAATCATTGGCATTGTGCCACTATTGTGGATGCAGTTGCGTCGCCCTTTTTACATATTTGCTATCTTAGGAATAGCGCTCAAGCCAGAAAACCTGACTGAGCAGCAACGCAAAATTCTCTGCTTAACTAATACAAAGTTAAATCATGTACTGTCTGTTGTGGTAGCAATATTATCAATTGGGATACTGTGGCAGCTTTATCAAATTTCTCCACAGGTGATCAATTTAGTTAGTTTTCTACCCCAATGGCGCAGCTTAGGTTTAGTACTAGCTGCTTTGACCTTTTTAGCCAGCAATCTATTTTTACAAATTCCCGTGAGTGCAGCACGAATTTTAGTGACCAATGACACAGAATTTGCTGCCCTAGAACCATTATCTTTAGAAAAGATTAAGCAGGATTTCACGATTTTTGGGGTACGGGTTAATCAGATCTTGCCCCAGAGGACTGTTAAAATTGAAACTGAGGAATGAGGAAACTATGGCTAAAATTAGAGCTGCTAGCGATCGCCAATTTTCTCGTGATCCTGAAATATGGAATAATCTCAAAGACGCGATCGCTGCTAGTTCAGGTTTCCAGCGCTGGCAAGTGGAAAGTGTTGGTCAATTGCGAGAATTGCGTCTTGAACAACAGGTACAGCGTTATTTGCGGGAAACTTTAGAAACTTTAGCTTATTAAGAACCAATTACATCTGGTAGACTTGCTTGCAAGCGGCGGAGTTGACGGTAGGCACTTTCTAAACGGTCTGCTTCAATTTCCACTTCTGCTGCTGGATAATTTTGCAGAATTTCTAACAATGTTATTTGCTCATCAAGACTTGCAGAAGCTACGAAAGCAGAACGTAAAGCTTGCCGATCTCCTTGGCGAGATCTTGTGTGAATAACTTGATTTAATTCGTCTAATGTGGTAATACCAATTTCACTACTAAGAACTTTATCCAAAACTACAGGGCTGATTTTGATTGGTGTCGTCAGATACTGACGAATAATATTAGGGTCTTGTCCTGCTAAAAGTATTGTGACTTGGAGTAGAGTTGAGAGTTTGCCAGTTCGGGCAAAGGTAGATAACTCCTCTACTTGAATAGGCTGTCGTAGTATATTATACTTTAGGATTACTCGTTCAGCAGCTAAGGCAGGAGTGCCCAGGAGTAAAAAACAAGCACTGGCGACTGAAACTAAGGCTCGACGTAGCGGCAAAAAGTGAAAACGCATTTGCCTTAATTTTGCAAAGGTCTTTTTTTAAGATATCCACCACAATGAGTTGGAGCATCTGACTTGAGGTATCTACCTTTGGGGGGGTAGGGGTGCAGGGGTGCAGGGGTGCAGGGGTGCAGGGGAAGATGAGGGAGGTGGGGAGGTAAGCAAATATTATTATTCTTCCTCATCTTCCTCATCCCCCTCATCCCCCTCATCCCCCTCATCCCCCTCATCCCCCTCATCCCCCTCATCCCCCTCATCCCCCTCATCCCCCTCATCCCCCTCATCCCCCTCATCCCCCTCATCCCCCTCATCCCCCTCATCCCCCTCATCCCCCTCATTGTGCTTTGGTAAAATTTTGCAAACAAAACAAAATTAATTATGTGTTTTCTTGCGAAAGATAGCTGATTCTACGCTGGACATCAAGTATAGTTTGGCATGGGTTTTACAGCTACACAGCTGCTATATTGAACTCTGTTTAAACAACTTTTATTCAGCACATCACAGACACGAAAATGAAATACCGGGGTTTTCACAGTTCCTCAGCAAAAAATTTTCGCCCTCTTTTCAGTATTAATGTTGGTTCTAACTTACGCTTGCGAGCCGGACTATCGGCTTTGTTATTTGTTTGTACTGGATCTACGCTACTGCTTGGGGAAGCGAATGCTGAGATAGTCTCACCAATTGCTCCAACTTTAAGGGCGCAAGTGCCTACAACGGCAACAATTATTTATGTGAACTCAGCAACTGGTGCGGATACTGCTGGGGCTGGTGCAACGGCCGCAGCACCCTACAAAACTATTACCGCAGCCCTCAATCAAGCTCAAGCAGGTACAGTTATTCAACTGGCTGCTGGAACTTATAACGCGGAAGCAGGAGAAAAATTTCCACTCTTCCTTAAACCAGGCGTGACTTTGCAAGGTGATGAAAGCGGCAAAGGTCAGACAATCTTGATTACAGGCAGTGGTTTCTACACTAGTAAGACATTTGCTAGACAGGATATTACTATCCTTGCTGATAGAGATACAACTGTCACAGGTGTAAGTGTCACCAACCCGACTCAGCGGGGTACTGCTGTGTGGGTTGAATCAACTAATCCCACTATCAAAAACAGCACTTTTACTGGTAGTGGTAGAGAAGGTGTTTTTGTGACGGGTACGGGTAATCCCAAAATTGAGAATAATATCTTTGTGCAGAACAAGGGCAACGGGATTTCAATCGCTAAATCTGCCCAGGGTGAAGTTCGTAACAACTTATTTCAGGATACTGGTTTTGGTCTAGCGATCGGTGGCACATCCACACCTCTAGTTGCAGAAAATCAAATTCTCCAAAACAAAGTCGGTATTTTTATCTCAGAATCTGCTAAGCCTATACTGCGTAAAAATGTTATTCAGAACAACACGCAGGATGGTGTTGTGGCGACTGTGAAGGCTCTGCCAGACCTCGGTACTAATGAAGATCCAGGCGGCAATCTTATCCGTAGTAACACTCGTTATGATTTGAATAACGGTACTCAAAGCAATAGGATTGTTGCTATTGGTAACGATATCGATCAAAAAAAGATTTTTGGTCAAGTAGATTTTGTGGCTGCGACTGTTGAAACGCCGCCAGGTGGGCCTGTTGCTTTTAAAGATGTGCCGACAGGTTACTGGGCAAAAGGCTACATAGAGGCTTTAGCTTCCCAGAATATTATTGCTGGCTTTCCTGATGGCAGTTTTAAACCCAATGAACCCGTAACCCGTGCCCAATTCGCCACTATTATTACTAAAGCTTTAACGCCACCAGCCAAACGCTCAGCAATTGAGTTTAAGGATGTGAAAAGCAATTTTTGGGCTTACGCTGCAATTCAATCTGCCTACCAAAGTCAATTTGTTACTGGTTATCCCGATGGTAGCTTTAAACCACAGCAGCAAATTCCCAGAGTGCAGGCTTTAGTAGCTTTAGCTAATGGTCTGGGCTTAAATGCAAATAGCGAGAGTGTAATTAATTTTTACACTGATGCTGCTCAGATTCCTAATTATGCGATCGCTCCCATAGCAGCCGCAACAGCACGGCAACTAGTGATCAACTATCCCACAGTTAAGCAACTTAATCCTAATCGGGAAGCGACTAGGGCAGAAGTTGCTGCCTTTGTTTACCAAGCATTAGTTAATGCTGGACGCGCCCAACCAATTCCCTCAACCTATTTGGTAACAGTTCAGTAAATCCCTTTTGGGTAAACTAAAAGCGCCAAGATTAACGATTTGTTAGTCTTGGCGCTTTTAGCAATGTGAGTTTTTTTAACTCTAGGGTCTTTAAGTATAGGCGACCCCATCTAAATGTGTAGATTTATATTTAGGGTCTTTATATTTGCTGACCCCGTTTAAACAATTATTAGTTTCTCAGAAATTTTTACATTTTCAGATTTCATAATATTTTTTTTATGTTTTCTCTCTTTATGTTTGGAAGTTTGTAAATTAGTTAATTTTTTTGAATAATATAAATATATATAAAGGTTTATTAAAGGTTTAGTAAAACAAAATAACTTTCTAAGCTCACAAGTAATTGTATAGCAATAGCCAAGGTGGTTAGGACATGAACAGATGATAAAACCTAGACACAAAAAGGCTTTTCACCCAGTCCCCAGTCCCCAGTCCCCAGCTATATTTATCTAAGGTCGTTTTTGGCGACGTTGTTCCCAGCGCCACAGAAAGACCATTAGAGCAATGACCCCTACTTGCAGAGCCAAGTTAGGTAAAGCGTTTTCAATATTTCTTCCAGCAAGCACTTGAAAAAAGAAGACAAATGTGCCTATAAAACCAGAAGCGCCGCAAGCGAGATAAATAAATTGTCGCAAGCCACGATAGGGAGTTGCCATTTCTGCTTTCAGGCGGGCATATTGTTCAGGATTAAGACGGTTTTTAGGATTTTGTTCTACCATAGGATTAATTATGCTATAATTTTTAACCGTGTGTGCCGATGTGGCTCAGTGGTAGAGCACTCGATTCGTAATCGAGCGGTCGCGGGTTCAAATCCCGCCATCGGCTTTGAAAAAAGTGAAAGCGATCGCGTTTGGTTTCAAGAGACTGCTGTATTCAGGAAGATTATTGAGGGCGATGGTAGTTTTGGAGACTTTAAGCCAAAATAACATAAACTAACAGGCATATTCATCTTGACGAGCATGAAGACAGATTCCATTTTTTACCGCCTGTTTCAAACGTTCCCTGGAATCTTATTTGAATTGATTGGTCGTCAACCTACTGAAGCCAGCGCCTATCAATTCTCATCAGTAGAATTGAAACAAACTGCTTTTCGCATTGACGGGCTATTTTTGCCGACTGTTAATCAACCTGATTATCCTATTGTCTTTTTGGAAGTTCAATTTCAAAAAGACCCAGAATTTTATGCCCGTTTCTTCTGCGAGATTTTTCTGTATTTGCGCCTTTATGCACCCACTAAAGCTTGGCAAGCAGTAGTAGTTTTTGCTAAGCGGAGTTTAGAACCTACTGAGATAGAACCCTATCGAGAATTGCTAACACTTCCCCAAGTCACTCGACTGTATTTAGATGATTTAGGCGATGTGTCTGAACAATCTTTAGGAGTGGGTATTGTTAAGCTAATTGTAGAAACTAAAAAGAAGACACCCGCACTAGTCAAGCAGTTAGTTGAAAAAGCTCGTTCGCAAGTTGTAGACCAGCGCCTTCAGCAAGAAGTGCTAAATTTAATAGAAACAGTAGTACTCTATAAATTACCCAGTATTAGCCGTCAGGAGTTGGCAGCAATGTTTACCCGTGATGACCTCAAAAAAACCAGATATTATCAAGAACTCAAACAAGAAGTGATTGAGGATATAACAAAGGAAGTGAAGCAAGAAGAAGCTTTAGCTTTGATTCTGCGTCTACTTCCTCGGCGGATTGGAACAGTCAAGCCAGAATTGATAGGGCGTATTCAGCAGTTAGAAACTTCTCAACTAGAGAATTTGGCTGAGGCACTGTTGGATTTTGATAATGAATCAAATTTAGTAGATTGGCTGAACCAAAGTACAGATTAATTGATGACTGTTGACTTATGACTGATGACTGTCAAGAGTCAGCAATGAACAATTACGATGGGATATTTTTTATTTGTAAATCCTACATTCAAGAAATATTCAGGTGAGGGTAGACTGCAATAACTGTCTCATAGATATAGCCTGCACATGATTAGGAAACACAGTTAAATAATCATTTAAATTTTGGATAGCTTCACGGATTCTATTTGAAGCCGCGCTTTGAGATAGAGCGTACCGATATAACTGCTCTGCTGGTTGAGTATACTGAACAGCTAAATAATAAAGAGCTAAACTAAAGGCATTACGCCAGTTTCGAGTATCTTTTTCGTAATGCTGTTTGGCAAGCTTGATGGCAAGTGCTAGGTCAGATCGTGCTTTGTCTGGTTGGTTAAGGGCTTGGTAAGCTAAAGCACGATTATACAGATACCAATTATTATCAGATTTTAAGTCAACAGCACGATTGAAATCTGCAAGAGCCTGATTATAGCGCTTAAGCATCAGATACGTATAACCTCTATTTATTAGTGACCAACCGTCTTTGGGGTCAAGTTCAATAGCACGGTCTAAATCTTGCAATGCTTCACTATAGCGCTGCATTTGGCGGTAAGTATAACCCCGACGTGCCAGCACCCATTGGTAATTAGGGTTAAGTACAATGGCGCGGTCTGAATCTTGCGGTGGTGCTTGAGAATAGCGCTGCATTTGGCGGTAAATAAAACCCCTAAAGCCTGTGGCTGGTGTCCATTGGTAATCGGCATCAAGTTCAATGGCGCGGTTTAAGTCTTGCAGTGCTTCATCATATTGGTACATCAGGCGGTAGGTATCACCTCTACTGGCGATCGCCCATTGATAATTGGGGTCAAGTTCAATGGCGCGGTTTAAGTCTTGCAGTGATTCATCATATCGGTGGATATAGCAGTAAGTTACACCCCGATGTGCCAGCACCCATTGGTCATTAGGGTTAAGTACAATGGCGCGGTTTAAGTCTTGCAGTGCTTCATCATATTGGTATATCAGGCGGTAAGTCACACCTCTACTTGCGATCGCCCATTGATAATTTGGGTTAAGCTCAATCACACGGTTAAAGTCTAGTAGTGCTTCTTGGTAACGCTGCATTTGGCAGTAAGCCATACCTCGAATTGTTAAATACTCAACTTCTTCAGGCACTAACTTTATCGCCTGGGTTAAATCTTCCAAAGCTTTTGAGTATTGATTAGATTGAGAGTAAATATAACTACGCCAATCTAACGCTACTGCACGCCATTTGTTCTCAAGACTAGCATCATTCAAAAGTGTTGTGAGCATTTGGGCCGCAGCTTCAAAACGTTTGTCTTCATAGGCTTTTAACCAATTGGCTAGTTGTTCACCCCAACGCTGAACTTCCGCAGAATCCACATCTTTACCAGCCTGAAGTATTGTTGCTGCCCAATGTTGAGCAAAAATGCGTTGATTTTTCAAAGCAGCAAGGAATTCATTGAGAGCTACAGGTAAATACTTTTGTGGTGATTGGCATAAGCGGTGATACAAAACGTTGAGTTTATGGCTTTGCCAAGTTTGATCCCGCCAAGCTTTTACTTCCTCTAATTCCAATTCGTTACCTAGCGTGTCGTAATACTCTGCTAACTGGCTATGAATGTCAGCCCAACCTTGCGGCGATGAAAGGCGCTTGTGGCGTAACATTTGCGTTTTCACCACATCATGATAGACCCAGCCGTCAGTACGTTCGTTGACAAAGGATGTTTCTTTGAGCCAAGTAAATAGCTCATCTGCTTCTTGTTCTCCTCTTAACTTGGCTATAATATCTCGATTCAAAGAGCGAGGAATGGCAGCATCAAGAGCAACTTGTCGCCGCTTGGGATCATCAACCCATTTTAAAAATCTTTCTACAGCACTGCTGCTAGGCTCAAATACTTGGTTAGGATCATTAGGATGAGCATCCGCCAGCATTCCCACCAACAAAGGCAAATTTCCAGCCAGGCGTAAAATCACTTCCACAACCTGACTGTTAGTAATTCCTTTACGAGCCAAATATAGTTGGGCTTCTTCATTTGTAAATGGTTCTAAAGGAAAACGAACTATTAATCCTTCGTAGGGTGCCCAATAGTTTTTATCTAATTCTTGGCGACCGACAATGGTTATCAATATATTGAGAGGTACTGCACCGTAGCGACCCTGGAGAATTTCCTGTAGCCAGTTATCTAGAAATTCTCCAGTGCGTTCATAAGTATCAAAAAACAAACCAACAGTAGTTTTCTCAGCAATTTTAGAAATATCTTGCAAAAACAGAGGAGTCAATACCTCTACAGGTTGTTGCACTAAGCGAAGTTCGCTTTTATTCGTTAATTTCTTCGCTACATAAGATGCCCATTCTCCAGCTTGCACAGCCACAGCATCTTCATCTACAAAATCAAAAACAACACCGCCAACGGGAACGTGACGCGCCAAACGCACACCAGTTTTGGCAACAGTTTTGCCGACAAAAGCCGAAAACCCTTGAGGAGCATCGGGATCGGTTTCTAATTCTTGGCGCTTTTGACGGTAAACTTTGTAGCGTTCAGTAAACTGTGGCAGTTTGTGACCTTGCTGTTCTAACTCCTCAGTCAAACGGCCTATAACTTCTGGCACACTTTTCTCAGCTTCATCAATGTAAGCTGTGACAATTTTTGCTTCCTCAGCAATTTTGCGAAACTGCCGTAACAGTGTACTTTTACCAACTCCGCCTTGACCCCAAACGTTAAACAAAAAACGACGGCGATCATCTTCTAGGGGTAATGCTAGATTTTGGCGGAATTGATTTATTTGATCTTCACGACCCACAAAACCTGATTGTTGGCGCTGCTTAAGAATATCTTGTAAACTTTTGGGCTTGTTTTGCGGGTTCATTACAAAGTTTAATCTTGAAGTGCTAATGCTTAAAGAGTAACTACTAATTACACACGCTCTGTTTCGTAATTTATTTCAATTACTTTTAAATATTTTTTGGTGTATGAGCTTGATTTTACAAGTATTTGCCTCAAAACTCGGAACGTCAAGCTTGAAACTCGGAACTTCTAGCTCAGAACTCTAAAATTGAAGCTTGGAACTCGGAACGTCAAGCTTGAAACTCGGAACGTCAAGCTTGAAACTCGGAACGCCAAGCTTGGAACTCGGAACGCCAAGCTTGGAACTCTAAAATTGAAGCTCTGAACTCGGAACGTCAAGTTTTAGACTTAAACATCCAAGCTCAGAAGCTCAAAATTTTAATTTCTACGGTTGTGTAGAAAAATTCTGCACTTTCAATGCTCGCAATTGCGCTTTTCGAGATTTACGAGCAAACCTGCGCCCCATATCATGGTGAAAAATGCTCGACTCTTGTCACCCATTTTGGGTAAAGTTCTACGCTTTTCTGTTGTTAAATCAACTAAAAACGGTAACTTGTCTTTTATAGTAGCGATCGCATCCATTACTGCTTCCCTATCTGCTGGGGAAAGGCTGGCACTGATTCGAGTGTCTGCCATTTTTATTATACTTATACGACACTTAAATTCAGTATTCCTAAATTTATCGATGCGATCGCTAACCCCAAAGGCAATACTAAATAATAATCTTTGAGGAAACCTATGCAAAAAATCAAGAATAAAATTACTAATAAGGAAGATTATGAACGGCTGGCTGGTGAGCAAGTAATTTAAGGTTAATAAGTTTGGCGTTGCTGAATTGGGAGATGAATTTTATCTCACGCAAAGTCGCAAAGGCGCAGAGAGTGAGAGTCTTCAGCAACGCTATCAGTTTTTTCTAACTGTTAATGACTGCTATACAATCAATCTCTACTAATACATCTTTTGGTAAACGCGATACTTGGACACACGCACGCGCTGGGGCTATATCTTCAGGGAAATATTTAGCATAAACCGCATTCATGGCGGCGAAATCATTCATATCAGCTAAAAATACGGTGGTTTTGACCACATTTTCAAAGGTTGCACCAGCTGCTGTCAGGATAGCTTCTAAATTAGCTATCACTTGTTCGGTTTGTTTTGCTACATCATCGGTGTAAAGGACATCACCGAGTCGGGGATCGATGGCAATTTGTCCAGCCACAAACACTAATTGACCAGAAGCCGCGATCGCTTGATTATATGGCCCCACTGGAGCCGGTGCTTTATCAGTACGAATAACTTGACGAGTCATAGATATCACTTTCTCGAACGATGCTACCTGTTTACCGATTTGTTCTTGGGAAGCGATCGGTTTGTACAGTTCTCCATCTGGCATTATCGCACCAGTTAGGTCTGCATCTTTAAAGCTTGCTCCATAGATATTCGCTCCAGTGAAATTTGCCTTCTTCAGGTTTGCACCATCTAAATTTGCCATCATCAAGTTTGCATCTGAAAGACAAGCTCTTTCTAGATTTGCTTTTAGCAAACAGGCATGTCTAAGATTTGCTTGTCCCAGGTATACCCCAACTAAATCTGCCTCAGTTAAATTAGCCTCTGATAAATTACATTTATCCAAAAGTGCCCCTCGAAATTGTGCTTTACGGAGATTGGCATTTTGTAATGATGCATTAGAAAGGTCTGCCTGAGTGAAGTCAGTTTCACTCAAATTTGCCCCAGTTAAATTTGCACTATTGAGGTTAGTTATACTCAGATTTGCTTGCTCTATACTGGCATTGCTCAAATTAGCACTATCTAATTTTGCTCCAAGGCAGTAAGCACCTTTAAGGTCTGCCCAACTTAGATTTATAGAAGAAGCCTCTATTACACACAAATTTGCATTTGTCAGCGATGTTCTACTGAGGTAGGCATTATTGAGTTTTGCCTTAGTCAATATCGCCTCGCTTAAATCTGCTCCACCCAAATTGACTCTGTATAGGTCTATCTCATTTAATTCTGCACCTTTAAGGTCTACTCCTCTTAAATTGAAGTTATGAAATTGCCTTTGTCCTCCGGCATATTTCTCCAACAGTGTCTCAGCATCCATAATGCACCATTAAATACCATTGACCCAGTATAATCACAAAAACTTTGTGTCACAGGTATTCTCTTCATATCTTCCTCTCTGCACTCTCTGCGCCTCTGCGGTTCGTTATATCATGTCCGCTTGATTACTTATTAAAACCGAAGAACCCCACCCCGTAAAAGCTACGCTTTCACTCCCCTCCCCGTCAACGGGGAGGGGTTGGGGGTGGGGTGCAATGACTGTGGGAATTATAACTAATTAACCGGACATGATATTACTCCCAACCCAACCTCGGACGTATTCCATAATACCGATAACGCCAATAATCCCGTAGAATGCGATCGTGGTCAAAACATAAATTACCAGGCAGTTGCCAAGACTCAAAAATACCTACACCCTTAGCGTCATCCCCTGCCTTTGGTTCTCCGGTAGCTGTAGCCAAGAATACAATACTAATGGTATGCTGACGCGGGTCACGACAGGGATCAGAATAGACCAAGAACTGTTCAATTAACTCCACCTGTAGACCCGTTTCTTCCTCAGCTTCCCGGCGTGCTGCGACTTCCACTGGTTCTCCATAATCCACAAAGCCACCGGGAATTGCCCAACCCAAAGGTGGATTATGCCTCTCAATTAACACTATTGGTCGATGTGGTCGATCCACTAACTCAATGATGATATCAACCGTCGGTGCAGGATTTCGGTAAGTCATAGTTATTGGTCAGTGGTCAGTGGTCAATGGTCAGTAGTGAATAGCATAATCAGCACTGCGAACAACTGGCAACTAACAACTGACAAACAACAATTACATGAGTTTACTTGATTTAGCTTACAGCTACTGTTCCGTGATAAATTCGATGCGATCGCCTTGCGTGTCGTTAAGACAATTGATTCATCCTACAATTAAAGTTAAATATGCCTTTTCCCAGATCCAGCGGCGTTTTGCTGCATCCTACCTCTTTTCCCAGTCGATTTGGTATTGGAGATTTAGGCCTAGAAGCCTATAAATTTATTGATTTTCTCGAAAAGAGTTATCAACAATATTGGCAAGTTTTACCCCTAGGCCCCACTGGATACGGTAACTCTCCGTATATGTCCTACTCCGCAATGGCAGGAAATCCCCTGCTGATTAGCCCGGAAAAACTACTAGATGAAGGTTTGTTAAGTGAGGAAGACTTTGCTAATTTACCAGCATTTGGGGTAGACAAAGTAGATTTCGAGCAGGTTGCACCAATTAAAATTGGGTTACTAAAAAAAGCTTGCGAAAACTTTAAAAATAAAGCATCCAGCATTCAGCAAAAAGAATTTGCAGGTTTTTGTGACAGTAAAGCTTATTGGCTGGATAATTATGCCTTATTTATGGCACTCAAAGAATCCCAAAATGGTGCTAGCTGGCATATTTGGTCAGCAGAACTCGCCAAGCGCGAACCAGAAGCCTTGGCTAGGGCTGAACGAGAACTCACGGCAGAGATTTTTTATTATAAATTCATTCAATATGAATTTTTCCGGCAGTGGTCAGACCTCAAAAGCTACGCCAACATGCGCCGCATAGAGATTATCGGCGATATTCCTATCTACGTAGCTCACGATAGTGCTGATGTGTGGGCGCATCCTGAAATCTTTTGTTTGGATGAGGAGACAGGAGAAGCTGCACTAATGGCGGGAGTTCCACCAGATTACTTTAGCGCTACTGGTCAACTGTGGGGCAACCCAGTTTACAACTGGCAGGAATTGCAAAAACAAGATTTTAAATGGTGGATACAGCGTTTTGAGGCGATGCTGGATTACGTAGATATTATTCGTATTGACCACTTCCGAGGATTTGAAGCTTTTTGGGCTGTAGAACTAGGGGAAACAACTGCGGTCAATGGAAAATGGATTAAAGCGCCTGGAGAAGAATTGTTTGATACGATTAAACAAAAATTAGGCAAATTACCGGTTTTAGCGGAAGATTTGGGAGTAATTACGCCAGAGGTTGAAGCGCTGCGAGACAAGTATGAATTTCCTGGTATGAAAGTTTTGCAGTTTGCCTTTGGTTCCGATCCCGGTAATCCGTTTCTACCTTTTAATTACCCGCGAAATGCAGTAGTTTATACTGGAACACACGATAATGACACAACAATAGGCTGGTTTAATACAGCTAATGACTACGAAAAGCATAATTTATGGCTTTATTTAGGTTGCATCAGTGCCGAAGGTATTCACTGGGATTTAATCCGGCTGGCTTTGAGTTCCATAGCTAATCAAGCGATTATTCCTTTACAAGATATTTTGGGTTTAGGAACCGAGACTAGAATGAACTTTCCTAGTATTGCTGAAGGTAACTGGGCCTGGCGCTATCACTCGCATAGCATAACAGACGAGTTAAGCGATCGCCTGAAAGTACTGACGAAACTGTACGGACGCGCGCCTCACAAAGTGTGAGGAGCAGGGGAGCAGGGGAGCGGGGGAGCAGGGGAGCGGGGGAGCAGGGGAGCAGGGGAGCAGGGGAGCGGGGGAGCAGGGGAGCAGGGGAGCAGGGGAGCAGGGGAGCAGGGAAAAAAATTCCATATTGTCTCCCTCATCCCCCTCATCTCCCTCATCTCCCTCATCCCCCTCATCTCCCTCATCCCCCTCATCCCCCTCATCCCCCTCATCCCCCTCATCCCCCTCATCTCCCTCATCCCCCTCATCCCCCTAATTCCCTCAAGGCTGCGGCTTGGCAGCAATCTTAACTTCTTCCACTTTCCCAGGTTCTCCCATTTGCTTGGCTTTTTCTTGATTAACACTCATCATTACACCACCAGCATTATCAGTTTTCACTGTCAACTGTTCTTGGGCTTTCCAAACGCGGCGTGTTCCTTCTGGCAGAACACCTTCAAATTCGGTTTTGCCATCAGCTACTACGCGAATCCAGGATGACGCTTTTAAGGTGACACTAATCTGTAATGACTGATTGTCTTTGATACTGCTGAGAGTGTCGCTAACAGGTTGGGCTTTTGCTGTTGACTGAGTTTGAGTTGGCTCTGTTTTTAAAGATGTCTGTTGCTGTGGCTTACTTTCAGTATTATTTGCTTTCAGGTCAGCATTATTCAGCAATTGCGACAAGCTGCTGACCGAACATACAATCACAAATATGTAAAGTAAGTAAAGATGAAGAGGACGCAATTGACTCATGAACCTAATTTTTCCAGGAGGTTCGGAGATTATCGGCCCAGAAGCAATAGGAAAATCAAGAGCGAATTCCACTGCGTTAAAACCCAACGCGTCGGCAAATTGCCTAATCAATCCCTGAATATAAATTGGTTCTGGCAGTTCATCTAAATTCCCTTCTTCAATCGCTTGTAACAATCGCCGAGGAATTTTGGTCAATACTACCATTTCCTCTAAAGACAAACCTTTCTCTTGACGCGAAGCCGAAAGTTTAGCGCCCAATTCGGATAACTTTTGAGATCGAATTTCTTCTAATGAAAGTCTTGGCTGATCACTATCCTTTCTTTTTAGCCATTTCATGCTTTTTCTACTCTCCTTCCCTCACCTGAATCTTTAATAGGTATTTGCTTTATCTGCTTTTGCAAAAAGCGAATTTCATATTCTTCTAATGCACGATAGTTCCCTTCACTGAGAAAACGTGTTTTTGACATTTGTAATTGAATTGGGCCAATAGCAGTCCGATGTAGCTTGATGACCGGGTATCCCAACTGTTCTGCTACACGGCGTATCTGGCGATTTCTTCCCTCCTGTAAAACTATTTCTAAACGGCTATTTACAGTACAACTTTCTATTAAGTCCACCCTTGCGGGAAGGGTTTTTCTCCCATCTAATATCACACCCTGACGCCACATTTCTAGGGCTACTTGAGAAGGATGTCCTTTGACTAAAACAAGATAAGTTTTAGGAATGCTGTGACGTGGATGGGTTAGTCCAAATGTCAGGTCTCCATCATTGGTTAGTATTAATGCTCCTGTAGACTCTGCATCTAGACGACCAACTGGGTGAATACCTGTACCTTCACGTAATTCTTTAGGGAGTAAATCCAAGACTGTCTTTCTCCCCTGAGGGTCATAGCAAGTAGAAACCACTCCAGCAGGTTTGTGCAGCAACAAATAGATTAAAGACGGACGTTGCTGAGGAGACACTAACTTACCATCAACAGTAATCGTATCTCTTTGGGGGTCAACTTTTTGACCTAAATGTGCTAAGACTCCATTTATCCGCACTCGCGATCGCCGAATCATTTCTTCAGCTTCGCGCCGTGAGGCTATACCCCATTGAGCGATAACTTTTTGTAACCGTGTCTCCATGTGGAAATTACTGCTTATTTCTAGTAATTTATATAATCATCATATTTGTATTTTGTGTGAAGTTGCCATAAATGTTACATTTAAAGCTTGCTTCAGTGCAGTAGCTTGCTGAGCAAATATCCATCACAAGAGTGGTTAAATGCCAGAAGATAATTTCCCAAAAAGTTCAAAGAAGATTAGAGTAATTACAAAAGTACTTACAAAAGCACTTAAGCTGTGGTTGAGGTCGCAAGTTAGCCAAGTATCGCAGTTAGAAGTAGAGATTAGGGCTAGCGATCGCCAAATTCTCTCTGGTTGCATTCCTTGGGTATCTATCTTTGCCAGTCATGCTGTCTACCAAGGCCTCCATATTACACGAATTCAGCTTGTAGCGGAAAATATTCAAATCAATATAGGCTCAGTACTGAAAGGTCAACCGCTACGACTGTTAGAAACAGTCTCTGTATTCGGCGACCTCACCGTAGAGGAAAAGGATCTCAATAATTCCCTTTCTTCTGAACTATTATCGACTGCTTTAAATGATGTGCTGCTTAAACTTTTACCAGAACACAGCCCAAAATCCAAGAGTATTTCTTGGCTAAAAATTATTCTTGAGAATAATCAAGTAATCATGAGTGCCATGCTTGCACCCACAAGAGAAGTTACGTATTTAAATATTTATTTGTGCCTACAATTACTCAATGGTCAAGAACTGCAACTATCGCAAATCCAAGTTACAGAAAACGAAATACCGCTTTTAGAAGGTGATGATAGTTACAACCTCCATTTAGGCTCAGATGTAGATATTGAAGAACTCACCTTGATCCCCGGTAAGCTGGTGTGTCGGGGACAAATTAATGTGAATCCCTAACAATTAAGTAAGTAGGTCGGTGCAAATAAAGCTAACTGGTAAAGGTCGTCAGTTGTCAGTTGTCAGTTGTCAGTTGTCAGTAGTAAGGGTTTCAGGCATATTTACGTTTCGTAACATAGCTCTGTTTATTCTCACCGACTTATTTAAGAGGCAGCAGGCAGCAGGCAGGACTTATTTTTCTCCCCATCACCCCATCTGTCCATCACCCCATCACCCTATCTACCCATCTCCCTTGCTTACTTATCCGCTAATAGCGGCAACAGAAGCGTCACAAAATAGTAAACCAAAGGAGCAGTGAAGATATAACTATCAGTACGATCTAGGATGCCACCATGACCGGGGATCAACTGTCCTGAATCTTTAACTCCAGCATCGCGTTTGAGCATAGATTCGGTCAGGTCGCCTAAAAGACTGGCAATACCAATCAGCAAACCCAAGGCTATACCAGTGAAGAAAAATCTCGGAAAGTGAAGATAATAAGCCCCTGCAAAAGCTACAGCAACGCTAGCAGCAATACCGAAAACAGCGCCTTCAACAGTTTTTTTGGGGCTGATGTTGGATAGTTGGGTTTTACCAAAGAATTTACCAAAAATGTAAGCACCGATGTCAGCTGCCCAAATACACAAGAAAGTCAGCATTGTCACAGTCAAACCTTGAGGCAAAACAGCAAAATTTTTTTGCTGGAGAATATCTGCCCAAGCTGGGGGCCAGTAACCACCCAAAGCAAGATTACTGACAGCTGCACTACCGAGGGCGCGTAACCGCACCCAATAACTCGCCAAGTAACCCACATAAAACAGCCCCATAATGGAAGCGGAAATATCCGCGATTGTTGCCAATTTGGGCTGAAACAGCAAGTAAAAACAAATAAATGTACCTGCTATTGGCATGACAGCATCAGCCAAACTGCCATCAACTGTACAAATAACCAGTAAAATTTGGCTGACAAACATGGTGGTTTTAGCAGCGGGAACTATGCCTCTGGCTCGCACCAAATTAAAATATTCCTGATGACCCAAAAAAACGACAACCGCGATCGCAATCGTAAAATACCAACCACCTAAAAGGACAGCAGCTAAAGCAAGAGCGATCGCAATAATTCCACTAATAATCCGAGACCAAGGCATAGCAGTATTTGGGATTGGGTATTGGGTATTGGGTATTGGGGATTGGGTATTGAGGATTGGGGATTGGGTATTGGGTATTAGATAGAAAAACTAATTTGATGAAGTAAGTTCCTTCCCAGCCCCCAGACCCTAGTCCCTAGTCCCCAGTCCCTAATCCCCAGACCCTAGTCCCTAGTCCCTAGTCCCCAGTCCCCAGCCCCTAGTCCCCAGCCCCAGTCACTCTAGTTTCTCACCACTCAGGATAAAAATGGGATCGACGGCGGCAAAGGTTTGAGAAAAACCGCGCGTCTCTAAGCGATTAACCGCAGACTGGACAACTTCAATATTTACAGCCCGCAATTGAGAAAAGCTTTGAGAAATTGCGTACAGGCCTTCTAAATTAGACGCTGTAGCGACAACTCGCCCAGAGGATGGTAAATAATCCCATACAGCTTGTAGAATGTCTTGAATCGGGCGTCCTCCCTCAATACAAACACGGTGAGGTGAAATTTTGAGGTTATGCAAACACTCTGGAGCATTGCCTTCAATGACTTCTACATTATTTACCTCAAAGCGATCGCAGTTACGTTTGATCAGGTTGGCAACTTCTTCGTCCCTTTCCACAGCAATAATCTTTCCCTTGGGGCACAGCAATCCCACCTCTATAGGAATTGTACCTGTCCCGGCACCAATGTCCCACAATACGGAATCAGGTTTCAGCCGCAATTGAGAAATCAACAGCAGTCGCACTTCTCGCTGGCTAAAAGGAATACCTGGCAAATGCTCGAAGAATTCATCGGGAATACCAGGGGTAATGTAAGGCCAAAGTTGGGAGGGCATAGAACACACGATTATACTAAGAAATATCAGCTTGCTCAATTTGACAAGCATTTAAAACCTTTTAAAGTAGCTTTATCAGCGATCATAATGATTGGCATAATATTGAGCCATCGCTACGAAATCCAACAGCAGTTGGGAAAAAAAGCAGGGCGGCGGACTCTGTTAGCACAAGATCAAAAGAGCGGTGAATTAGTCGTTATCAAGTTACTCTCTTTCAGTAGTGACTTTGAATGGGATTCACTCAAGTTATTTGAACGAGAAGCCCAAACGTTAAAATCTTTGTCCCATGCTTCTATTCCACGCTATTTAGACTATTTTGAAGTAAATTTACCAACTATCAAAGGATTTGCCCTTGTACAGAGTTATATCCCAGCTCAAACTCTAGAGCAATACTTACAAAGTGGGAGAATCTTTACAGAAGCTGAAGTCAAACAGGTAGCTAAAGCAGTTTTAGAAATTCTGATTTACCTACATCAACTGCATCCGCCTGTAATCCACCGTGATCTTAAGCCTAGCAATATTTTATTGGGTGAGCGTTCTGGTAATAGTATCGGTCAAGTTTACTTGGTAGATTTTGGTTCAGTGCAAACTGTCTTAGCTACAGAAGGCGGAACCAGAACAGTTGTAGGAACCTATGGCTATATGCCACAAGAACAATTTGGCGGACGCACCGTTGCTGCTTCTGACCTTTATAGTTTAGGCGCAACGTTAATTTACTTAGTAACTGGTATCCATCCAGGCGATTTACCTCAAAAGGATTTTCGCATTCAGTTTGAGCATTTGACTAATTTAAGTCCTAGCTTTATCAATTGGCTCAAGTGGATGACCCAACCGAGTTTAGAACGACGCTTGAGTTCTGCAACTCAAGCACTGCAAGCTTTGAATGATTCCAATGACAACATTAATAGCCTAGCTTTGGGTAAACCTGTTGGTAGTAAAATTCAACTAATTAAAAATTCGGATTTTCTAGAAATTATCATTCCACCAGGTGGATTTGATGCGTCAATAATTCTTACAGGTTTATTTGCGATCGCTTGGAATTCATTTATCCTATTTTGGACAATTGGCGCTCTTAGTGCCCCTTTTCCAATCAACATTCCCTTTGCTTTATTCTCACTTCCCTTTTGGGGTGCTGGCTTGTATATGCTCAATGGGATCATTTTCCCTTGGTTTGCACGCATCCGCTTACACCTGAATCAAGAGCAAATTGCCTTAACCTATGAATTATTTGGATTAAAATTTCATCGCCCCCGGCCATCACCCAGAGAAAATATCACCAAAGTAGTTTACACTCCGAAATATTTTACTAGAGACTCTGATGGCGATCGCTCCGAAGTGCCAGCAAAATTGGAAATTTGGGTAGGAGTAAAAAAATATCAACTTGGTACAACTGGTGCTATTAAATCCGAAGCGGAACTGGAATGGCTAACTGACGAGTTGAAGCATTGGTTAGGGATAGATATCACCAAGGAGTAGTTTTAACTGAGGGATTTTCCAAAAATAAATTATTCATCTTGTGGGGCGGGCATCCTGCCCGCCTTTCACACAAAGGACGGGTGAGGACACCCATCCCACAAGAAAATTTGGGATATTTTTTAGAATTAAAGTCCCTGAATTTAAAGATGTTTACACATTGGAAGTATAGAAAATCACAAAAATAATTACTTTCTATGATTGATAAAATAATGGGTGAGTCACCTGACGGAGATATCTTCGCTTCACGCTACCAAGTTCAGCAGAAGTTGGGAAAAAAAGCAGGGCGACAGACGCTATTAGCCCGTGACTTGCAAACGCACGAACTAGTGATAATCAAATTACTCAGTTTTACAAGTGACTTTGAATGGGATGATCTCAAGCTGTTTGAGCGGGAAGCCGAAACCTTAAAATCTTTGTCACATCCCGCTATTCCACGCTATTTAGATTATTTCGAGGTAAATACATCTAGAATTAAAGGATTTGCTCTAGTACAAACTTATATTCCAGCACAAACTTTAGAACAATACTTACAATCTGGGCGGACTTTTACAGAAGCTGAAGTTAAACAGATAGCCAAGGCAATTTTAGAGATTCTTATTTATCTGCATGGGCTGCATCCGCCTGTAATTCACCGTGATATTAAACCTACCAATATTTTATTGGGGGAACGTTCTGGTAATAGTGTTGGTCAAGTCTACCTTGTAGATTTTGGTTCAGTGCAAACTGTCCTACCACTGTGCTACTCGCACAGTGGTAGGAACTTACGGCTATATGCCACCAGAGCAATTTGGCGGACGCACCGTTGCAGCATCCGACCTTTATGGTTTAGGTGCAACTTTAATTTACTTGGTGACTGCTACTCATCCAGCCGATTTACCCCAAAAGGATTTTCGCATTCAGTTTGACCAAGTGACTAATCTTAGTCCAGGCTTTATTAGCTGGTTAAAGTCGATGACTGCACCAACTTTAGAACAACGATTGAGTTCTGCAAATGCTGCACTAAACGCTTTAGACGAGTCACATCTACAAAATATTAGTACTTTAGCTGCTGGCAAACCAGCCGATAGCAAAATTCATTTGACAAAAAATGGGGAAGTGCTGAAAATTCCCATTCCCCCTGTGTTTCAACTGTCTTGGTCATCAGTGTTTTTAGCTTTTCCTCGGTTCATCGCCAAGAATTTTTTACATCTTTTTGGAACCATCGTTTCGGGTTGTTTACTTCTTTGTGGGTTTATTGCCTGGAATTATTTCACTCTTTGGTGGACAATTACTTGGTTGCAATCTCCTTTTCCCTTTAACTTTGTTGGTATCGCTTTTTCACTGCCTCTTTGGCATGCCAGCTACTCATTGTTATACCCTTGGCTGCTAATGTTATGGTTATTATTCTTACGTATTCGGCTGCGTATAGATAGCCAGAAAATTACCTTAACCTATGAGTTATTTGGCTTTAAATTTGCTCATCCTCGTCCATCCCCCAGAGAAAATATCAGCAACTTAGTTTATATACCAATGCATATGCTTAAAGGTTTTAAAGATAATTTTACTGAAGTAGCAGAATTAAATATTTGGGCTGGAGTCAAAAGATATCAGCTTCGTTTGCACACTACGGAAGCAGAACTAGAATGGCTGGCTCATGAATTAAGCGATTGGTTAGGTATACCAATTACGCGAGAGTAGCCATCTATTTGTCTATAGTTAATGTAAGTATAATTTAGGAGACGGATATGTTTGGACTAGGATGGCCGGAAGTAGGAATAATTGCTATAGTCGCTATTTTAATTTTTGGCCCCAAAAAAATTCCTGAATTGGGAAATGCACTGGGTAAAACTCTGCGGGGTTTTAAAGACGAACTAAAAAATTCAACTGAAAACACCACCGAAGAAGAAGACAAAAACAGTTAACAGTCATCAGTCATTAGTCAACAGTCAACAGTTTTTAGACTATTGACCCCTTCGGGGTTCGCCAGTCGCTCATGGGGGGAACCCCCAAGACCGCGCTGGCTCACCATTGACTCTTGACTACAGCAACGTATTAATAACAGAAGATGTCACCCCATTTTGCATATCTAGCACAGTCGTAGAGGGATTTTGTTGAATTTCCTCTTTGACTAAACCGCGTAACTTAATTAATTTGATAGCCCTAGTAACACTTTCTGGCAAAATTACCACCAGACCGTTAACAGGAGCCATATCCAAAGCTTTGTTAATCGCTTGAGTTTCGTCCAGAATTGACTCGAAGCGGCAATCTGGTTTAACTTGGGTGATACCTTTAGTAATCAAATCTGAGGCTGATCCCCGTGGGCGTCCCCGCGTATCATCGTCTTCTTTGACAATGATGTAGTCAAAAATTTCCGCTGCGAGTTTACCCAAGGTAACAAAGTCTTCGTCGCGGCGATCGCCTGGCCCGCCAATTACACCTATTTTTTGTCCTGTATTCCAGTTGCGGACAAAAGCACCCACGGCTTCGTAACTGGCTGGGTTGTGGGCATAGTCTACTAATGCGTGGTAGTTCCCTAAATTAAATAAATTCATCCGTCCCGGCGTTTGACTCACAGAAGCCCGGAACGTCTTTAAACCAGCGCGTATTTGCTCAATCGTGACATTTTGCACGAAAGCTGCCAAACTGGCTGCTAACGCATTGGCAATCATAAACGGCGCACGTCCGCCCATTGTCAAGGGGATATTTTCTGCCCTTTCGATTCTGTGCGTCCAGTCGCCTTTGACAATTGATAGATACCCATTTTCATATACCGCTGCGACTCCGCCCTTTTGGATGTGCTTGCGTACCAATTCGGAATCGGGGTTCATGGTAAAGTAAGCGATGTTGGCTTTCGTTTTTTCGGCCATGGCGGCGACGCGGCGATCGTCAGCATTCAATACCGCATACCCATCAGGTGTTACAGCTTCGGCCACAACGCTCTTGAGGTTTGCTAATTGCTCAATAGTATCGATATCGCCTATTCCTAAATGATCGGCAGCGACATTCAACACCACACCCACATTAGCAGTTTCAAAGCCCAGCCCTGAGCGCAGAATACCACCGCGAGCCGTTTCTAACACTGCTACTTCTACAGTTGGATCTTGCAAAATCAGGTGAGCGCTTTGGGGGCCTGTGTTGTCTCCAACTTCTACTAAGTATTCACCGATATAAGTCCCGTCTGTAGTTGTATATCCAACTACTTTACCAGTCTGTTTATAAATGTGTGCTAGCAGTCGCGTAGTTGTGGTTTTGCCATTGGTGCCCGTGACACTCAAAATGGGTATACTGCTGGATTGTTCATTGGGGAATAGCATATCCATGACTGCGCCGGCGACGTTGCGGGGGATGCCAACGCTGGGGGCAACGTGCATCCTAAAGCCAGGAGCAGCATTCACTTCCACAATCACACCTTCTACTTCTCGTAGAGGACGGCTAATATCGGAAGTGACGATATCCAGTCCGGCGATATCCAAACCGATAGTCTTCACTACTCTTTGTGCCAACCAAACATTTTCTGGGTGGATTTCGTCGGTGCGGTCTACAGCAATACCACCTGTACTCAAGTTTGCTGTTGCGCGTAGGTAACAAATTGTGCCTTTGGGTGGTACGCTGTTGAGAGTGAAGCCTTGCCTTTCTAAGAGTTGGTAGCTGGTACGGTCTAGTTCGATCTTGGTGAGGACGTTATCATGTCCTTCACCGCGATTGGGGTCGAGGTTGGTTTCCTCTATCAGTTCGGCAATGGTGGATCTGCCGTTACCCACTACGTGGGCTGGCACACGTTCTGCTACTGCCACTACTTTGCCATCTACTACCAGTACTCTGTGGTCTCGCCCGACATAATACCGCTCAATAATTATTGAGCGAGAAACTTGTCTAGCTGCCTCGTAGGCTGCTTCAGCTTCTTCCCAAGTGCGGATATCAATGGTGATCCCACGTCCATGATTGCCATCCAGCGGTTTGATCACGATGGGATAACCGCCTACGTATTCAATGGCTTCTTCCAAATCGTCCAAGAAGTTGATCACTGTACCTCTGGGAACAGGGACTCCAACCGCAGCCAAGATGCGTTTAGTGGCTTCTTTGTCGCAGGCTAGTTCTACTCCCAAAATGCCAGTTTTATCGGTCATCGTCGCCTGCATCCGCTTCTGATTGATGCCGTAGCCCAGCTGGATCAAAAAGCGTGCGGTGAGTTGCATCCAGGGGATGCCTCGTTTTTCGGCTTCTTTGACAATGGCTTCCGTAGATGGCCCTAAGGAAGAATCACGCCAAAAGTCTTTCAGGTCTTGGATATCTTGCTCTAGTTCTGCCTTGGGGTAACGACCCCGGTCAACAATACTCTGGCACAGTCGCACAGCCGCTCGTCCGGCGTAGCGCCCCGCTTCTTCGTTGAGGTATTCAATCACTACCTGGAAAACTCCGGGTGTGGCGGTTTCACGGGTGCGCCCAAAGCCGACATGCATTCCAGCTAATTCCTGGAGTTCTAGGGCTACGTGTTCCACCACATGGCCCATCATGGTACCTTCTCGCACTCGCATCAAAAAACCACCACGACAGCCAGGCGAGCAATAGTGGCCCTCCAGACTTGGCAGCGCCTCTACTAATCCTTCATAAAAGCCAGGGATTTCATTCGAGGGCGTCTCGGCAAGGTTTTCTAAATCGAGGCGCATGACGATCAGCTTGTGGCGTCGAATGCTCCAGTAGTTTGGGCCGCGTAAGGTCTGGATCTTGAGGATTCTCATGGGAATAGGTAGATGGAGATTCGGAACCAAAATTCTAGTTTCTTACTGGAATTGACCGCTAAACTGTTCATTGTAAACAGTTTTTTCTTTTTACATGGTATTCCTCTGATTTTTCTACGGCAGGAGATAAACCAGCGGTCAACGTCAGTGTAACCTCAGATACTCTATTCCGTCAGCTGGAGATGCGGTGTACAGCAGGCAATACAGTCCGCTGGTACAGGTGGAAGCGATCGCCATAGCTGAGGATATGCAGACGTAAATTATGTACTGTTAGGGGTTCATTAGCACCGACATGGGCTTCGTTGGTATGGGTAAGTTCAGTGGGATCGACAATAGTTACACTGCCTTTGCCCATAACTTGTAACCAACCATCGCGTTCAAATACAGCACAGGTATCTTCATCGATGCCAATACCCAAGCGGTCGGGATGAGCTGCGATCGCGCTAATGAGACGACCCATGCGATTGCGGTTGTGAAAGTGTTGGTCAACAATCACTTCAGGGATAAACCCCAAACCCGTTGCCATATCTACTAGGGAACGATTTGGTGTTTCACCACTTCCACCGCCAGCAATCATATGATGCCCCATTACCGCTGCCCCTGCACTGGTTCCTGCTAGGGTAAGTTGCCCACCTCTGACCCGCTGTCGGATAATTTCCATTGCTGGCGTATCTGACAACACGCCACAGAGGCGTAATTGGTCTCCTCCCGTCAAAAATACCCCACTACAAGCTTCTAGGGATGCTTTGATTTGCGGTATTTCACACTGTTCGCGTTCGCGAATGTCTAAAATTTCAACCTTTTCAGCACCCATTTCTTCAAAAATGCGAATATACCGACCACCGATGATAGCGGGTTCGCGGGAAGCAGATGGAATAATTGTAATATAGGCCTTACTAGCACCAGCGCGGCCAAAAAAAGTTCTCAGGATTTCGCGTCCATGAACTTTGTCTTCTGCGCCTCCGATAACTAGAACGGCGGTTTTAGTTGCTTGGGGTGTCCTCATTTCCAGCGATTTAGCTTTTAGTTGCGGCATTGTGTTTCTCCTGTCAACAACTTCAGGAGCCATGGCCAGTGACGGGTTCCCAAGGCACTCCGTTGGGCGGCTTTGCCGACTTGAAGGAAGTGCCGTCGGCTTGTGGCGAATGGCGTGTGAATTTAACAAAGTTGAGCAGCCCGATGATTTTTGCACTTTGCTTTTTTGGAGGACACTGCACTGAAGTTCTGAATGAAGTTAGTCTTTGCTCAGACTTCTCGCTTGAAGTACACGAAGCCTCAGTATTCATGTGTTCGTTGCCCTTCCTCAAAGCCAGCGCCTTGTTTTTCACCTGTCCACTTTTTCCAGACTGGTAGCATCGTGCTTGTGGGGCATTAGAGAACACTTTTGTGCCAAGAGTTGCCCAGACGCCGATTTTTGGCGTTCTGAACAAAGGGGACATTCCCCTTGATTCTACGCGGTACGCCTGAGTGCAGGGTAGAAAGTGTCCATTTCCCTTCTGAGATTGGGGATTGAGTTTCCCTTCTGGGGTTGGCGGTGAGCAGGTCTTTACACACATTATTCTGAGGCTGGCTCGATGCATCCTGGAAGTTGTTAACTTGGTCGGATATTTAATTTAAATGGTAGTTGTGACAATATTTAAACATAAATTAAGTAATTAGAAAAACTTTTGAAAACTTTGATCCCACAATAAATCAATAGTTCTGGTAGTTTTAGATACTATTGATTAAACTTATCTGTAGTTTTAACCCAGATTAGCTTCTTGTGTTTAGTAAACATTCAAATTTAAGATTAGTGTTCCCCAATACGAATTACTGTGCGTTTTGATATAGTTACACTTTTTCCCGACTGTTTTACCTCAGTTCTCAGTTCTGGGCTGATGGGTAAAGCCCTAGCCAAACAGATTGCCCAAGTCAATCTTGTCAATCCCAGAGACTTTACCACCGATAAACACCGGAAGGTAGATGATGAACCCTACGGTGGCGGGGTGGGGATGCTGATGAAGCCAGAACCGATCTTTAACGCTGTGGAGTCCCTGCCAATTCTGCCGCGAAGAGAGATCATTTTGATGAGTCCTCAGGGTGAGACAATCAATCAACCACTTTTGCGAGAATTAGCAACCAATTACGACCAGTTGGTAGTCATCTGCGGACATTATGAAGGAGTGGATGAGAGGGTGCTGCATTTGGTGACTCGTGAGGTATCTTTGGGTGATTTTATTCTGACTGGTGGAGAAATTCCAGCAATGGCATTAATCAACGGTGTGGTGCGCCTGCTACCGGGAACAGTGGCTAAAACAGAGTCTTTAACAGCCGAAAGTTTTGAAGAAGGGTTGCTGGACTATCCCCAGTACACTCGTCCCGCCAATTTTCGCGGGCTAAAAGTGCCTGATGTGCTGCTTTCTGGGAATCACGCTGCAATTGCGCGGTGGCGTTATGAACAACAAATTAAAAAAACCAGCGATCGCCGCCCTGATTTGCTCAAGGAGTGGGAACGGGGGAAGGGGGGGAGCAGGGGAGCAGGGGAGATGGGGGGATAGGGAGATGGGGGGATGAGGGGGATGAGCGAGATAAAAAGAATAACTCTTAACAAATGACAACTGACCACTGACCACTGACAACTGACAACTGACCACTGACAACTGACAACTGACAAATGACTAAACTCCGTATTGGTAACGGTTACGATATTCACCGACTGGTAAGCGATCGCCGCTTAATTTTAGGAGGTGTGGAAATTCCCCATGAACTTGGTTTGTTGGGCCATAGTGACGCTGATGTGTTAACCCATGCAATTATGGATGCCATGCTGGGTGCATTGTCTTTGGGGGATATAGGTCATTATTTTCCCCCCAGTGATCCCCAATGGGCAGGGGCAAATAGTTTAGTACTACTAACTCAAGTACATCAACTCATTCAAGAGCAAGGCTGGCAGATCGGTAACATTGACTCGGTAGTAGTAGCAGAACGTCCCAAATTGAAACCGCATATTCAAAAAATGCGTGACAAGTTAGCAACTGTTTTAGAGTTACAACCAAATCAAATAGGTATCAAAGCAACCACTAATGAAAAACTCGGCCCAGAAGGGCGCGAAGAAGGCATTTGTGCTTATGCTGTAGTCTTACTATTGCAGGAATAACGATGGCAGGATGTCAAATAAAAGTGCAAAAAAAGCAAAGATTCTATGTCAAAAAAATGACAATTTTTCTGAGCTTTTGGTAGGAATGAATTACTAAGAATGACTGTATATTCAGTTTTTAATAGTTATCATTCATCAGTTATGAATTGAAAGTATACCCTTGAAATGTGACCTATTTATTTCAATGTGTAACCAAGATTACGTCCATTAAATTATGAAAATACCATCATTTTTTCCTAGATTTAAGCATTTACAATTATCCATAATTCTGGCTTCCATTACAGCCTTGATAGTTTCTGCCTGCAATCCTGCTGACTTTAAAACAGATGCGGCACAAGTGCCGCAGATGGTTACGGCTGTTCTCAGTGAACCTTCAACTTTCAACTCTCCATTGAATGAGTCAGCATATAGTGTTTTTGGATTTATTTATGATTCATTAATTAATGAGAATCCTTTAACCACAAAACTAGAACCAGGTTTAGCAGAATCTTGGGAAGTTACTAACAACGGACAAAGAGTTGTAATTACCTTAAGAGAGGGACTGCTGTGGTCAGATGGTAAGCCAATGACTACTGATGATATTATTTTTACTTACAACGAAATTTACTTAAATCCCAAAATACCAACTTCTACTAAAGATGCGTTGAGAATTGGAGAAAAAGGTAGTTTGCCAAAAGTCAAAAAACTGGATGCACGCCGAGTAGAATTTACTATTGAAGAACCATTTGCGCCTTTTTTGCGATATGTAGGTGGCATCCCAATTATGCCAGCCCATGCTTTACAAGAAGCAATTCGTACCAATGGTGCTGATGGCAATCCCAAGTTTATTTCTATGTGGAACACAGGCACAGACCCCAAAGAAATTGTCGGCAATGGCCCTTATGTAATGGAAAGTTATGTACCTAGCCAAAGAGTCATTTTTAAGCGTAACCCATACTACTGGCGTAAAGATGCTCAGAGGAAACCTCAGCCTTATATTGAACGTATTGTTTTGCAAATTATTGAATCAACAGATAACCAGTTGATTAGTTTTCGTTCTGGACAATTAGATGATTTGGAAGTCCCTCCAGAGGGTTTTAGCTTGCTGAAGCGAGAAGAAAAGCGAGCCAAATTTAAAATTTATAACGGCGGCCCAGATACCAGCACCACTTTTATTGCTTTTAATCTCAATAAAGCCAAAAAATCCCAAGGTCAACCTTTAGTAGACCCAATCAAATCTAACTGGTTTAATCAGAAAGAATTTCGTCAAGCTATAGCCTACAGCTTGAATCGAGAAAAAATGAAAATGAATGCTTTTCGTGGGCTAGGCGAACTGCAAAATTCATTTGTTTATGTTAAAAGCCCTTACTTTTTACCTCCGGAAAAAGGGTTAAAGGTCTATAATCATAATCCAGAAAAAGCTAAAGAATTACTATTAAAAGCTGGATTTAAATACGATGCTCAAAAACAGCTATTAGATGCTAGTGGTAATAGAGTGAGATTTACACTTTTAACAAATTCTGAAAGAAAAGTTAGAGGTGATATGGCAGCGCAAATCCAACAAGATTTGGCAAACATAGGAATTAAATTAGATTTGCAAATTTTGAGCTTCAATGCCTATCTAGAAAAACTAAAAGTGTCACAAAATTGGGATTGTTACCTGGGAGGATTTGCAGGAGGAGGAGTTGAACCCCACAGCGCTAGTAATATTTGGCGAATTTCTGGAGGTTCCCATGCATTTAATCAAAGCGCGCAACCAGGAGATCCACCCTTAATAGGTTGGGAACCTTCTGAATGGGAAAAAGAAATTGATCGTCTGTACGTCCAAGGCGCACAAATAATAGATGAAAATAAGCGTAAGGAAATTTATTACGAATATCAGCGGATAGCTTCAGAACAGTTACCGTTTATTCATTTAGTAGAACGGTTAAATCTCCAAGCAGTGCGCGATCGCTTCCAGGGTGTCAAATATACTGCTCTTGGCGGCCCATTCTGGAACCTCTACGAACTGAGAGTCACTGATTAGCCCTAACATCTATATAGCAATTGACCTCTCCCCGCCATAGAATGGACGGGGATTCTAAACTGTTGCTACGGTTCGGCTTAAAGCCACTTCCCTTCGCTTTTTAGTTTTGGTTTCCCACACGAGAATGCGGGTGCAAAGGGTCAAGACTCGCCTACAGACCTTGACTAAGGACAAGCCTAGTTGTGTCTCTACTTTGCGTAGTATATTCGCGCTTGCGTTTAAGTCAGCCCCAGCAAAAAATCCTTTTGCAGTTCTATACAATCCACGTTTTACTCGTTTCCCTGATGCTTCCCACCCTTCAGGTTTTGCGCCGAACGTAGGTAGGAAATCACGATCTAAAAAGCTGCATTGACTGGTGTAGGATTCCTCTTGTTCAATAAACTTAATGCCATGATATTCACACAATTGTTTAACTCTTTCTTTGAGTTTTGCAGTTGGTATCTGCACAAAAGATTGAGTTACTTTTCCTAACTTTGCTTGTTGTCGTTGACCCTGGTTCCATCCAAACACTACTACACCTATCTGATGGTCAAGACAGTGATTAATCACTAGTCTTGCTGCCTTGTTAACGGCATCTCTCATTTGGCGATTACGCTTTTCAGTGATATGGGCTAATTGCTCATCCCAGTATCCCTGTGGTTTACCTTCTTTAAGGGTGCTAACACGTTTGTTGTACCACTGGTTGAGAGATTTTACCTTGCGTCCATCAACAATAAAACTAGTCCCAGTGTTAGAAACACAGCTTAACCAGTTGTTGATGCCAGGGTCAATTGCTAAAGCATACTTAGGATTCAGATTCATCTCTACTGCTGGTTTCTGTTCATAAACAAACTCAGCATAAAAGCATTGATTTCTTGGTAGTATTCGTAGTTCCTTGATATCTTTAAAATCCAAGTTGGTTGGCATATAAATTAAAAAGCTATCAAGATTAAACCAACGCTTAACAGTATTACCCAAGGGGATTTTAATGTTATTACCAACAAGCTTTAATGCCTGGTTTGGATACGCTACCAGAGCGTATCCAGCACCTTTGCGGTACTTTGGTAGCCTTGGTTTGTCTGTTAATTCACCTCTACGGTATTTTTTATCAAGTTCTTTAAAGGATTTAAAGGACTCGGCAACAGACCTAAGTATTTGTTGTGCCGCCTGAGAATGCAAAACTTGATAATGCCTGTTAGTTTTGTATTCCTTCTCTAAGTCATACTTGCCAATCAATCTACCCGTTTTAAAAAATAATTGACGTGCATAGTAGATGCCACAATTGGTTAGCTTGTGTGATTCAGAGCAGATAAATTCTAATATCGCTCTTAACTCACCATTAGGACTAATTAGATTTTGCTGACATCCGTACAAATAAATCACCTCCTTGGTAGAAGTATATTATCATGAATATGTCCCCATCGTGTACAAGTTATGGCAAAAAAAGACCTTCACGTTAAAGTTAGTGAGCGTAGGTTAAATAAACTTCGCGTCTATTCTGTTCACAAAGATAAAACAATGACTCAAGTAGTTGAAGAACTTATCGACTCTCTACCAGAAGTACTGGATATGACTCAGGTAGGCTAAAGCCTACGTCGTGGTTTTCATCCCCGGCTTAAAAGCGCGGGGCTTTCAACCTATTTTTCTGTAAAATCTCCATTTGCCGTGACTCAACCTGAAACTTTGCGATCGCTCCTACAAGCAGTTGCCAATGGTAAAGTTCATCCAGATGTGGCTTTGGACTCACTCAAAGACCTAGCCTATGAATCTGTGGGTGAGTTTGCCAAAATTGACCACCATCGCCAGTTGAGAACTGGTTTCCCAGAAGTGATTTGGGGGCCAGGTAAAACTCCCGAACAAATTGCTCAAATTATGGAGGTGATGCGCCAGCGTAACCCGGTAGTGATGGCAACCCGCATTGAACCAGCAGTTTATGCCGCACTGCAATCAAAGGTTAGAGGTTTGCATTACTACGAATTGGCGAAAATTTGTGCGATCGCTCCCTCTACTATGGAACCACAGTTTAGAGGAGAGATAGGCATTCTTTCTGCTGGTACTGCTGATTTACCTGTTGCTGAGGAAGCAGCAGTCACAGCCGAACTTTCTGGTTTTCGCGTGCAGCGTCTTTGGGATGTCGGTGTTGCTGGAATTCACCGCTTGCTAAGTAACCGTCACCTCATCGAGTCAGCATCAGTGTTGATTGTCGTAGCTGGGATGGAAGGCGCTTTACCCAGCGTCGTTGCAGGTTTAGCGGATTGTCCCGTGATTGCCGTTCCTACTAGCATCGGTTATGGTGCAAGTTTTGGCGGGTTAGCACCACTATTGACAATGCTCAATTCTTGTGCTGCGGGAGTCGGTGTAGTGAATATTGATAATGGTTTTGGCGCAGCAGTTTTGGCGGGGCAAATTTTGCGGACAGCCGAGAAATTGCGGTTGGCATCCTCTGGATCTTGAGTTATGACTCAAGGGACTGGGGGATTGGGGAGATGGGGAGATGAGGGAGATGGGGGAGATGAGGGAGATGGGGGAGATGAGGGAGATGAGGGAGATGAGGGAGATGGGGGAGTAATAACTAATACCCAATGCCCAATGCCCAATGCCCAATGCCCAATTCCCAATTCCCAATACCCAGTACCCAATACCCAGTACCCAATACCCAGTACCCAATACCCTTATCAAATATGAACTACTTTAGCGATTTGATGTCTCAGTTAGTTTGGCATTTACCAGCAAATGTTACCCTACTAGCTCAAGAAATTCGAGATCCAGACCTGATAGGACAAATCTCCAAAGCTTGGAGTCACTTTGTACAGACAGGGCAAATCTGGGCCCTGTTGATTGGTTTGGTCATTGGTTATATGATTCGGAATCTAACAAGCTACGGTTAACTTTAAAAGTGAGGAGTTAGGAGTTAGGAGTGAAAAATTCATAACTGTTAACTCATAACTCTTAATTTTTCCCCACTCCCCTGTATTTATGACTAAAGAACAGACTTGGAGTCAGCGGTTTGAATCAGCGTTGCATCCGGCGATCGCTCGTTTTAATGCCAGCATAGGTTTCGATATTGCATTAATAGAATACGACTTGACTGGCTCAATAGCTCACGCTCAGATGTTGGGTCACACGGGTATTATTTCAACAGAAGAAGCAAAGCAACTGATTGTAGGTTTAGAACAAATTCGCACTGAATACCACCAAGGAAAATTCCAGCCTGGTATCGATGCTGAAGATGTACATTTTGCAGTTGAACGGCGGTTGACTGAAATTGTCGGCGATGTGGGTAAAAAACTGCATACGGCGCGATCGCGTAATGACCAAGTTGGTACGGACACTAGGCTTTATCTACGTGACCAAATCCAACAAATCAAAAGCCAATTGCGGGAATTTCAAACTGTCTTATTAGATATAGCCCAACAGCACGTTGAAACTCTCATTCCTGGTTATACACACCTGCAACGTGCCCAACCCCTGAGTTTGGCTCATCACCTTCTAGCATACTTTGAGATGGCGCAACGCGACTGGGAACGTCTAGGAGACGTTTATCGGCGAGTGAATATCTCGCCACTGGGGTGCGGTGCTTTGGCTGGAACTACTTTCCCTATTGATAGGCATTACACAGCCGAACTATTGCAATTTGACAGCATTTATGCTAATAGCTTGGATGGAGTTAGCGATCGCGACTTTGCGATCGAATTTCTCTGTGCTGCTAGCTTGATCATGGTTCATCTCAGCCGTCTGAGTGAAGAAATTATTCTCTGGTCGTCTGAAGAATTTCGTTTTGTCACCCTCAAAGATAGCTGTGCCACTGGTTCTAGCATTATGCCCCAAAAGAAAAACCCTGATGTACCAGAATTGGTGCGGGGAAAAACAGGGCGTGTATTTGGTCATCTCCAGGCAATGTTAGTGATCATGAAAGGTCTACCACTGGCATACAACAAAGACCTGCAAGAAGATAAAGAAGGTTTGTTTGACAGCATCAACACAGTTAAAGCCTGTCTGGAAGCAATCACAATTTTGCTGCGCGAAGGTTTAGAATTTCGCACCCACCGTTTGGCACAAGCAGTCACAGAAGACTTTTCTAATGCTACCGATGTAGCAGATTATTTAGCAGCCAGGGGTGTTCCCTTCCGGGAAGCTTATAATCTCGTAGGGAAAGTAGTGAAAACTAGTATTGCTGCGGGTAAGCTTTTGAAAGATTTGACATTAGAAGAGTGGCAACAACTGCACCCAGCATTTGCCGCAGATATTTATCAAGCGATATCTCCGCATCAAGTAGTAGCTGCCCGCAATAGTTACGGTGGTACTGGTTTTGCACAAGTGACTAAAGCACTGCTTGCCGCCCGCACTCAAATTGCTGAACAGGGGAACTAAGGGATGAGGGAGATGAGGAGATGGGGAGATGGGGAGATGGGGAGATGGGGAGATGGGGAAGAGTTTTCTCAATGCCCCATGCCCCATTGTCAATAAATAAGGGCGTACATTTGTACGCCCTGAAAATTAATGGGTCAATGCCAAGAGTCCCTAACCAGATTCTTAATTAGTTAGGGATGAACGCTATTCCGTGACTGGGGACTACGTATTGGATACTGGGAAGATGTTCTTACAGGATTTAGGCGGGCTTTGAATTCCCGTCCATAATCCTCCCAGTCCCTAATCCCCAGTCCCCAGTCCCCAGTCCCCAGTTCAATAATTTTAAAGAACAAGAATTTCGTTAGGCAACTTACTCAGCATCAATTGCTGCTGCGCCTTCATCTTCCTCACTCTTCGGCGGTCTTTGCTGGAATCTTCTCTGCATTCTTCCTGTCGTAGTTCGTTTACGAAACTTTCTGGCATATGCCTGGTTCCGTAGCGCCTTTTCTTTTTTCGGATTACGGCGCTTAGCCATGTTCACCTCATTAATAAACAACAAAAAAGTTACAACTAGGCATCATTTAGGCAATATTCAGCTACCAATGTTATTGATATAGTTTTAGCCTAGTTTAGCAGCCTGTATACTTTGAACAGTTTACAATAATATCGCATTGTAATTGAATATGTCAATAGTAATTTAGCATCATTTTTTAATGCCAGGGTGTTTGTATACTAATGTAGGCACTAAAAGATAGAAGTCTACTTGATAAAATAATTCACACAGTTAAGGGTGAAAATATCGCACCCATAAACCAATAGCTAGTTGTTAGGCTAATAACCTGGCATTATTTACTATAGATAAACCTTATGGATTTGATACCAATCAGCTTTTGCAATCAACCAAATATTTGGCAAATATTAATTGTCATTGAAAAATTGCCATTAATGGTTCTAAAAGTGACAGTTATTCAAGTGGTTAGATAAATAAAATTATATATTTTATATTAATTCTTTAATGTGTATTTTCAAACTAGTATTAAACTCTGCTTTAAATCAGTATTTAACTAGATTTATTCGTCGATATTCTCAAATATTAAGATAATATATGTATACAAAATTACCAACTAATTTATTGGAACAAAATTGTAAAATTGGTATATTATACGAAAATCGTTAAAATAAAATCTCAAACCACAAACATGTTTGTCAAACACAAACCACAATTCTTTAGTGATTGACCCTATGTTAGTTGGTCGGGACATTAGATAATACAACACAGATATTTTAGATTGAACGTTATTGCTTTTTTTGCAAAATCTGTCCACTCAGCTCGTAACTTATGGCGCATTGGACAAACGGTACTGGGTATTATCTTTCGGCATCCCATTACTGGCACTAGTATCATCCCGATATTACCTGATGGTCAAATTGTGCTGATTCGGCGGCGCGACGATGGTTGCTGGGCATTACCTGGAGGTATGGTGGACTGGGGAGAGAATATTTCTAAGACAGTCCGCCGAGAGTTAATTGAGGAAACTGGACTGGATTTGATTGAAATCTGCCGTTTGGTCGGAGTTTACTCTGCACCAGATCGCGACCCCAGAATCCATTCAATTTGTGTTGTAGTTGAAGCCAAAGTGCAGGGAATGATGGTGGTTAAGGATACTTTGGAAGTTATGGAAATCCGGGCTTTCCCTTCCGAGTCCCTACCTCTAGCAAAAATGTCCCATGACCACTCTCGACAACTACAAGACTACTTGGATGGCTTGACCACACTGGCATAATAATATTTGGTTATTAGTCATTTGTCCTTTGTCAATTGACAGTAGTTAGCTCTTATGGACTAATGACTATTGACTGATTTGCGAAAAGTTAACTGTTAAATTAAGATGGATACCCTATTTCGTAACTCTCGGAGGAAACTTTCTCAAGGACTATTATTCTGGCGTGAAGCTGGTGAAGGCACTCCTGTAATTTTTTTGCATGGTGCTTGGAAAGATAGCAGCCAATGGTTATCTGTGATAGAGTCACTATCTCAGAATTTTCATTGCTTCGCACCAGATTTATTAGGGTTTGGTGAGTCAGATCATCCGAATATCCATCACTCGATTGATTTGCATGTAGAGTGTATAGCTGAGTTACTGCAAGCTTTGAAGTTAGAAAAGGTATATTTAGTAGGACATTCTCTAGGGGGTTGGATTGCTGCTAGTTATGCTTTAAAGTATGCAGAGCAAGTTGATGGTTTAGTACTGCTAGCACCAGAGGGTGTAGAGGTAGAAGGACAAAAAAAATCTTGGCAGAAGATGCGCCAGCTACTCAACCGTTCACCACTATTTTTTAAGTTACTGCGATCGCTTCGTCCTTTAACTAAAATCTTGGGTTTACACGAAAAAATAGAACAAGATTGGCAGATACGCCAAGAACTTTTGCAATACCCTACAGCCTGTAAGCTACTATTTCAACGGCAACAGCCAGAAATTGAAGCGGAATTACTGGAAAAACGATTGCATTTAATGGAAGCCCCAGTTTTAATTTTGCAAGGCGGTCAAGATTTATTAGATGCTGTCGTCAAAAGTCAAACTTACACTCAACTGATTCCTAAAGTTGATTTTAAAATGATTGCTCACGCAGGCAATGATTTACCAGAATCTTGTGCTGGGGTTGTGGTTGCAGATATTAAAGATTTTATTAAGCAGAATGGGTAATTGTAAATTTATATATTTATTCTATGCCATCCTTACTTTCGTATGCTTATAAAAATTAGAACGCCTGAAAATTACGCTTTACTTATCACTATTTCTCGCATTCCCCAAAAAGTTAAATTTGGTTCTAAAATCAAACGATTTGCGATATTAGGATACAAAGCTTGGAGATAATTTAATATTAAGGTGCGATCGCCTCCTTTAATCGCCACCTTTCCTTTAGGAAATAAACACCACCACGCCTCTATGAAATCTTTGATTCCAGCTAATAAAGTGTAAATTACTCCACTTTCAATTGCTTCTGGTGTATTGTTAGCAAATCTTGAAGGTAGAGACGTGATTAATTCCATTTTTACTTGGGGTAATTGTCCTGTTTTTTGACCAAGACTTGCAAACTGCAACCCTAATCCTGGTAGAATTGCACCTCCTACCAAACAACTATTCTCATCTGCACCCGTAAAAGTTAGGGCTGTTCCTGCATCAATTACTAACATCGCAAAACCCCAACTTTTCCCAGCGCCCCACAAAGCCAAAGCGCGGTCAATTCCCAGTGTGGGATATACACCTTTTAGCGGCACTTGGTCTAAGTTAATAATGCGAATATCAGGGTAAATTTGCCACAATGCTGTTTGACTAGGAACTACAGAGGCTATGAAGAGGGGAGGGGATGAGGGGGATAGGGGAGATGAGGGGGATGGGGTGAGTGAAAGTTCTTCTCCGGTTCTCTGGTGGAGTGGGAAAATTGCTAGTAATAAATCATCCAGTGTGTGACATTGAGCTAGCTGATATATGGCAGACTCAGGCAAGTAGTCAGTATCCCATGTAGAATCAATAGTTTCGCCTCTAAACAGCGCCCAATGTAACCGAGAATTTCCAATCTCCAAAGCTAGCCAAATATTCTCTGTCCCCCTCATCCCCCTATCTCCCCATCTCCCTCATCCCCCTCATCCCCCTCATCCCCCTCATCCCCCTCATCCCCCTATCTCCCCATCTCCCTCATCCCCCTCATCCCCCTCATCCCCCTCATCCCCCTCATCCCCCTCATCCCCCTATCTCCCTCATCCCCCTCATCCCCCTCATCCCCCTCATCCCCCTCATCCCCCTCATCCCCCTCATCCCCCTCATCCCCCTCATCTCTTCTACGGTTTCATCAATTTGAATTTTTTTAACATAGCTATAAAATTTTTAATAAAAATTTACATAAAACACGTGGCACAATAAGACAAGAGGAATAAATACTCAATTTGTTAAGGAGGGGAGTTATGGTAGCGCTCACCGAAAGAACTGAAAAACGGCTTACCATACAGACTGCGGCAATTGCTGAACAGACAACGGCAATTCGTTCTTTAGATTGGGATCGCGATCGCTTCGATATCGAGTTTGGTCTGCAAAACGGTACAACTTATAACTCGTTTATCATCCGGGGTGAGCAGACTGCCTTAGTAGATACTTCCCACGAAAAGTTTCGTAAGTTATACTTTGATACGCTCACCGCACTGATCAATCTATCTGAGATTGATTATTTGATTATCAGCCACACCGAACCAGACCACAGTGGCTTAGTCAAAGATTTGTTACAAATGGCTCCAGAAATCACTGTAGTCGGTTCTAAAGTGGCAATTCAGTTTCTAGAGGATTTGGTACATCAGCCATTTAAGCGGCGAATTGTGAAAAATGGCGATCGCTTAGATTTGGGTAATGGTCACGAATTAGAATTCGTTATTGCTCCTAATTTACACTGGCCCGATACCATCTTTAGCTTTGACCACAAAACCCAAATTCTTTACACCTGCGATGCTTTCGGGATGCACTATTGCTCCGATAGCACCTTTGACGAAGACTTAAAAACTATTGAAGCAGACTTTAAATATTACTACGAATGCTTGATGGGGCCAAATGCGCGGTCTGTATTATCTGCCCTCAAGCGCATGGCGGAACTACCAACAGTTAACATGATTGCTACTGGTCACGGGCCGCTATTATCCCACCATGTGCAAGAACTCACCAAGCGCTACCGTAATTGGAGTCAAAACCAAGCCAAACCAGAAACAGCCATTGGCATATTTTACGTTTCCGAATACGGGTATGGCGATCGCCTCGCCCAAGCAATCGCCAACGGTATTAGCAAAACTGGTGTTGGTCTGGAAATAGTAGACTTGGGAGGAGAAGTAGATTTACAAGAATTGCGGGAAATAGCTGGGCGTTGTGCGGGAATTGTTGTAGGTACGCCTCCAGTTAATAGTAATGCTAATACCCAAGCTGCCCTCAGCACCGTTTTAGGATCTGTCAAAGAAAAACAAGCTATAGGCATATTTGAAACCGGCGGCGGAGATGATGAACCCATCGACCCGTTAGTAAGTAAATTCCGTAACTTGGGTTTGACAACAGTTTTCCCAGCCATTCGCATTAAACAAACACCCACAGAAAACATCTATAAGCTGTGTGAAGAAGCAGGTACAGACTTAGGACAATGGGTGACACGCGATCGCAGCATCAAAGCCATGAAATCCTTGGGTGCTGATTTAGACAAAGCATTAGGTAGACTTAGCGGCGGACTGTACATCATCACCGCCAAAAAAAGCGATGTCTCCAGTGCGATGTTAGCCTCTTGGGTAGCCCAAGCCAGCTTTAAACCCTTGGGATTTTCCATCGCCGTAGCCAAAGACCGGGCGATAGAATCACTTATGCAAGTAGGCGATCGCTTTGTGCTGAATGTATTAGAAGAAAGCAATTACCAAAAACTGATGAAACACTTTTTAAAGCGGTTCGCCCCTGGTGCAGACCGCTTTGAAGGAGTGAGAACTCAGCCAGCCGAAAACGGCGCCCCCATCCTCACCGATGCCTTAGCATACATGGAATGTGAAGTAGTCAGTCGTATGGACTGCGGCGACCACTGGGCAGTATACAGCACAGTCTACGCCGGACGAGTTTCTAATCCAGATGCCATGACAGCTGTGCATCACCGCAAAGTCGGAAACCACTACTAATTTTGGATTTGGGATTTGGGATTTTAGATTAGTAATCCAAAATCCCAAATCTTCAATATTCTCTGAGTCAAAACTAATCACCATACTTAAGTTTCAAATTTCAAACATTAATTAAAAATCCAAAATTACCAAATGTTTTAGATAAATAACAGGAACAAAGATTAATCAATTTAGCTAAGTTCAAAACTTGAATGTAAATTAACAATCCAAAATCCAAAATCTAAAATCTAAAATCCTTTCCGTTATGCCACAAACTAAACCCCGTGACGTTCAGGTTTACCCTGTTGCTACAGATACCAGAGTACTGCGATCGCGCAGTTGGACAAGACTAAGGTTTGAAATTGAATATGCTCTTGCCAAGGGTACAACTGCAAACTCTTATTTAATTGAAGGGGATAAAACTGCCCTCATCGACCCTCCTGGGGAAACATTTACAGAAATATATTTAGAAGCTTTGCAACAGCGTTTTGATGTGACAAAGCTGGATTATGTGATTTTGGGACATGTGAATCCCAACCGCGCCGCCACTTTAAAAGCTTTGTTAGAAATTGCCCCGCAAATCACCTTTGTCTGTTCTAATCCTGGGGCGATAAATTTGCGGGGGGCGTTAGAAAATCCAGATTTGCCAATTTTGATTATGCGGGGGGAAGAAACTTTAGATTTAGGCAAGGGACATTATTTACAATTCATTCCCACACCTAACCCCCGCTATGCAGATCAACTGTGTACCTACGACCCACAAACAGAAATCCTCTACTCAGATAAGTTATTTGGGGCGCATGTTTGTGGCGATCAGGTGTTTGATGAAGGGTGGGAAGTATATAACGAACATCGACGCTATTATTTTGATTGTCTGATGGCACCCCATGCGCGACAAGTGGAAACTACGCTGGATAAACTTGCCGATTTGCCTGTGCGTCTCTATGCTACCGGACACGGGCCTTTGGTGCGCTACGGTTTAATCGAACTGACTAAAGCTTATCGGCTATGGAGTCAACAGCAAACCTCAGCGGACTTGACAGTTGCCTTGATTTATGCATCAGCATATGGCAATACAGCAACTTTAGCCCAAGCGATCGCTCGTGGTATCACCAAAGCCGGTGTTGCCGTAGAATCGATTAACTGCGAATTTACCGACCCAGAAGAAATTCGGGCGGCGGTAGAGAAATCAGCAGGTTTTATCATTGGTTCACCCACCCTTGGCGGTCATGCACCCACACCAGTGCAAACAGCTTTGGGAATCGTGCTAGCGACTGCGACCAGCAATCAGCTTGCTGGTGCATTTGGTTCCTTTGGCTGGAGTGGTGAAGCCGTTGATTTAATCGAAAGCAAACTCAAAGATGCTGGTTATCGGTTTGGTTTTGACACCATTCGGGTGAAATTCAAACCCAACGATGTCACATTGCAACTGTGTGAAGAAGCCGGAACCGACTTTGCTCAAGCATTGAAGAAAGCTAAAAAAGTGCGATCGCCGAGTGTTCCTGCTACTAGTGTAGAACAAGCAGTAGGGCGGATTGTCGGCTCACTGTGCGTAGTTACTGCCAAGCAAGACGAGAGAGCCAGCGCCATGTTAGCCTCTTGGGTGTCTCAAGCAAGCTTTAATCCCCCTGGTTTAACCATCGCCGTTGCTAAAGAACGTGCCGTAGAATCGCTGACGCACTCAGGTAATAAATTTGTCCTCAACATTCTCAAAGAAGGCAATCACATCGGGTTGATGAAGCACTTTCTCAAACCTTTTGGCCCTGGACAAGACCGATTTGCAGATGTTGCTGCTGAGGAAGCAGAGAATGGTTCACCCATACTTACGGATGCTTTAGCATATCTGGAATGTTCCGTACAAAATCGCATGGAATCTGGCGATCATTGGCTGGTTTATGCCACTGTGGACAATGGCAAATTGCTAGATAATGACGGACTGACAGCCTTGCATCATCGTAATACGGGGACTCATTATTAATTAGGGACTGGGTACTGGGGACTAGGGACTGGGGATGAGGAAATTTTTCTCCAGTTTCTAGAAGTAAAGTTTTGATATCTCGGCGTTTGGAGTTCAGAACTCGAAGTGTCGAGTTCCAAGCTTGAAGTTTGGAGTTCAGAACTCGAAGTGTCGAGTTATAAGCTTGAAGTTTGGAGTTCAGAACTCGAAGTGTCGAGTTATAAGCTTGAAGTTTGGAGTTCAGAACTCGAAGTGTCGAGTTATGGCCGTAGTCAGATGTATTGGGACAATATTGATTACTACTAGCTTTGGGAAAACTGGCTTTTCACTCAGTACTCAGCACTCAGCACTTTGCTCTTTTCACTCAGCACTCAGCACTTGGCTATTAAATAAATAGCAACCTCAGCTTCCCCAACAAAAGCTTCTATAAAAATCATATTTGATTTTGGGAAAAAACTACGAGATAATACTGAAGGGTATATCTGTCTAACAACGAACGATAATAAATCAGGAAATACAAGCCGTGATGCCTTCGGTGATCTTCGCTAACGCAAAACTACAAGAATTTATAGATCATCGTCCAGATGTGCGTTCTTGTGAGGAAAGCTTTGGCAATTAAACTTGGTTTATTAAGGCTACAAGTATGAAAAAATTCAAAGAATTTTAGATGTCTCACTTGGTTAGATAACAAGTGGGAAGCAAGCCTATGAGAAATCAAACTATCTGGTTGCAGGCTAAAACTTAAGTTCGACGTTTCTGTGCTTTAATTCCAACATTCTTTCATTTAAAATGCATGTTTGAATAGCTCATTAGAAACATTACCTTTGATTTTATATCTCTTTGGATGTACGGTGCTTTTCCAAAATCAAATACTAGATTTATATAAGAGTAATACATAAATGAACTTTAATTTAATCAAAAAAATTATATCAAATAATAAAGATTTCCTGCTTGCTGCACTTATTACTATTTTAGGCACATTGTTAAGAATTTATGACTATTCTGTAGTTCCACAAAAAACTTTTACATTTGATGAGTATGCCTTTGCCTGGAGTGGTATGAGTTTAATTTATCATTCTGTACCTACTTCTTGGTCTTATCTTTCCGCATACGATACTGATACCTTGATTAATATTGAGTGGCTGGGAAAGAAAAATTTGTATTTAGCTACTCCTTGGTTTGATCATCCACCTCTGTTTGGTTTGATTGTAGGTGGATTTGCTATATTACTCGGTGCAAATACTTTTTGGGAATGTACTACAGAGTTAATTAGAGTTCCAAGTTTAATCTTTACTAGCATATCAATTTTTATCTTTTATTTTATTACCAATAAATTATTTAATACAAGAATAGCAACAATTACTACATTAATATTTGCTACTGATCCCTTATTTGTATATTTATCTAGATTAGCAGTTAGCGAAAATCTATTAATATTAATACTTTTAGGTAGTCTATTTTGTTTTCTTGAATATTTAAATACATCACGACCAATTTATTTCTACATACTTATTTTACTGACTAGTCTTGCTCCTTTAGTCAAAGTTACTGGTTTATTTATTGTTTTGGCTTTTACTTTGATGTTTATATATACTAAAAAAGTAAAAAATGGCTTAATAGTTCTGAGTTCTGGCTGTTTTGCTTTTTCTCTTTATTTTGTGTATGGTTGGTTCTATAATTTTAAATTATTTATATCTGTTTTAAAAGCAAATTCCAAACGTTTTAATAGCATTTTAATTATTAAGGAGATGATATTTTCAGGGAATCTCCCTTTTACAGATGCTTGGTTTATTCTTGGTTGGATGACGCTTTTTTATGGAATGAAAAATATAGCTACTAAATATAAAATTCAATTGATTTCTTTACCTTTAATAACATACGTATTTATATTAATCTTTGCAGGCGCTCAAAGCCACTTTTATTGTTGGTATACAATTCCCTTGTATCCATTTTTATTAATATATACTGGTTTTTTCATTAGCGAATTTCTTAAAAAACCATCTCTTTTAAATTCTTCTATTATACTTGTATTTCTATTCTCTTGGTGTCTGAATTATGGATTAGGAACACCCTGGTCTGATTTTTATTTATTGAATTTTAAAGGTTTTAAATACATTTTTATCTTTTTAATGTCTATGATATACGCTCCTATCCTTATACAAGAAATATTTAAGTTTAAAAACCTTTTACTTATTAATAGAATTATCGCAACTCTAGTTTTTACAAGTTGTATTATTGCAAATATTTTAATTACTTACAATTTAAAAAATATTTTACAGAGCAACTTAATTAAATAAAATAAAATCAGTAAGCAGACTTAATTACTGATTTGATATTTGGAACCGTCAAACAAAATTAGGAATAGTTTTTAGTAAATATTTAAGTAGGGTGCGTTACGGCTGTACAAAGATTTGGGAGTTTGAGAGAGTAAGCATTAGCCGCAGGACACCGTCTTTCTCGGTGCGTTATAGCAACGCTTAACGCACCCTACAATTTAAGGTTTACTATTTATTTAAACTCGGTTTAATTTTAAATAAAAAGTCACTTTTTATCGTAGCGTGACTATATATTGTTGCCACAGCCAAGTAAGACCCATGATATGCAGTCCTATATTAGCCTCTTTGGTATCTCAGGTAGATTTGCTTTGAGTAAAAGATGTAAATAATTTAATTGATGCAACCTTATATTAGCATCTTTGATGTGTCAGAGTAGCTAAATTTTACGTAAATAATGTAAATAATTTAGTTTGTGCAGTCCTATATTAGGCTGTATCGTCTGTCATGATAGCTTTTTGAGTTGACTAATTTAATTAAAACTTATATTTTTGCCGTCAACAGGCGTTATTATACTTGCAGGATCTTTGCTTGCTGTATGTATGTAACTGAGTTACAAAACTATTTATTTATCTTTAAGTCAACAGTCACGCTAGTAGGGTGCGTTACGGCTGTACAAAGATTTGGGAGTTTGAGAGAGTAAGCATTAGCCGCAGGACACCGTCTTTTTCGCTGCGTTAAGCGTTGCTATAACGCACCCTACAATTTAAGGTTTACTGCTGGTGGGGTGGAAGTAAGCTATGAAGCTATTTTTGCGTAAGTCCATTATGTCAATACATAAGCTGTAACTCAGTTGCAAGTGCAAGTAAGCTATGAAGCTATTTTTGCGTAAGTGCGATCATTGAAATAATTTAAATCTTTAATTTGATGATGCCGTCAAACGGTGTGTTATTATATTTGTGTTGATTACCTAAAAATTAAGGAGCTTAATTTTTAGGTAAATAAAGTAAAGGGTAGAGTACTATAAAATTTAGTAACCCTACCCAAGCAAGAAGTTATTGGAGTAACTTCTTATACGACCTCATTTCTTCAGATTCAGCAATGCTACAGCTAGGGCGAGCATTGCTGATATTCGTGCTAAGTTTTTAGTTATCAAAAGTAACAAAATTAGCACGATCAGTACATAGAGTTTTCCCATGAATGCAATAATGCTTTTCATGATTAATACTCCTGTATTTTATTTTTATAAAATACACAAGCCAATATATCGACCCAGCAACCATTCAAATGTGAAAGTGCTGTATTCGTTAGCTTTTTTAGAGTGTATTTTCGCATATTATATCACACAGCCAGAGATAGAAATAATCAATCTCAGCGGTAATACTTAAATATATATTTTGCCAGAATATTCTTCAGATTTCAAGCAAAAATCAGTTCAATGAATAAAGTTATACTAAATCTAGAACCAATTCTTCGCCTTAACGATGAACAGTTTTATCAACTGTGCATAGCGAATAAAGATTTGAATTTAGAACTAAGTGCAAGTGGAGAACTGATTATTGTGCCACCAGTGGGAGGAGAAAGCGGAAATCAAGAAGCAGACTTGATTACTGATTTGAATATTTGGAACCGCAAAACAAAATTAGGAATCGTTTTTAGTTCATCTACTATATTTCAATTACCGAATGGGGCAAAGCGATCGCCTGATGTTGCGTGGGTAAAATTGGATAGATGGGAAGGACTCACACCTGAACAACGCAAGAAATTCCCGCCACTAACACCAGACTTTGTAATTGAACTTCGCTCAGAAACTGATCGCCTGAAAACCCTGCAAGATAAAATGCAGGAATATATAGAAAATGGTTTACGTTTAGGATGGCTGATTAATCCTCAAGATGAACAGGTGGAAATTTATCGTTCACAACAGCCAGTACAAGTAGTTCAAATACAAACCAAACTTTCTGGAGAAGAAGTTTTACCTGGATTTGAATTACAGGTAGAAAAATAACTCACCTCCTCTGCGCCTCTGCGTGAAATATAAAGCTCAACTTCCTGAACATCAAATCATTGGTAATTTTCTAACCAATTGACTAAATCTTGCTTAACAGAAAAATCCAACAAAGCCTTTCCTAATGCTTCTAATTGCTCACTTGATAATTGCTGAATTTGTGACTTTAAATTCGGCTCTACGTTTCCCAACTTATGATTAAGTAGACTCATAACCAGTTTTAACTCTCCTTCTTGCAAAATTTCTTGATAAAGTGGTGATTCTCGCATCAAATCCTCCTGTAAAAATTGCCGAATCAGATTTTTATCAAACTTCAACCTAGCTAATATCTCAGTACAGACAGAGATATTTTGTTGTTCCTCTTGCTCTTCAATCCTATCAATCCTATCAGCAACTTGCTTTAACAAAGCTTCAGGTGTATCTGTTCTAGCCAGTATTGCTAGAGGTAGCAACGCTAGATTTTCCAACAGTGGAGTAGGATCTTCCTCCCACAAACGTACTACTCGATAAGGATGAACAGTTCTACCTACAGCCAGTTGTTCGACGTAAACTACAGGTGATTTTGTCTGCTTGAGAAAAATCACAACTTGCTCAATAGGACAGTTATATTTTCGGTAGAGCCTCACCCAATAATCTAGCATCCGTAAAGGCAAAGGTGGGCTAGAGTTCGGTATAGTTTGAAACTCTAGATGGAGAATTTGCCCTCTATTTGGTAGTAAATAAAGGGCATCAGAACGAATTGGTTCTAGGCTGAGTTCTGTCGGTAAAGCCTGAATTTCAATATCTTCGACATTCAGCAGCCAATTAGCAAAGGCAATAGGATAGGCTTGAGCCAGGTAGCGGCAAATATTGTCGTAAGCCAAAAGTATGATTATTTAACTGCCAAGTTAGTATCTCACAAATACAGACGCGATCGCCTGTAGTCAGGCATAGCACATATAAACCCTTGACTGATGAACGCCAGTTGCAAAGGCTGTCGGGAGAGCCGGACGCCAGTCGCGCGGCTGTCGGGAAACCCTTTCGGCAGTCGCTCATGGGGGAAACCCCCAAGACCGCGCTGCCTCACCACGGCGCTGGCTCCCCAACGCACTGGCTCCTGATAACTTAAATATGCAATCTTTATATAAAAAAACTTACCAATAAAATTATTTCTAACTCTAGTTATTACCTGTGTCTATCTTAGGGTTGTACCTAGGTCTGGAAAAATTGCCTAGCCTAATCATAGATGCAATTAAACATAGGAAAAAATTTGTATGACAACCAACGTTTCTAATGACATCAATAAAAATATAAATGCGTCGCTGATAATCGGTGTGATCTTGACTATATTGGGGATTATTGCGATCGCTCAACCTTTCCTTTCGACGATTTTTGCTGAAACTTGGTTTGCTACCATTCTCCTGTTCTCAGGATTTGCCAAACTAGTATACGCTACTCAAACACGCGATCGCGGCGGTTTCTTGTGGAAGCTTTTATTAAGCGCACTCTACATCGCCACAGGTATAATGTTATTCATTTACCCCCAAACTGGTATCCTGACGCTGACTCTGTTGTTAGGTAGCTTTTTGTTGACCGAAGGTATATTTGAGTTAATCCTAGCCTTCCGCTTGCGTCCACAACAAAACTGGACTTGGGTATTGGGTGATGGCATTATTACGCTAATTTTGGGTGCAATGATTTGGTTCCAATGGCCATTTAACGCACCTTGGGTTCTTGGCATACTTGTAGGTGTCAGCATTATTTTCACTGGTATTTCCCGCGTCATGCTGTCGCTAAATACACGTTCTTTGTTGAACCAATCTGATTCTGCTGCAAGCGTCTAAAGGGCTGTAATCTGCTGTAGGGTGGGCATTGTAATGCCCACCCTAATTGCTAGCGTCTCAAATCTCAATTCTTTTTTCTAAATACTGACCAATCATCAATTGTTCGCCAGCACGGGAGATAATAGTTTGTCTCGTGCGGTATTTGCTACCAACTAATTTTAATTCTTCCTCGAATACTGAACCATTGTATTCGGTTCGCAAACACAAAGTTTTGGGGTTGGGAAAATAATATTTGGCCGTGACTGGTTTAGATGTGGCAAAACCGCGATCGCGATACAAAATATTTCCTAAAGCTCCAAATAGTGTATAACCTTTTGACTCTTTCCTAGCCTTTACCACATCAGTACTTTCCCAAGTCACTGCTGCACCACACATCAAACTCACTGAAGCGGGTAAATCGTGCATCTCGGCAAGTTTTTGCAATTCATCGCATCCTTGCTTTAAAAAACTAATGGTGATTATACTTTCAATTTCTTTGGTTTCTCCTTCCGGCAGAGTGTAGTAACGTCGTTCCGATCGCCAATTACCTGTGGATTCCTGGAAAAACTCTGCAATCTGCAATTCTTCAGCAGTTTGTACAATCTGTGGTGGTGATGTCACTGTTTTTTGTCCTCGCGCAAAGCTAATCTTTAGTTGAGCATTGAGACTCGGTACATTACATTTGTCTCAAATACCAAATTTTGATAACTTTCTTAATCTAAACTAAATATTGCTAGCATTACTGATAGTTTGGCTACAAAGCTAAATTCAAAATTTTAATTTGACTATCCCTGAGGCTAAAAACTAAAGATAGAAGGCTCATTTGGCAGCGATCGCCAGTCTTATATCTTGAGAGTGAGTTTAGAAAAGCTAAAAATACGTATACTAAATATACAATCGAATTTCTTAGTATAAAATTCTCTGCTTCTGCATCAGCAGTATAGCGCTGGGAGTTTTGTAATTATTACTGTAAACTTAAACACATTTAAATTACACATTCACTGTTGACAGCCATCAGTCAACACTTGTAGAAAACGGCTGTTTGAGCTAAAAGCCGCCCTGTTAGGAGCAAGATAAATGATTTTGGACGGAAAGAAGCCGCAGAAATTGTTGAAAATGCAGAATTTCACAGTTGCAAAGCAAGTAATTAATTCTCGGTTACATCAGGCAGCTAGCAAAGAGCATACAGAGAAATTTCGCCGTCTCTTTGGCTTGCAGTCGAATTTATGGATGGCTTGTTTGTTGAGCATTGGATTGATGACAGCCAGTTGTGGCTCATCTGAGAAAGAAGTAGCTGACGCACAATCTCAGAATCCTAATCAGCAACGCGGTGGTGGTGCAACACCGGTAGATGCAGCGATCGCTAAAACAGGCTTACTAGAACAACCACAAGAATACACAGGTACTACCACACCATTTCGGATTGTATCAGTGCGATCGCAAGTAGAAGCAAGACTATTGGCTTTAAACCTGGATGTAGGGGATAAAGTTAGCCAAGGGCAAAACGTCGGGCTATTAGATGAGGCCTTGCTGTTAACAGCATTAACACAAGCAGAAGCAGAACTTGCTGCACTGCAATCAGAAGTAGCCAGGGCTAAAACTCAGGTAAGCAATGCCCGTGCCGAAGTTGAACGGACACGGCTACAACTGGTGCAAGCTCAAGCAGACTCAGAACGGCAACAGAAACTATTCAGACTAGGGGCTATAGCTGAACAAACAGCCCAACAAGCACGCACAGAGGCGCAAACAGCCCAACAATCACTGCGTGCTGCTCAAGAGCAAGTCGGCACACAACAGGAAGCTGTCACTGCTGCACAAAGGAGAGTAAATGCCCAAGCCGCAGTCGTTGCTCAAGCCAAAGAACGCAGATCCTACGCGCGATTGACATCTCCCATCACTGGTGTAGTTACAGAAAAAGTCACAGAACCGGGTAATCTTCTGCAAGTGGGTAACGAAGTCTTGAAAATTGGCGACTTTAACCGCGTGAAAGTTGCCGTTCAAGTTTCTGAATTAGAACGGGCAAAAATTCAAGTTGGGCAGTCTGTGCAAGTCCGTTTAGATGCCTTGCCGAATCAAGTATTAATTGGCAGAGTAACACGCATTTCCCCTGCTGCCGATGCTACAGCGCGTTTGATACCAGTGGAGGTAGTCATTCCCAACAGTCAAGGCCAAATTGGCAGCGGATCACTGGCACGAGTTATTTTTGCAACCCAGACACCACAGCGAGTTGTAGTGTCGCAGGGAGCTATTGTGCAACCAGCTCTTGAGAAGGGGAGCAGGGGAGCAGGGGAGCCACAAGACCAAACAGGGACACTGTTTGTAGTACAGGATATAGAAGGTAAGACTAAGGTAAGTGCGCGTGCTGTCACTTTCGGGAAAAAGGCTAATAGTCAAGTAGAAATTTTATCCGGTTTGCAACCGGGAGAACGCTATGTTGTCCGCAGTGGTAAGCCCTTAAAAGAAGGAGACACTGTACGTCTTTCCATTCTTTCAGAAAAAGCAGAGTCAACCCCCACAGGGAATTAAAAACTATAAATTATAAATAATTTATTTAATTTTTCCTTTTGCATTTTTAATTGGAGTACAGCGACACTAATGCAGCAGACAAACAATAATGGCGGATTTAGTATTAGCGCGATCGCTATCCGCCAACACATTGGTACACTCATGCTCACCGTGGCAGTAGTTGTTGTTGGGATATTTTTTCTCACAACTATCCAGGTGGATCTTCTACCATCAATTACTTATCCACGCATTGGCGTCCGGCTAGAGGCACCTGGTATTTCCCCAGAGGTAGCAGTAGATGAAATTACCAGACCTTTGGAAGAAGCTTTATCCGCAACTGAGAATGTAGTGCAAGTTTTCTCCCGTACTCGTGAGGGTCAGGTCAGCCTCGATTTATACTTCCAACCAGGGGGCGACATAGATCAAGCACTCAATGATGCTACTGCTGCTTTTAACCGAGGTCGAGGACAACTGCCAGATACCATAGAAGAGCCGCGCTTATTTAAAGTCGATCCCTCCCAATTACCAGTTTATGAAATAGCGCTAACATCTGCCTCTTTGTCAGGCAAAGATTTACGTGTATTTGCTGATGAAGAGTTAACGCGTGAACTTAGTGTCGTACCAGGAGTCGCCTCAGTCGATGTATCTGGTGGTGCTGAAGAAGAAGTACGGGTGCTTGTTGACTTAAACCGATTGCAAGCTTTAGGTGTGGGGTTAAATGATGTATTAGAAGAACTCACAGCTCGTAACCAAGATACTTCTGGCGGTAGAATTCTGGGGCAAAATTCCGAACCATTGACTCGTACTGTAGGACGTTTCCGAGATGCCAGTGAAATAGAAAACATCTCCCTAGAAGTCTCCTCTCCCTCATCCCCCTCATCTCCCTCATCCCCCTCATCTTCCTCATCCCCCTCATCTTCCTCATCCCCCTCATCCCCTCCCCGTCGCGTCTATTTGCGAGACTTTGCTGAGGTAATTGATGATACAGAAGAACAACGAGTATTTGTTTATCTCAACCGTCAGCCTGCTGTGAAATTTTCAGTTCAAAAGCAACCAGAGGCTAACACAATCACAGTTGTAGATGCTGTAAAACGGCGAATTGAACAATTACGACAATCAGGTTTAATTCCAGCGGACATGACTTTGAGTCCCACCACAGATGAATCTGTCTTCATCCGCAATTCTTTAAATGATGTCATCTTTTCAGGGATTTCTGGGGCATTGTTAGCAGCAGCAGCAGTGTTGTTATTTTTGGGATCATTCAGACAAACATTGATTATTAGTTTGACAATTCCACTGTGTACTCTGGCTGCGATCGCTTTAATGAAAATCTTTGGCTTGACTTTGAATGTGTTTAGTTTAGCAGGTCTAACACTGGGTGTTGGTCAAGCAATTGATACATCTGTTGTTGTCTTGGAGAACATTAGTGAAAAAGCAGGCATGACTCCCAATCAAAAAGAAAGAGGGGAGCAGATCAACCAGGGTAATTCAAAAAAGTTTATTCAGACTGCAATTAATGCTTCCCAAGAAGTAGAATCTGCTTTGGTTGCTGCCACAGGCGCCAACTTAGTTTCTGTAGTACCATTTTTGTTAATTGGTGGCTTTATCGCACTACTATTTAATGAACTGATTCTGACAATTAGCTTCGCAGTAGCAGCTTCCCTTGTGGTCGCAATTACAATAGTGCCGATGCTAAGTTCTCGACTCTTGGGAATTTCCTGGTCTAGTCGGATCAGCGAATTTTGGCTGCTGAGACAGTTTAATCACCGCTTTGAAGACGCTACACGGGGATACGCTAGCTTTTTAACCAAAGTTTTACGCCATCGGCTTGTTGTTGTCACCACTGCTTTATTAATTTTAGGCGGGGGAAGTTTCTTTATGTTTGGTCAAATTCCCCAAGAAATTTTACCCCGCATCAGTACTGGTCAAGCCAACTTGAGAGCGCAATTTCCTCCAGGTACACCGTTGGCAACTTCTGAGAAAGTAATGCAAATTGTCGATGACATTTTGCTCAAACAACCAGAAACCGATTCTACTTTCACAACTGTGGGTGGTTCATTGTTTGGCAGCAATACTACAGAAAATCCTTTACGCGCCACCAGCACCATCAATCTCAAACCAGGCACAGATGTTGAAGCCTTCGTTAAAAGAGTAACTCAAGAATTTAACAAACTCAACTTAGCTGGAATTCTGCTACGCCTTAATCCTGGTCAAGTGCGGGGTTTAATCTTGAGTAATTCCCCAGTGCAAGGGTCAGAAGTTGACGTGATCCTCCAAGGTGAGAATGAACAAAGTTTAACCCAAGCAGGCGCCCAAGTATTAGAAGCTCTGCAAGAAAGAGCAACATTAGCAACATTCCGACCAGATGCCGACCCCCGACAACCAGAAATCCAAATTCGCCCTGACTGGGAAAGGGTTTCAGCTTTGGGGCTGACAGCTCAAGAAATTGGTGCAACCATTCAGACAGCAATTGAAGGTTCAGTGCCTACGCAAATTCAACGTGGCAACCGTTTAGTTGATGTGCGGGTGCAGCTAAATAAAGAAGCTATTGACCGTCCCTCTCAACTAGAGCAATTACCACTATTCACAGAAAACAATCAATTAGTCCGCCTTTCAAATGTTGCCAGCATTGAAGAAGGCCAAGCCCCAGGTGAAGTACAGCGGATTAATCAGCGCCAAGCTTTTGTGATTGCAGGCAATTTGAACGAGGGAGTTAGCCTTAGTGAAGCGATCGCAGAAGTCAATCAGGTACTTAAAGATGTAGACTTACCTGATGGCGTTTCCATTGTGCCTAGTTCAGCCCAAGAAACTAATGACCAGCTTCAGAATGCTTTAAAAACTTTGGGAGCGTTAGCAACGTTCTTGATATTTGTAGTGATGGCGGTGCAATACAATTCACTGATTGACCCGTTAGTAATTATGTTTACTGTGCCGCTAGCGTTAGCTGGGGGACTTTTTGGACTTTACATTACTCAAACAGCAATTGGCGCAACTGTGATTGTTGGTGTGGTGCTGCTGGTGGGTATTGTGGTGAACGCGGGGATTTTGATGGTGGAACTGGCAAACCAAATTCGGGATGAAGTTGATTGTACTCGCCAAGTTGCCATCCTCAAAGCAGCTCCACAACGCTTGCGCCCAATTATCATGACTACAGTCACTACTATTTTGGGGCTGTTTCCCTTGGCATTGGGCATTGGTGAAGGTTCTGAGTTTTTACAACCTTTAGGAATTGTAGTTTTCTTTGGGATGGCGATCGCAACAATGCTGACGCTGTTTATCATCCCCTGTTTTTATATTTTGCTACACGATTTACTAGGCGGAGATTGGACTAAGCCAATATTCATGTATCTGCATTCATTGCAGAAAAAGTTTCATTACTCGCGTCCTATTTTCAGAATACCTAAATTCTTTTTACGAACTGTAAAGAACACAAAGGACGCGAAGGAGAAAAGAAATAGGTAAGTAGTTCTGTACAAATAAAATTGATTTGTGAGGTTTCTCAGTTGTCACTAATTATTTTATTTGTACAGTTCATCTAACTCATTGCTTCTGCCTTCAACACTTCAGATTCAATTAATACAATCTTGCGAATATGAGGATTGTTAATTCGAGAGTGACGGAAGTAGGAAATACTTAGCAAAAGCCACCAAGCAAAAAGAGAAAATAAAGATTTATCTAAAATTGATATAAAGCTTTGGAAGTTTTTTTGTTTGAGCGCTACTAAACTCCAATGCAGTTTCAGGTAATTTTTAATATGTTCAAAAGCAGGGACATGAGAATTATGTTTACTATCAATCAAAGCGTATATTTTCTTTTTCATTAAAATATTTGTATCTAGTCGCCGAGCCAAAGAAAACTTTTGATTATACGCACCAGGCCAAATGGTACGGTAGGCAAGGCACTGATTGAGGAAAACGGCATCCCCAAACTGGGCAATGCGAATCCAAGAATCAATGTCATCACAGTTCGCATCAAGTTGGGAATCCCAACCGCCAGTTTTGCAGAAAGCTTCACGACGGCAAGCCACTTGCACAGGTGTACCAAAGGGTACAAGCTCTAAAAGCATACCGTAATGAATATCTGCTTGGGGAATACAGAAAGCCAAGCCAGGGCCAAGTCGGGGGGTGCGGCTGAGTTCAACTTCATTACTATCCACCTGAGCAGCAATACAAGAACAAATGGCAGCATCAGGACAAAGTGCGATCGCCTTTGCCATTTGTTCTATACAGTTGGGAGATAAGTAATCATCATCATCCAAAAACTTAATCCAGTCGCCGCTAGCTTTTTCAACTCCAGCATTAACTGTTGCTGCGTGACCTTTGTTAACTTCATTACGATGGTAAACAACAGAATCACCTAAGCTTTTGACATAAATTTCAGTGTCTTGAGATGAACAGTCATCAGCAACAATTACCTCACAAGGAATTGTCTGGTTGAGGGCAGAATCAATAGCCCGACGCAACAAGTTTAAGCGGTTATAGGTAGTGATGACGACGCTAAATTTCATAAATATCACACCCTCAGCACAGGCTTCTGCAATATAACTTGCATTCCATAGCTCCCGTAACGGTAAAATTATCAATATCTAAATCTACAGGACTTACGCAACTGGCACATATACCTTTTGCTATAGAAATCAAAAGTCAAGAGGAGCCAGTTGCCTACGCTGAGGTAACAACCTTTAGAAAAAAATATGATACTTGCGTAAGTCCTTATGTAAAATTCAGTAGACTGAAACAGGTTTCTCGATTTATCATTAATGATTGTGAGTTTTTGAAGCAAACAGGCTATGAGCGCTCAAGAGATTATCCGCTCCATTGAAGCGGAACAATTAAAGTCGGATCTGCCCTTAATTTACGTGGGCGACACCGTGAAAGTCGGAGTCAAAATCAAAGAAGGTGATAAATACCGCGTGCAACCCTACGAAGGTGTTGTGATTGCTAAACGTAATGGCGGTATTAATGAAACGATTACAGTCCGCCGCGTATTTCAGGGTGTTGGCGTTGAGCGGGTATTTCTGTTGCATTCTCCCCGAATTGACAGCATCAAAGTTTTGCGTCGTGGTAAGGTAAGACGTGCTAAGCTATATTATCTACGCGATCGCGTAGGTAAGGCTACCCGAATCAAGCAACGGTTTGATCGTTCCTTATGATTCCCCGTTGAAAGTATGGGAAAAATCTCAACTCAAGCGGCATTTGCCGCTGATTTGTTCCCAAGACAAAAATAAGGTAATATAGAGGTCAGATTGCGTTAAACTAAAAAAGTTATACGCAATAACTGAATCCAGCCCAGCTTGTGCGCTCTTAGTTCAGTTGGTAGAACGCAGGTCTCCAAAACCTGATGTCGGGGGTTCAAGTCCTCCAGGGCGCGCTCGAAAGCAAAAAACATAACCCGAAACAGTAGCACATCTGCTAGCATAGCAGTTAGTGCTAGTGATTTCGGGTATAGTTATTTTATCTTTACAGCTTTTTTGCTTCCAGTTAAGTTAGGAGAGAATTAAAGCTGTAAACCTGGACATAAACTAGCAGGGTATAGCTATATAGGAATGGGGAGATAAACGACTGTGGCCAAGAAAAATGAAGCAGAAATGCCAGAAACCACGAATGGGTCTAGCTTAATCAATTTCTTCCAAGGAACTAGAGAAGAGCTTGAGAAAGTGGTTTGGCCCAGTCGCAAGCAGCTTGTAAGTGAATCAGCGGCTGTGTTGCTGATGGTGACACTCTCCGCTTCTTTGATCTATTTGGTTGATGGATTCTTCACTTGGGCAGCAAAACAGGTATTCTGATGACTTCTGCAACAGACGAACCACTCAATTCGACTTTGCAGTCAGAGGAAACAGCAGAAACAGCGCTCAAAGAAGCACGCTGGTATGCGGTGCAAGTAGCCTCAGGCTGTGAAAAACGTGTCAAGACAAACTTGGAGCAACGCATCCAAACTTTTGATGTTGCCGACAAAATAGTTCAGGTAGAAATTCCACACACGCCAGCGGTGAAAATTCGCAAAGATGGCAGTCGCCAGCACACAGAAGAGAAAGTATTTCCTGGTTATGTGCTAGTGCGGATGGTGATGGATGATGATTCCTGGCAGGTGGTGCGAAATACTTCCCATGTAATTAATTTCGTGGGGGCAGAGCAAAAACGTGGCAGCGCCAAAGGTCGTGGACACGTTAAACCAGTGCCATTGAGTCATTCAGAAGTAGAACGCATCTTCAAACAGACTGCTGAACAAGAGCCAATTGTCAAAATTGACATGGCTACTGGTGATAAGATAGTCGTGCTTTCTGGTCCATTTAAAGACTTTGAAGGCGAGGTGATTGAAGTCAGTCCAGAGCGGAGTAAGCTCAAAGCCTTGCTCTCGATTTTTGGACGAGATACACCCGTAGAATTGGAATTTAATCAGGTAGAGAAACAGAGTTAAATACAAATGGCGAAGAAAGTAGTAGCGGTCATTAAACTGGCCTTGAACGCTGGGAAAGCCAACCCAGCACCGCCAGTTGGCCCCGCGTTGGGTCAACACGGCGTTAACATTATGATGTTCTGCAAAGAGTACAACGCCAAAACAGCAGACCAAGCTGGGATGGTGATACCTGTAGAAATATCGGTATTTGAAGACCGGAGTTTCACATTTGTACTGAAAACGCCACCAGCATCAGTATTGATTCGCAAAGCAGCGAAAATAGAAAGAGGCTCAAATGAACCCAACAAAAAGAAAGTTGGGTCAATTACAAAAGCGCAATTGCAAGAAATTGCTCAAACCAAACTTCCTGACCTCAACGCCAATGATATAGAAGCGGCAATGAAGATTGTGGAAGGAACTGCCAGAAATATGGGCGTAACAGTTACAGACTAAGAAAGTGATGAGTTATCAGTTATGAGTTATGAGTTTTAAATTAGTAACTCACCACTGTTAACTTCTACCCCAAAATCCGTCTTGAAAAGTTTGCTCAACGGGGGGAACCCCCCTTCGGGTTCGCAGTTCCTTCAAGTCGGCAAAGCCGCCCAACGGACTGCTCACCGCACGCAACTTTTCGCAAAATCTAAAATCCAAAATTGAATTGGGGGAGAAGCGAAGCTTCGCAATGACCCCAGGAGAAAAAAATGGGAAAAAAAATATCGCGCCGCTTGCAGACGTTGCAAGGAAAAATAGAAGATAGGGATTATGAACCCTTAGACGCTTTAAACCTGCTGAAAGAGACAGCAACAGCTAAATTCTCCGAAGCCGCTGAAGCGCATATCAGGCTGGGAATTGACCCAAAATATACAGACCAACAGTTACGGACAACAGTAGCACTGCCCAAAGGTACAGGACAGGTAGTGCGGGTGGCTGTAATTGCCAGAGGCGAAAAAGTAACAGAAGCATCGAATGCTGGTGCGGATATAGCTGGTTCAGAAGAACTGATTGACCAAATTCAAAAAGGCTTCATGGACTTCGACAAGCTAATTGCCACACCAGATGTCATGCCACAGGTAGCGAAGCTGGGTAAATTGCTAGGCCCCCGTGGTTTGATGCCATCGCCCAAGGGTGGTACCGTGACCTTTGACTTAGCAAGTGCGATCGCAGAATTCAAAGCTGGTAAATTAGAATTCCGGGCCGATCGCACTGGTATAGTTCATGTTATGTTTGGTAAGGCATCCTTCTCGCCTGAAGATTTGTTGGTAAACTTGAAGGCGTTGCAAGAAACGATTGACCGTAACCGTCCTTCAGGAGCTAAAGGTCGTTATTGGCGTACAGTATATGTGTCTGCCACTATGGGGCCATCGATTAGAGTCGATATCAGCGCCCTACGGGATTTAAAACTGACTGAAGCAGCCTAGAATTTTAGATTTGAAATTTTAGATTTTAGATTGGAGGCTCATCACAAGAGACTGAAAATTTTTCAAATTTTCAACTTCTCATCTGAAATCCAAAATCCAAAATCCAAAATCCAAAATTGAATAGGTAAAGCCGGAGACAGCAGGTGCTAATAGCTTAATATCCTGCCTAGGTTGAAACTCTAATTGCTTGAATATCACCTATAAGGGTGTGATGACGGCATGAAGAGATTACTGCTAAACCCCGGCTAAGATAGCTGGGGTTTGTTGTTTTAGGTCGGTCAGAACAAGATGCACAAGTAGGGAATCGATGATTTTGCCCTTGGAGGTAAAACAAGCATGGGTAGAACAATAGAAGACAAAAAAGAGATAGTAGCTGACCTTAAAGAAAGTTTGAATGAGTCAACTTTGGCACTGGTAATTGATTACCAGGGTCTAACTGTTGCTGAAATCACTGATTTACGGCGGCGGCTACGTCCGACAGGTACGGTTTGCAAGGTAGCCAAGAACACCCTCATGGGTATTGCTATTGAGGGCCAAGAACAATGGCAACCACTCTCGGAATTGCTGAAAGGTTCCTCCGCATTTTTGCTGGTAAAAGAGGATTTCTCATCTGCAATTAAGGCTTACCAAGACTTCCAGAAAGTTACCAAGAAGACAGAACTTCGCGGTGGCGTTATGGAAGGTCGCCTGCTCAAAGAACCAGATGTCAAGGCTTTAGGAGACTTGCCATCTAAAGAACAACTTATGGGTCAAATTGCTGGAGCCATCAACGCCTTGGCAACCAAGATTGCTGTGGGTATTAACGAAGTTCCTGGTTCTCTGGCTCGTGCCTTGCAAGCTGTGGCTGAGGCAGAAAAAGGCGGTAGTACTGAAAGCGCTGGCGAGTAAGCTAAGCGATTCGGTCATTAGTCATTAGTCATTAAAACAAAAGACAAATGACAACTGACAAATAACTAATCAAAATTACAGGAGTTATATCAATGTCTGCTGCAACCGATACTATTTTGGAACAATTGAAAAACTTGACTTTGCTGGAAGCTGCTGAATTAGTCAAGCAAATTGAAGATGCTTTTGGCGTGAGTGCTGCTGCGCCGGTAGGTGTAGCAATAGCTGCTCCTACTGGTGGTGGTGCTGTTGCTGAACCAGTAGAAGAGAAGACTGAGTTTGATGTGATTCTTGAATCTGTTCCTGCTGATAAGAAGATTGCTGTACTGAAGATTGTACGGGAATTGACCGGTTTGGGACTCAAAGAAGCGAAAGACTTGGTGGAAGCTGCACCCAAGCCAGTTAAGGAAGGTATTCCTAAGGATGCTGCTGAAGATGCGAAGAAACGCATCGAAGAAGCTGGTGGTACAGTAAGTGTGAAGTAGTCCAAATTACATTACCAGTAATTGAAAAAGGAGCCTAAATAAGGCTCCTTTTCATTATGCTGTAGGGGCAATTCATGAATTTTCCCCACATAAAAAAAGGGTTGGCACTATTGTTTGCGTTAGCCCTGTTATGCTTTGTGTAAGCACTTAAATCCTGAAAAATAGGATTATTCTATACAGGATGGATCACTACTAGGAGTTGCATCAGGATAGAAAGTGCGGACGCCACCACTTCTTTTCACAAATACGGCTTCAAATGTTTTTCCTTCATCAGTAACGGATAAAAGACAAGCCTGGTTAGTAGAACTAGTATTAGGATTGTTCTTGTAACCTAAAGTTGCTTTTGAAAGAATTTCTTCAGCATTCAAGGTGTAAGGATAACCCTTGATAGAAGACTGAGCAGTTCCACTCCCTACTTTCATCACGACACCAATCGTATAAATTGTGTCGGGAACAACCTCTTCTCTAGATGTGTTGTTGGCTAACCTTCCAGCCAAACCATCTTCTTGAAGTTGCACGTAACGACCAATGAAGTGCAACCCACCAACTGAACCTCCTGTAACAGGTTCTCCGCAGAAAACATGATCAAAGCCCTGCACATTAAACCAGACATTAGTCAAGTCATTTAAGAAATCTGCATCGGAAGTACGACCTGCAATCACATATCCTCCCACATATTGCTTGATATTAGCTAAGACAGTGGGATTGTTATTCATCATCGTCTGGAAACTGGAACGACTGACAACTGTACCAGGTTGTCCGCAAAGATTGGTAACAGCCCTGTCAAACGTATTTAAAGCTGGGGCGGGGGGTGTAACATCTGCTGGGCTACCGTAAGCTAGACCAGATATAGGGTTAATAATATCGTCAAAAAATGGTATTGAACCGGTAGGTAGAGAGGAAGTAGGAGGAGTAGAAGAACCGTAGTCGGTAATCACAATGTCATCAATATTGGTTCTGTTGGTTGTCCCATCAGTCTTGCGAACTTCACAGCGAACGGTGCCAGATATATTAGGAGTAAAAGTTGCAGTTTGTAATGATGTACTATTGGCTGTGATGGTTGAACCTATTTGTGTCCAAGAACTACCGCTATTAGTTGAACACCACAGTTGCCAGTTAGTGTTAGTATCAGAACCAAACTTTGCATGTTTGATCGTAACTGTACCAGCACCAGTACTGCGATCAAATTTCATCGTCACCTTGCCATAATTGCGAATACGGGCAGATTGTGTGCCACTTTTAGCATCAGTTGAAAGATTGCCAATCAGGGCATCATTTAAATTCCAAGTGCCTGTACTAAGGGTGACATCAGCCGCAGCATAACTTCCTTTTGTACCAGACTCGAATCCTTCCGAAATTGTGGCACTAATTGCTCGTAACGTAGAAAATGAAAGCAGTAGAATAGAGCCTGCTGCTATCCTTGCAGGTAAGACTAGCTTTAACATACTAAATAGAGGAAAAGCTCTGATTAATTTCTGATTAACAAAATAAGTAAATCAACTTAGAAAAACGTCAAATAGAGTTTTGGCGAGAAATTCGCTTGATGGCGTAAAGCTCGCTTTGGACATTTCACGTTTAATAGGTTTAGCTACTTGTTTCCAAGTCGATGAACTACTGATTTTGAATTTATTTTTAATCTTCAAGAATCAGCTTGATACTTATCTATTTTTAGCTTAGGTTATTATCGAAGTCACGAAAATACTTACTAAATCAAAAATATCGTCCCAAAAAAATAATTTAATCAATAATTTATATCATAGTTATTTATTTACTTTAATTTAACTTCATCTTCATCTTGATCCCATAATCTAGTTATTTGGTCATCGCATAAGCTGACAAAACCTGTATCAAATGTCGCTTTTCTAATTGAGTTCCATGCGCTAATTCTGGAATAATTATCTGCTAATAATGCTTTGATGATATAATATCATGTCCGTTTAAACACTTATGATACCTGTGGGGGTTGGTAATGGGTAATGGGTAATGGGTAATAGTAAAAAACAATCACCCAACGGGAGAGCCAGTCGCTCATGGGGGAAACCCCCTCTTGGCCGCGCTGGCTCACCAATTACCTATTACCTATTACCAGGCAAACCGACTATATCGTAAGTAATTAGCCGAACTTGATATTAAAGATAATTGTAGGTTGGTTGAACAAAATGAAACCCAACAAACTATGAAAAAAATTGGGTTTCTATCCGATACCCAACCTATATGTGTAACAAGAATTTTTCATGCTTGGTATTACTATCTGCTACTTTCTTGCTTAAACAATGGAATAATTATTGATGACAAAAAGACGCGATCGCCCTTCACTTTGCTCTTCAGTTGATAAACTCTCGGCTGCGAACTTAACATTGTTTAGCTGACGATGGACTCACAAAATCATGTAAGTCTGCATCCCAAATACTAATGTAAATAAAATCACATTCTTGACGAATAATTTGACCCTTGACAGAGCCTTTGGTAAAACTAAAGTTGTCTAACTGTCGTTGTTGTATCTGTTGAAGTCCTTGCTTAATTTCTTCAGTAGCTTGCCCACCTAACAAGCCATTGATAGTAACTTGCATTACTTGTGGGTCTACTGATTGGTCAAAAGCTACCTCCGTTTGACGCAGGACTCCAGATTGACGGTCAAATAAATAGCCAAGGTCGATTTGATTTGGCACTAACTTGTAGGTGACAGCACGAGTATTGCCCCAAGCGCCTCTTGAATCTCTATTTGGCTTTCCAAGTGTAGCCTCTACCGTGCTTCTTGCTGTACCGGTGGGAAATGCTGGTACGCTTACCCCACTAGTTTTTGGCTGCGGAGGCTTGGACTGTGGTGTTGAACGGGGTTCTGGTGTGGGAACTTTGACTGTCTGATTCTCTGTTGGCTGTTGTGTTGCTGATACAACTGGGGGTGTAGGAGTAGCTAAAGTTACAGGCTCGTTGTCTGGTTGTGGTGTAGAGGCTTCTGAAGGATTAGGTTGTGCTTGGCGCTCCACAGGAGTAGAATTTCCTTGCTGCTGTGGTGAAGTAGGTGGAACTGAGGATGGGGAAGGTTGGGAAGAAACAGACAAACTAGGAGTTGCAAAAGATTCTGGTGATGGGGTGGAAGTCTTAGCAGTGGGTGTTTCAGACTGTTCTTGTCCAATGATTTTAGCGATCGCTACCCCAGCAATTAAGCCACCAACCACTAAACTGCCAATAATCCAAACAGGTTTTTGCCTGTTGCTTGCAGGTATTCTCTGTGGAGAAAATGCTTGAGTTTGCCGAATCGATGGGGGTATGGTATGGGCATTAGTAGATGGCTGTGGGGGAACATCACCAACAGACTTCAAAGCATACAGCATTTTACTAGCAGTACTATAGCGATCGCCTGCATGGGGTTTAATAGCCTGATTGAGTACCATCACCAGATCAGGGGAAACATTAGGGGCGTGATTCTGCCAAAGGATTTCCCCTGTTTGCTGGTTAGTTTGTAATTCTTGTGGGTATTTACCTGTAAGTAGATAAATTGCCGTCAAGCCTAAACTGTAAATGTCCGTAGCGTAAACTGGTCGTCCTACGGCTTGTTCGCTAGGCATATACCCTGGTGTACCAATCACTAGCGATCGCGTCAGCATTCCTGGGCCACTGGCTACTGAACGTATGGTTTCTTTAACCGCACCAAAATCAATCAAAACTGGCTTATTATCAACAGACCGGAGAATAATATTATCTGGTTTGATATCTCGGTGAATGATACCCTTACTATGGACATAATCCAAAACTGATAACAGACTCAAGAGAATTTCGCAGACTACAGTTTCACTCTTATATCCTTGAGTTTCCACAATATTTCTGAGAGTTTGACCATAAATCCATTCCTGAACCAGGTAAAACTGCCCATTCTCTGAAAAATAGGCGTAAAGTTTGGGAATTTGGTCACTACTTTCGCCTAAATACTCTAAAGTTGCAGCTTCCCTCTCAAACCGCTGCTGAATAATTTGGTAGGTTTGTGGGTCATTGGCGATAGGTTTGAGTTGCTTGATCACACAGCGACGACGAGAAGGCATGTGTGTATCTTCTGCCAGAAAGGTTTCACCAAACCCGCCAGCACCAAGTACCTGGATAATTTTATAGCGATTGTTCAGCAGCGTTGTTGTCATGAAAATTTACAAGCGTAGACACGCAGTGGCTTGTTGTGAGACATCGCCCTTTCCCAATTTACATCCATATTCTTGATCTTGGGCTGAACCTGCGACATCTAATGATCATATTCTCCGCTTTGCTGTCACCAGCGGCAAGAGTTATGATTAGCTATCAGTGAAATCTCAGAAATAAATTATACTGGACTGATGGCTGATGGCCGTTGACTGTAAACAGTGGCATATTTCTTTATTTGGAAGTCCCTAAGTCCCCTTAACTACTCCTTCCTGCTTTGAGATTATAAGACTTTCCGATAGGCGCAAAACCCTGTGTCTTTAGACCAGGGATGTAGCGCCAACGGTGAATTTATTCACCGTGATATTTTCTATTTGTGGTGAGGATCTTCAATATATTTCTTGATTACTGCCGCGCTAACATTTCCAGCAGTTGAATAAAAATAACTATTTGTCCACATACTAGGCATCTTTTTTAAATCTGGAAACTCGCTTCTAAGCAGATAAGATGACCTGCCTTTAAAGAATTTAACTATTTGATTAATCGCGTAAGTTGGTTGATATTCCACAAATAAATGTATGTGGTCTGGTGCTATTTCCAGAGCCAGAATATCCCAATCTTTATATGAAGCTAAATCATAAAATATCTGTCTTACTCGTTTAGCTACTTCATTCACTAACACCTTACGTCTACGCTTGGGTATCCATACCAGATGAACGACAGCGTTACCTATAGAGTGATTGTTGTGTCTAGGTTCTAACGAATTAGTCATGTTTTTTATTCGGAGCTATTGACAGTTAAATAATAACTCGCTACTATATTTACAGTCAATGAATTAACCCAAGGAGGTGATTAAGTAATGCTAGTTTTAGAGTACAAAGTTAAAGCTAAGAAGCATCAATATGATGCAATTAACGAAGCTATCCGTACAACTAAATTCATCAGAAATAAAGCTATACGCTACTGGATGGATGCACCAAAAGAAGCCAAAGTTAATAAAATTGCTTTGAATAATTACTCAACAGCATTACGGAAGGAATTTAAATTTGTTGAGAAATTAAATTCAATGGCTTGTCAATCTGCCACTGAAAGAGCGTGGCTAGCCATTGATAGGTTTTACCAGAATTGTCAGAAAAAAGTATCAGGTAAAAAGGGATATCCCAGATTTCAGAAAGATAACCGTTCGGTTGAGTATAAAACGTCAGGATGGGCTTTAAACGCTATCAAAAGACGTATTACCTTTACCGACAAAAAAGCTATAGGTGAGGTTAAATTACTTGGTAAATGGGATATTCAAACTTACCCAGTCAAACAGATTAAGCGTGTTAGATTACTCAAAAAAGCTGATGGTTACTATTGCCAATTCTGCATTGATGTAGACGTTAAATCTGAATCCAGAATTGCTAATGGTGAAATCGGGCTAGATGTGGGTCTTGAATATTTTTACTCAGATTCCAAAGGTAATCATGAGGAAAATCCTAGATTTTTGAGTCAAGCTGAGAAAGCAATTAAACACGCTCAACGTCAAATTTACAAAAAAGAGAAAGGCAAAAACAAACGACGGATAGCCAGACAGAGATATCAAAGGAAGCATTTAAAAGTAAGTAGGCAACGGAAAGAACACGCCATGAGATTGGCGCGTAACGTATGCAAGGCTAACGCCTTAGTAGCCTATGAAGATTTAAATGTTAAAGGTATGGTGAAAAATCACGCTCTTGCCAAGAGTATTAATGATGCTTCTTGGTCAATGTTCCGTCGTTGGTTAGAATATTTTGCGGCTATATTTAACAGTACAGTTGTTGCTGTCAATCCGAGAATGACATCTCAAAAATGCTCAGATTGTGGTGCAATTGTGAAAAAATCCCTCTCAACTCGTAGCCATGTATGCAGTTGTGGCTGTAGTTTACAGAGGGATGTTAATGCTGCAAAAAATATTTTGAATCGCGGCATCGCTAGCTTGGGGCACAAGCGAAGTAACGCTTCAGGAGTCGGAACCTCTACGCTAATTGGCGTAAGCCTGTTAGAGCAAGTTCTGACGGTGAATGAAGAATCCCCCAACTTTACGACTAAGTGAGCGAAGCGATACTTAGTCAGTTGGGGGAGTGTCAACTATCTTTTGTTTCTTTGCGTCTTTGCGGCTTTGCGTGAGATTAAATTCTCAAAATGGCGTTTTTGCCTGTAAATACAGAATCTTACCTAACTGTGGATGCTGAAAGCGAAGTTCTCTGGCGTGTAAATGTAACCGATTGGTAACGGCACGACATCCATAAAGGCGATCGCCTAAAATAGTTATGCCCAGTCCCTGCACATCAGCAGCGTGAACCCTAATTTGATGGGTGCGTCCTGTTAGTGGCATAAACTCTACACGAGTATAATTTCCTTCCTTTCCCATCACCCGGAAGCTTGTGAAGCTGGGCTTACCGTGTTGCCAATCAACTTGCTGATAAGGGCGATTTTGCGGATCTCCCCACAGTGGCAATTCAATTACACCTTTGTCAGTTGTGACAGCACCAGCGAGTATGGCTTCATAAACTTTGTGAACCTGACGCTGCTGAAACTGCCGACTGAGATAACTATGAGTCAAGCGATCGCGAGCTAACACAAGAATACCAGAAGTTTCCTGATCCAACCGATGCACAGTTGCAAGGGCCATGCCATCAGGTAACAGATGACGCAAACGACTGAAAACACTATCTTGGCTGTCACGATAACGACCAGGTACAGATAGTAGTCGAGCAGGTTTATTCACAGCAATCAACCATTCATCTTCATAAATAATGGGTAAACTGATTTCTCCCCCTTCCCTCGTAGGGAAGGGGGTAGGGGGGTTAGGTCGAAATCCCGACAACAGAAACCCCATGATTGGCTGACACCTTTCTGTACAAGCGCCATAAAACTCTCCTTGAACTTTAGCCTGATTTACTGAAGGCGGCCCCCACCAAAACTCTGCCATTGCCAGAGGTTTGAGATTATGTGTTGCTGCATAATGCAGTAGCTTGGGGGCGCAACAATCTCCTGTACCAGTGGGTATCGAGCCTGATGGCATTAATTGTTGCAGCGATCGCGATTGTCCTGAAAAATTCGTAATAGAGTAAGCGGCGTGCATCTGAGTCTGCAATTGACGGGAAAGTTCTTGACGCCGCTGTTTTAGTTCCCGCATTCTGATATCAACTGCTGCAATCAACTCTTTGAGTGGCTGTAAGGCTTCATCCCGTTGACGTTTGAGTTGTCGCCGCTCAATTTTTTGCTGACGGCTTTGTTTTTCGAGTTGTTCAAGGGCATTGATGAGTGCTGTTCCCGTGAGCATTTCGCACAGTATCTGACGTTTTTCATGTCGTTGATGTTTGCAATGTTGATGGCGATGGCTCATTGCTTGCAACTGCTGCTCAAATTCCCCAAACCCAGTTTGATATTGCTGTCGTTCTGGAAGTTGCTTGAGGGTAATGAGTTCCTGCTTGATTGCATCCAGTTCAGCCAAGGTACGGGCTTCTTCTAAAGCAACTTCGTCTCGTCCGGGAATTGTTGGCACCCAACTGTCAACTATACTGTAACCATTCAAAAGACCGGAGAATGCTTTTAGTATCCCTTGTTCTCCAGTAGACAGTTCTACCAGCAACACCCCATACATCTTGCCCTCATGGGAATAACGCTCATCTGTGGCAAGCTTTTGCATTAAACTATGAGCGATCGCTTCTACCAAGGGTGTGCGGGGTAGTTTCACCAATTCACCACTTTGAGGACAAAACCCTTGATAATAATAGCGAGGAAATAAGTTGTCGATTACACAATTGCAGTCAAGAAAATCTGAAAGCGGATGAAGAACCACCATACAAGGCTGATTTTTAAATTTAGCTGAAACTCATTATTAAATTATTATGCTTGAGGTTATTATTCTTATAATATCTATTAAATCAACGTTCGATTAACTTGATATTGGTAAATTTTATAAATATAATTAATTCATGAAACTCAATCATTTTTTGGAAATAACCTCTTTTGCTGTAATACATTGAGCAAATAACGATTAACATAATCCTGGCTGATGTGTTCTTGCTCTAAGCGTTTTTCATTATCATATAAATAGGAAAATAACAAATACTCTTCTTCAGTCAAATGTAGTAAGCTTTTACTATCTGAACTAGGCACATCGACTGTGAATTGCTCAAAGTTATTGAAAGTTTCTTGATCCATCATTATTGAAATAGTGTGAGGAAAATAGGATCTCAACTGTGAGAGAATTCTGAAACCATCAACATCTAAATCACCCCAATATAAAATACGACAATAATTCAGCCAGTCTACAGACTTCAGTACTTGTATAGCGTAGCCACTACCAAATATAGCCAAACTATTGGGTAAATATGGTAGTGTTAGAAGATTCATCGAATTTTCGGTAATAATCAAGCAACATTCTTTAAAGTTTAGTTGCTTCAATTCGGAAATAGAAGTACTAAAATCCGAAACTGGAAAATTATATTGAGTTTGTAAGGCTTTATCTAAAAATCTCAAGCGTATTACAGGTTCGCTGTATCGTAAAGAAAACCGCTTTTCAAAAATTCTATTATTTTTTTCCCCCTCTGTCGCCTGAATTACTTCAGGAGGCAAAATAGCTTCTAAAAGATTGCAAATAATAGCTTCATTATGTTCAATAAACTTAGTATGAACCTTGATTGGTAATTCGCGCATATAAAGATGAGGTCTCGGATTGGCTTGAAAGTAATGACAAACTTTGATTAAATCAACCCACAAACCTGCGAATTTAATAATTTTAAAAGGATTTTGATAAAGCCAGGTTTCTAGTTCAGGAATTTCCAGTCGAATCAACTCTACATCTACTTGAAATTGAACAAATTCTTTTTCCTTCTTAATAAGTTTTAAGTAATCTACTTCAGTTTCAATTCTAATTATTTGAGGTATTGATTGTTTACCAAATTTGCGAGTTTTGAGTGTTTTTAGCTCAACGATATATCCATAACCTAGTTTTTGTTTTGATTCACTTAGCAGTTGATTAACTGCCTCTCGTAAAGCGATAAAATTATTATCTGGACGCTTTCCCGCAGAAAATACTTGAGGAAAAAATGGTTCATTGCTAATTGTTGTCCTGAGAAATTGAGGATAGAGGCTTTCAGCCTTCTGCTTGATTTGAGAGGGATTGATCACGATTTTTATTTAATTTATCCTGACGATTTTGATGATATTCTTCAATAGACAATGAGGAAATCTTAGAACACTTACCCTCCTTGTTCCATACAAAATTTAAATAATAAATGTAGGATTCAACTACATGAATTTTATCCATTGGAGTGACAACTAGTAATTGTAAATTTAAGTTTTTAAACAACTCCATTGCATAACGGGCATTGTTATCATCTGATTTACTAAACGCTTCATCAATTACTACAAATCTGAATGATTTACTTTTGATACCTTGTTGATTCAGACCAAATTGATAGGCGATAGCAGATGCCAATATTGTATAAGCTAACTTGACTTTTTGTCCTCCTGATTTACCAGATGAGTCAGTATGATGTTCTTTTTCAGTATCATCTGTTCGATAGCGTTCACTGACTGAAAAATCTAGCCAATTACGTACATCTGTAACTAAATTTTTCCATCTTTCTTCTTTTTCTTCAAATCGCTTCAGCAGACGAGTTTGGATCTTTTTAAATCGTTCTTCATTATCTTCAATATCTTGTTGTCCAACATCTTCAAAGCAATCTTTTAAGTCATTCTTAAAGTCTCGAATTTCCAGATTACGGCTTGTTTCGCAATGTAATTGAATATAAGTTGAGTCCGTGTAGTTAATTCGACGCAATGATTCATTTAAATCATAAATACTTTGTTTAATTTCTTCTTCTTGTTTGAACAAAGAATCCTGAAACAAGCCAATACGTGTAATTATTTGGTCTGACATCATTTCTTTAAATCGCTTTTCATGCTGAGGTAAATCATGATGCTCTATTTTTTCTTTCAATTTACAATATTCTTCCAGAAAATCCAGAGTAGTTCCTATATCAGCAGTTATTTCTGGAAATTCCTTACTAAAAGCATACATCTGCCTAGAAATTGATTTTTCATAATCATCTTGCTTCTTTTTTTCCAGATCAATATTTTTTGAAAGTGAATCTCGAATACTCTTCTCGTTTTCATAAATCTTTTCTAAAATCCATGAATAGCCTCTTAGCTTACTCTCCATTTGAAAGGTAAATGTTTCAATTAATTGGGGAGCAACTTGATTGAATTGATTTGTACAGAATAATTGATCTCTTTGTGCATCTTGACGCTTGCTTTTTTGAGTCCCAATTTCTTCAATTAAACTCTTACACTGGCTATCAAATTGTTTAATTTTATGTTGATTTTCTTGGAATTGAGCTTCCAATTGTCTGAGATGGTCAGAGCTTGCTTCTAGCTGCTGTTTCTGTTCTATAAGTTTGCTTTTCTCGTCTTGTATAGAATGCCAATCAATTTCTGCAAACTCTTGAAAGCGGATGAAATCCTGGAGCCAAGATTTTTGTTGATGGCGTTGATTGCGTTGTCGTTCTATGTCCTTAATTAGTTTTTCTATACTGGTTAATTGCTTGTTTATCTGATGCAATTCTATTTCAATGGCTTTGATTTTGTTGGCATTATTCCAGCCTAAAATATAATTGCTGCGATCGCTGATTTGCTTGCGATCGTCTTTTTCGTGTCTTTCTCCTGAATGCTTAATTAGCCCAGTGCGAGTAATTCCACGATTTTCGCGCTGTAATTGCTCATCTGTGTCACAGCAGACATAGCTAAACTGACGCATCAATTGATCTCGTAGCCAGTGAGAGAACGTTTCATTACCAGATTTAATTTCTAGCTTATGGGGAACCTGTTGTGGTTCAAAAGCGCGTTGAGTCGGATTAAGGGCTGAGGGCTTGACTTGATAGTAAATCAAGCGTCCCCGCAAATGGGTTTTATTCACATATGCATTAACCCTACGGTAATGCTGTTCTGGTACTAGAACGCATAAGCCAAAGCCTCTCAATAGCCGTTCAATAGCCCCTTCCCATTCGTGTTCTTCTGTACGCACTTGTAAGAGTTCTCCCACAAACGGTAAATCAGTTTCATCTAAGTTCAAATCACGAATAAGATGATTGCGAATTTCCAGGTTGTTTTCAGGTATCTGGCTTGTACGTTGGCGTAGAGATTTTAACTCAGTATCGAGTTTTGCTTGTTGATTTTTTAATTCTTGAACTTGAATTATTTGCTCATCGCGTTGCGTTTCCAAGTTTTGCAAAGCTGCTTTAATTTCGCGCTGAATATCTTCTTTTGCTTTAGTTTGAGCAGTATAAAACTTAGCACTATCGCTGTACTGTGGCAAGTTTAATGACTGTGCTAAACGATTGTATTCTTCTGCTTTATGCTGCTTAGACTTTAGTTCTTTTTGTTTTTGTTCAATTTCTCGTTTCAGTTCTTCCAAACGTTGTCCAACACTATCTTGACGAATCGCAGCCTTCAAATCATCCTTTTGTTGATGCAGATTTTCTAATATGCGATCGCTTTCATCTAGGCTATGTTGTACTTGAGTCAATTTCTGGTCTATTTTCCGAATTTCTAACTCTAACAACTCATATTTACGTTGAGCAAAATAAGCAGGAGCAACATCTTGTAGTTGTTGTAAGTTATCAATACTTTGTTGCTGTTGCGTATACTTTTCTGCCTCTTCTATCAATGGGCTAAGAGCTTCTAATTGTTTTCGAGCTTTTTGAATTACATTATAGCAACCTGTTAAATCTTTAAAATTTTTTAATAGTTTGTCAATTTCGGTTTGAACATCCATCTTTTCTAGCATGTGATTGCGAACAAAGTCATTCAAACCTCCGATTTCTTTAATAGTGACTGTTTGATTAAATAAATCCAACGCTTTTTCTGACTCTAAACCCAATCGTTTGCGAAAGTGTTGGCTATATTTGGTAAAATCATCAAAAATTTCTATTTCCATTGCTTTCAGACGTTTTTTTAAGTCTGAAATATGATTAAATTGAGCAAAATGTAACTTGATCACCAATTCATCATCGGCAACCACAAAAAACTTTTTTACCAACCCTTCGTCTATCCATAGCACTTGGGCAAGAGTTAGTTTTTGTTGACTCACCACATCATAAAAATAGGCAAGTATAACTGAGTGTTTTCCCTTATCTCGGAGTAATTGGGGTTTTAAACCAGAGGATTCTTCTACACGAATTCGACTGTAAGCACCCTGTACATAGCTTTTTTCATCCCGCTCTTTTTTGCCCGTTGTACTAGAGGCTTGATTATACTTACGTCGTTTATTTGGCACTAGTAACGTCAGCAGCCCATCAACTAAAGTAGACTTACCAGAACCATTTTCTCCAGTTAGTAGGGTCGTCTTTCCTGCCAACTTCATTTCCCAAGGACGTTGATCAAAGGTTCCCCAGTTCAACACTTCAAACCGCTGTAGACGAAAGCCTGCTAGAGCGAAACCATCTGAATCATCATGATCTTCAATTGGCAGCAGGAGTTGCATATTTCTCTAACTTTTCCTTTAAACGAGTAAGGGTATCGGCATCAATCTTAGCTTTCAGGATAGGACGGACTTCATAGTTTCCGTCTTGTCCAGAAAGTTCTCTCAAAAATTTCAAATCTACCACCCTATTCACTAACCTATCTACCTCACGCCTGAACTTTTCTTCATTATTCCCTTCTGGTAGATAAGGTTTTAACAAATCTCTAATTTTTTCGATATTTAACACCAAACGCCCTGTAGCATCACTGGCATCAAACTCCCCCAAAGCTTGCGGTAAGCTAAGATGAAACTGTTTTTCAGGTTCTACGCCTGTAAAGTGAATGTATTCAATTGTACTATCATCAACGTCATGTTGCTCATATTTTGTAGCGATCGCCAAATAAGCAACGATTTCTGACAATCCTTGTTCGACAGGATACAGTTTTACCAACTCTGCCAAAGTGATTTCTAAACGATGTTCTAGAACTTGGTCGAGATGTTGAATAAGTGCTGCTTGATCTACATAAAACTGATGATAGATATCCATTATTTCTTCATCTAGATTTACCTCTGCCAAATTATTAAAATCAATTGTAGAGATGAAAATTTCTGATGTTTCTAAAGGATGTAGAGGACGCGCCAGAACTAGCTTTACTTTCACTTCTTCAAGCACCAAAAAATCTTCCTTGACAGCCCCTTGATTGGCAACTTGCAGCGCCAGGCGTTGGATCTCCGTAATTAATTCAGCTACTCGTCGATTTTCTAAAAGGTTGCGTTCGTTTAACATCTGACGCATTTTTTCCGCTAACTGGGAGTTTGACTCTACAATATCTTGCGCTGCATTTTTCAAGCTGCGCTCAATTCGACGCAACAGGGTATGCTCTTTGGTTAACGGACGCAAATCTTCTAAGTTGTAGACCGCTTCAATTAAAGATTTTAGTTCTTGTCGCTTAGTTTCCGACGTCAAGAAGTTCCAAAAAGTATAGAAACTCCGTCCTTGGTCGGATTCTTTCAACTCTTTATCAACATCTAAAACTCGACCAATTATAAAGCCTTTACGAGTATTTGATTGCAGTTGAGCTTCTTGCACTGTGTGAGTTAACTTTTGAAAGTTTTCTTTGATTTCTGCAAAATCTCTTATTAACTGATTAGCCACTTGATTTGCCCACTGAAACCTCTCTTGCAATTGAGTTTGGTTATGGCGAGTAAACGAGCCTGTCTGTCGAATCTGATCAATTTCTTGTTGGATGTGATCGCGATCGCTCTCCAATTGAGCAATCCGCATTTCTACATCTGTTGTACTGTTATCCCGGATTTCTTTGAGTAATGAAAATATTTGCAAAAATCGTGATTCTGTCCCCACAAATTCACGTTTTTGTAAATCCTCCAGCCATCCAATTACTTTTTCTGTTGCCGGAGTTAGAGTAAAAATGGGATCGTCACTGCCACTTTCAAAGGTTTTCCGAAGTAGTTTTGCTTCACACCACTCATTGAGATAGTGGCTTGACGAGCCTGGGTAATCATTTATCTCAATTTCCCGAAGAGACTCTAGATAATCTCCCAACTTGATTTCCATCTCCGACTGGGGAATGGAAACTCGTTGAGTTACCTTAAATTGTCCGTGTAGAAAACTCAAAACCAAACAAGCATTTTTACTCCGCAACAGCTTGATACTGGGGGAGTTGTCTAATTCATGTTTAATCCGTTCATAATTCATAGATATATAATGATTAAGCTATTTTTTCATCAATCACAACAGAAATGTAGCGATCGCCCTCAACTTATGCTGTGTGTATTTAAATTAACTTAGATTCCTAATACCAATTTCTCCAAATCAGGCTACAGGTACAAACAATGTTACATAGATAAAATCTAACTTTCCTAATTAGGAATTATGAATTAGCATGACAGCAGGCTGCTTTGTATATATGTAATTAGATTGAAGTTGCACAAGGGCAATGCACACCAAAATTTCTATATAAGTAAGTTTTATCGTACTAGATAAAACTTTTTGTTCAGTATAAATACAGTTTTTTGGTAGAGGTAGTATATTTATTCTTAAATTCAGCCTTTGCCTTTAACTAAAGCTTTGTAAGGCACTAATGAGCTACTATCTACGTCAATGTTGATGTTGGTGTGCTAAATCTGCTTCAGTTTATTTATGTGAGGCAAAATTTCGATGCGTTGCATTCAATGGACAAGTACTAACTAACCAATTTTCTAGTAAGCAAAAATGCTCGTAGACTATCAGGTTAGGAAGTTCTGTGATCAAAGTTTGCGATGACAAGTGTGGGTAGCTAACAAATTGTTCAAACCTATGAAATTAAGTTTCATTTTCCAGGGTTGGCGGTATAGACGCCCTGCTTTGAAGCAGTACGATAGAGTTGATGTCCTCCAAAAAGAACTGCTCAAAGGCTTTGCGGAGTTGAAGCAAATGGCATTTCCCCTCCTTAGACTACAGCGTTCCTTCAAAAGTAGAATCATTAAAAAGACATCACTCAAGAATCTGTTTCCAATTTTTATATTGATATCGTTCGTCACAGTATTGTCGGTGAACAGTTTCACTTCGAGTGCGATCGCGCAGATACCCCGTCAAGAAATTCGTGGGGTTTGGATGACCAATAATGATTTTGACACTCTCAAGGATCGTGCCAAAGTACAAGATGCCGTGAGTCAATTGCGACAACTAAACTTCAATACAATTTATCCAGTAGTGTGGAATTCCGGTTATGTAATGTATCCCAGTGCTGTAGCACGAAGTACAGGCATCCAACCCTTTGTCTTCCGTGGCTCTGATGGACATGACATTCTAGCAGACATTATTGCCCAAGCTCATCGCCAAAGCCTATTTGTAATTCCCTGGTTTGAGTTTGGGTTGATGGCTCCTCCAACCTCAGAACTGTCATTGAATCATCCGGAGTGGTTCACGCAAAAGCGGGATGGTAGCCAAACTTCGATTAGCGCAGCTGGTGAAGTCATGTGGCTCAATCCATTTCATCCAGAAGTGCAGCAGTTTATTACCAGTCTCGTCCTGGAAGCCGTCACTCAATATGATGCTGATGGCATTCAGTTTGACGATCACATGAGTTTGCCCCGTGAATTTGGCTACGATCCGTATACAGTTAAATTGTACACTCAGGAAACTCAGAAAAATCCTCCTACTAATCCTGAAGATACAGAATGGGTGCGCTGGCGAGCAGATAAAATCACGGCGTTTATGGTAAAACTCAACCAAGCTGTTAAACAGAGAAACAACAAAGCGATTTTCTCTGTTGCTCCCAATTACTACGACTTTGCCTACAAGTTTCAGCTACAAGACTGGCTTACTTGGATGCGGCTAAATATTGTGGACGAGCTAATTGTGCAAATTTACCGTCCTGATTTGCAAAGTTTTATTGCTAATATTTCTCGCTCAGAAATTCAAGAAGCGCAACAAGTGATACCTACTGGCATTGGTATCATGGCAGGGTTGCGAAATCGTCCAGTTCCAATCCAACAAATTCAGTCTCAGGTGCGTGCTGCTCAAGCACGAGGTTTGGGCGTAGCCTTCTTCTACTACGAAAGCCTTTGGAATTATGCCCCAGAATCCTTAAGTGATAGGCTGGCTGGTTTGCAAACTCTCTTCCCTGCTCCTGCGTTCCGTTCTGCAATGGAATAACCTGACAGCACAATGGCTCGTCATCAGCGATCGCATTTACCAGTCAGCTTGCCACAAGGCATCACTTCATAAATGTCTTTCGCGTTGTCACATAGGACTAAAAGCGCAAGGGCAAGCCCCAATATACCACCCACATACAACATACAAGCACAATCATGCGAGGGGCAGACATTTATTTAATGTCTGCCCCTTTTTCAATACCTACAGTGCTGGAGAATTAACGACTGAAAAATCACGCCAATACCTCCATATTCAGCAATGAGCATACACCATTGTTGCTCACAACCCAGCGCTGTGGGGAGTTTTAGCGGACAAGAAAATAATTTTTCCAAAAAAGAGGAAAAAGAGTTGACAGAGTTGGGGAGGTTAGTTATATTGGATAAGTGCCGAACACAGAGCGCACGAGAGTGCAATCCGGGAGGCAACCGAACCATGAAAATATTATAGTTTGAAAGCGATTATACCACAAGTAGGCGGCGTCAAGTAAATTGAAGCACCAGGCTGAGGTGGATAAATATTACAGTCAAGATAGAGCTATAAAGCAAACACTTCAAAACGGAGAGTTTGATCCTGGCTCAGGATGAACGCTGGCGGTATGCTTAACACATGCAAGTCGAACGGTGTCTTCGGACACAGTGGCGGACGGGTGAGTAACGCGTGAGAATCTAGCTTCAGGTCGGGGACAACCACTGGAAACAGTGGCTAATACCGGATGTGCCCCAAGGGGTAAAAGATTTATTGCCTGAAGATGAGCTCGCGTCTGATTAGCTAGTAGGTGTGGTAAGAGCGCACCTAGGCGACGATCAGTAGCTGGTCTGAGAGGATGATCAGCCACACTGGGACTGAGACACGGCCCAGACTCCTACGGGAGGCAGCAGTGGGGAATTTTCCGCAATGGGCGAAAGCCTGACGGAGCAATACCGCGTGAGGGAGGAAGGCTCTTGGGTTGTAAACCTCTTTTCTCAGGGAAGAACACAATGACGGTACCTGAGGAATCAGCATCGGCTAACTCCGTGCCAGCAGCCGCGGTAATACGGAGGATGCAAGCGTTATCCGGAATGATTGGGCGTAAAGCGTCCGCAGGTGGTGATGTAAGTCTGCTGTCAAAGCGTCTAGCTCAACTAGATACAGGCAGTGGAAACTACATGACTAGAGTGCGTTCGGGGCAGAGGGAATTCCTGGTGTAGCGGTGAAATGCGTAGATATCAGGAAGAACACCGGTGGCGAAAGCGCTCTGCTAGGCCGCAACTGACACTGAGGGACGAAAGCTAGGGGAGCGAATGGGATTAGATACCCCAGTAGTCCTAGCCGTAAACGATGGATACTAGGCGTGGCTTGTATCGACCCGAGCCGTGCCGTAGCTAACGCGTTAAGTATCCCGCCTGGGGAGTACGCACGCAAGTGTGAAACTCAAAGGAATTGACGGGGGCCCGCACAAGCGGTGGAGTATGTGGTTTAATTCGATGCAACGCGAAGAACCTTACCAAGACTTGACATGTCGCGAATTGAGGTGAAAGCTTCAAGTGCCTTCGGGAGCGCGAACACAGGTGGTGCATGGCTGTCGTCAGCTCGTGTCGTGAGATGTTGGGTTAAGTCCCGCAACGAGCGCAACCCTCGTTTTTAGTTGCCAGCATTAAGTTGGGCACTCTAGAGAGACTGCCGGTGACAAACCGGAGGAAGGTGGGGATGACGTCAAGTCAGCATGCCCCTTACGTCTTGGGCTACACACGTACTACAATGCTCCGGACAGAGGGCAGCGAGCTAGCGATAGCAAGCAAATCCCGTAAACCGGAGCTCAGTTCAGATCGCAGGCTGCAACTCGCCTGCGTGAAGGAGGAATCGCTAGTAATTGCAGGTCAGCATACTGCAGTGAATTCGTTCCCGGGCCTTGTACACACCGCCCGTCACACCATGGAAGCTGGCAACGCCCGAAGTCATTACTCCAACTGTCAAAAGAGGAGGATGCCTAAGGCAGTGCTGGTGACTGGGGTGAAGTCGTAACAAGGTAGCCGTACCGGAAGGTGTGGCTGGATCACCTCCTTTTAGGGAGACCTAATCCACTCAAGAATCGAAAGCAAATAGTAAATAGATGATTGAGATGGTCAAACCTAGGTCGGTCGCAACTATTTGTGAAGAGCTTTCAAACTATATTTGGTTCGATATGGGCTATTAGCTCAGGTGGTTAGAGCGCACCCCTGATAAGGGTGAGGTCCCTGGTTCGAGTCCAGGATGGCCCACCTGAAAAAAGTTAGGAGTAAACAGTAAAAAGTTAAGAGTATAAAAACTCATAACTAAGAACTAAAAACTCATAACTAGTTATCTGGGGGTTTAGCTCAGTTGGTAGAGCGCCTGCTTTGCAAGCAGGATGTCAGCGGTTCGAGTCCGCTAACCTCCACCTGTAAAAAGTAGAGAAAAAATTCAGCAACATGACATTGAAATAGTGATGTCAGACTGCTGGGAATAAATCTCAGCCAGAACCTTGAAAACTGCATAGTAACGCGAAAATAGCAGGCAGACACAGACATTCAAATAATTGAAGAGATTGTGTATGCAGTGGTGAACACCAATTGTTGAAAGTGGTCAAGCTAATAAGGGCTGACGGTGGATACCTAGGCACACAGAGGCGAAGAAGGACGTGGTTACCGACGAAAAGCTCCGGGGAGTTGGAAGCAAACATTGAGCCGGAGATATCCGAATGGGGCAACCCAAGTTACAGCCTGTTGAATATATAGACAGGTATGAGCGAACCTAGCGAACTGAAACATCTTAGTAGCTAGAGGAAAAGAAATCAATAGAGATTCCCTAAGTAGTGGTGAGCGAACGGGGAACAGCCTAAACCAAGAGGTTTACTTCTTGGGGTAGTGGGACAGCGATATCGAATCTAGAGGTTAGACGAAGCAGCTAAATACTGCACCAAAGAAGGTGAAAGTCCTGTAGTTGAAAACTGACTAGATAGTAGCTGAATCCCGAGTAGCATGGGGCACGAGGAATCCCATGTGAATCAGCGAGGACCATCTCGTAAGGCTAAATACTACTGTGTGACCGATAGTGAACCAGTACCGCGAGGGAAAGGTGAAAAGAACCCCGATAGGGGAGTGAAATAGAACATGAAACCGTCAGCTTACAAGCAGTGGGAGGACGATTAAACGTCTGACCGCGTGCCTGTTGAAGAATGAGCCGGCGACTTATAGGCACTGGTAGGTTAAGGCGAGAATGCCGGAGCCAAAGCGAAAGCGAGTCTGAAAAGGGCGTTAATCAGTGTTTATAGACCCGAACCCTGGTGATCTAACCATGGCCAGGATGAAGCTTGGGTAACACCAAGTGGAGGTCCGAACCGACCGATGTTGAAAAATCGGCGGATGAGCTGTGGTTAGGGGTGAAATGCCAATCGAACCAGGAGCTAGCTGGTTCTCCCCGAAATGTGTTTAGGCGCAGCGGTAATGATTATACCTGGGGGGTAAAGCACTGTTTCGGTGCGGGCTGGGAGACCGGTACCAAATCGAGACAAACTCAGAATACCCAGAGCACACATTGCCAGTGAGACGGTGGGGGATAAGCTTCATCGTCAAGAGGGAAACAGCCCAGACCACCAGCTAAGGTCCCCAAATCATCGCTAAGTGATAAAGGAGGTGAGAGTGCACAGACAACTAGGAGGTTTGCCTAGAAGCAGCCACCCTATAATGAGTGCGTAATAGCTCACTAGTCAAGCGCTCTCGCGCCGAAAATGAACGGGGCTAAGCGATGTACCGAAGCTGTGGGATTTGTTATAACGATAAATCGGTAGGGGAGCGTTCCGTCGTAGGTAGAAGCAGTAGCGGCAAGCAGCTG